>JARIAT010000019.1 GCA_029257715.1 Faecousia sp. | reverse complement strand
ATTCTTTTCCGGAACCTGCTGTGCCACATAGGTGCCGAGATTTCGGTCGGGAACGAACAGAATATTGTGGTTTGGCAGATTCCTGACGACCTTCACGGCATTTGCAGAGGTAACACAGACATCAGACCAGGATTTGATTTCGGCGGTTGAGTTAATATAGCAGACAACTGCAAGGTCATCAAAACGGGTGCGATAACCCTCGATTTCTTCCTTTGTGACCATATGCGCCATGGGGCAGTCCGCCTGCATATCGGGCATCAATACACGCTTGCCGGGGCTGAGAAGTTTGCCGCTTTCTCCCATAAATCCGACACCGCAGTATACAATCACAGAACACTCCAACCCCTGAGCCAGCTTGCTCAGATAAAAAGAGTCACCGATATAGTCTGCTGCCTCCTGCACCTCCGGCGCGACGTAGTAATGCGCCAGAATAACAGCATTTCGCTCTTTTTTGAGCTTTGCGATTTCCTCCTGTCTTGTCATACCTTCCTCATTTCCCGCACCTGATGTGCGCTGATTCTTTTGTGTGCGTGGTGTTGCACGACGGGCATAGTATAGCACAATGCAATACATATGACAAGACAGATGTATATTATTTGTGACATGACACGAAAAGTACAGGATATTCTTGAAAAGAATCATTTATCATGCTATACTGCATCCGAAAATTGAAACAATTCCGCAGGATATGCAGAGGCGGAGATGTTATCTTTGCAGAGAGAAGGAGAGCTATGGAACAGACACGTCTGGAGTGTGACAGCATTGGGGAAAAAAGAATTCCGAAGGATGCTTATTATGGCATTCAGTCCCTGCGTGCGGTGGAAAACTTTTCCATCAGCGGAAGCAGAATCCATCCGGAAATGATTCGCAGTCTTGCTCTTGTCAAAAAGGCCTGTGCAATTGCAAATGCACAGGCCGGTGTGCTTGATCGCAGCCGTGCAGCGGCGATCTGCTGGGCCTGCGACGAGATAGTGAAGGGAAATTATCACGATCAGTTCATCGTGGATCCGATGCAGGGCGGTGCAGGGACTTCTATGAATATGAATGCCAATGAGGTGATTGCCAATGCGGCGATTGTTCACCTCGGCGGAAAATGCGGCGATTACAGTCTGATCCACCCCAATGACCATGTCAACTGCGGGCAGTCTACCAATGATGTTATTCCGACCGCAGGAAAAATGACGACCTTGATTCTGATGCGTCGGTTGGAGGCGTCTCTGCTTACTCTGCACCATTCCTTTGAACGAAAAGCGGAAGTATTTGATCCGATTATCAAAATGGGGCGTACACAGCTTCAGGATGCTGTACCCGTTCGCCTGGGGCAGGAATTTCATGCCTATGCGACTTCTGTTGCCCGGGGATTGGCACGGGTTCACCATTCCAGCAATGAACTGCTGAAAATCAATATGGGTGGTACAGCCATCGGAACTGGCATTAATGCTGACGATGCGTATTTCCGCACAGTGACAAAGATTCTCTCTGAGGCTGTGGGGGCAGAGTTTTTGCAGGCGGAGGACCTGATTGACGCAACCCAAAACGTCGATTGCTTTGCGGCAGTATCCGGTGCTGTGCGCAACTGCGCTATTGCGCTGTCAAAAATTGCCAATGATCTGCGGCTGATGTCTTCGGGACCACGAACCGGATTCGGAGAGATCAATCTGCCTGCCAGACAAAATGGGTCGTCGATTATGCCCGGCAAAGTCAATCCTGTGATCCCGGAAGTGGTGAATCAGGTGGCATTTCGGGTGGCGGGCAACGATGTGACGATTTCGATGGCGGTGGAGGCCGGGCAGATGGAGCTGAATGCCTTTGAACCGGTCATATTTCGCTGCCTGTTTCAGTCAATTGACGAGTTGACACGTGCGGTCGATACGTTTACGGTTAATTGTGTCGATGGAATTACAGCCAATGAGGATCGATGTGAAGAACTGGTGGAGTCCAGCGTGGGAATTGTTACGGCGCTTTGCCCCTATATCGGTTACAGCAAGGCCTCTGATCTGGCAAAAGATGCACTCGCAAGGAAAATTTCCGTTCGCCAGCTTGCGCTGGATCAGGGACTTCTGACACCGGAAGAACTGGCAAATATTTTGAATGTTGCTCGAATGACGACTCCTGGGATTCCCGGAAAAACGGTTTTAAAGTAGTTGAGATTCATCCCCCGTTTTCACTTGAAAACGGGGGTGCGTCAGGTTGGAGGCCGGTTCTGAAACGTCGCAGAGATGTCAAAGTTCAACAAGAGTTGATGTAGGCTTGAATCTGAATTGAGAATCTTGCGTTAAGCTAAATTAAAACTGAGAAAATGGAGCGATTTACATGTCAAAGATCAAGATAACCTGTGATTCCACCTGTGACCTGACGAAAGAGCTTTATGACCGTTATGAGATTGAAGTCCTTGCGCTTGGTATTTGCATGGGGGATGCGTTTCATTCCGATGGGATTGATGTGACCGCTCAGGAAATTTTTGCCTATGCCCAGAAGACCGGACAGATTCCGAAGACCTCTGCAATTTCTGTTGGAATTTATCAGGAGTGTTTTCAAAAATATACGGATCAGGGATATGAGGTCATCCACATCAATCTTTCAAGTGATTTGTCCTCCTGCTATCAAAATGCGTGTATTGCGGCACGGAGTATGGAGCATGTTTTTGTTGTGGACAGCAAGAATCTCTCAACCGGTTCCGGTTATTTGGCAGTGATGGCGGCAGAGCTTGCATCAAAGGGAAAAAGTGCGGAAGAAATCGTGCAGATTCTGAATGAATGCAAGCGGTATCTTGATACAAGTTTTGTACTGCAAACACTGGAATATCTTCACAAAGGCGGACGCTGCTCCGGTGTTGCTGCCTTTGGAGCCAACGTGCTGCACATCCGACCGGAAATCGTGGTGGAAAAGGGCAGCATGCACGTGGGAAGAAAGTACCGAGGGAATATGGAACGCTCGATTATGGCATATATCCGGGGACGACTGGAAGGACAGACAGATATTTGCCATGAACGGATTTTTGTGACACATTCCGGCGTACCGTCTGAGATTGTCCGCAAAGCGATCGATTTGGTTCAAGAGCTTCAGCCGTTTGAAGAAATTATTGAAACCACAGCAGGATGCACGATTTCGAGTCACTGCGGGCCAAATTGTTTAGGGGTGCTGTTCCTGCGAACAGGGGAAAAAGCTTGACCTGTCCGTTCTGAAATACGTAAGCAAAGCGCCGATTCTGTTTGAATCGGCGCTTTGATGTATCAGCTTTCCGCAAGTTCTGTAAATTCCCATGTATTGCCCATCACATTGACCACACGGGAGTTACAGTAGGGGCAGACGGTGTCGCCGTATCCAAGCGTTCCTCCGCAGTTGGGGCAGTTGGCGGCAACGGTGTCATCTCCCGTGGCGATGAGATAGGTATAGTGAAGATCATAGCGGTGCTGAATCATTCTGCTATTTTTTCGATTGGAAACAGCTGCCTGAAGCACAATGGTTTTTTGGGAAGCGGCAGGAAGGTATTGGGAAAAAACAACATTATGAATCTGGACATCCTGAAGGGAAGATAGCTGCTTTTTCAGATATGTTCTGGCATATGTCTTGGCAAGGGTTGGGTCAAAATCCGGAAAATCCTCCAGAATTCGTGGGATCAGCATTCGGTCGCAGCCGTTGAGAGAGCGGGGAGGGGCCTCCTGCTCCTGAATTTCAGAGAGTGCGGAAAGCACCTGTGTCGTGCCGAAGATCTGGCGACTGAATTTCTGAAATTTCGCTTTGATAACAAGAACCAGAATCACTATGCCGGCTGCAACTGCCGCAAACCCTCCAATAAAAGCCCAAGTCTTCATTGATAGATCCTCCTCCTTTTCTGGTATCATCATAAGCGCTGCATTTCAGAAAGGCAACAAAAATTTGAAAAAATATGAAAAAACAGAAAACGGCAGTCAATAGAAGCGGAATCAAAAGAGATTTTAGGAGATTTGCCATTGACATCTATCTAAAACTCGATATAATTAACATTGTTAATTTGTTTGGAGGAATTTCGATGGATGAAGATAATTTGCTTCAAATGCTGAAGTATCAACAGCAGCTGCATCAATTTGCACGGGCGATGCTGGTGCATGGGCAGATGCAGACCTTAACAGCAAGTGAGAAGGAATTGCTTTCACTGCTGTATCTTCATGCGGAAGGCTGCACCCCTTTGGAATTGAGCCGTCATACCGGAATGAAGAAGGAAGCAGTCAGCCGCAGTCTGAAACAGCTGGCTGAAAAAGGGCTGATTGCGCGGCATAAGCGGCTGGAGGATGAACGCAGTTTTCTCCTCTCTTTGACGGACAAGGGACAGGAGGCGCTGAAAGAGAGCTATGGTCTGATTTTGAATCCTTTCTATTTGTTGGAGGAGAATATGGGGGAGGAATTCAAGGAACTGTTTCGTTTGATTGAAATGGCAAATTCTAAAATGATAACGAAATCAGAATAGCAAGCCGGTCGATGGAATTGGAGGATTTTGTGAGATTTTATGATTTAATCCAGTTGGATCCGTCTTTTTTAAAGCGGATGATAAGAGAATCGGAGGAACCCAAGCAGCGCAATCGGCTGCGCATCGCAATGGCGACACGGGCGGTGCTTCTGGTAGCCTTTGCGGTTTTGATGATTTCTCCGGTGGGAACAATCTTTGGAGAAGAAAACAGTGCGATGGGTGTGGCGCTGTTTTGCATTATGATGGGAATTCGGTTTGTGAATTTCGGCTACTGTATTCAGGACTCTCTAATCAATCTGGCGGTAGCATTTGCACTTTTATGGATAGCTCCTTCTGCGGCGGCATTGGTGAGTCCGCTGTTTTCGGTCCTGATCCATGTATCGTCGTTTTTTCTGATTCTTTTTATGACGAGTGATCGTCCGGAGCTGGGAAATGCAGGACTTTATACGTTTGCGTATATCTACCTTTCGGGAAATCCTGTAACAGGTGCGGCACTGTGGAATCGGGGGCTTTTGACGCTGACTGGGTATATTTTGTGTGGTTCTATTTTCTTTGTCAAGCATCGTAAGAAAAATCAGGATGTAAGATTCCGAACCATAGTACAGAACTTTCAGTTTTCAAAGCCGCAGACGCAGTGGCATATACAGCTTGCACTTGGGGTAGGAATTCTTTTGGGGTTGAGCAGTTTGTTTCCTTTGAAGCGGATGATGTGGGCTGCGTTTGCGTGTGGTTCGATTCTGGGTTGCTATCAGGCGGCCGGAGATGGAATCAAGCAGCGGTTTCTGCATCGCTTGATTGGTACTGTGATCGGTTCTACAGCGTTCATATTGGCGTATTCTGTCATTCCGGAAGATCTGCATATGCTTCTCGGAATGCTGGGAGGCCTGTGCCTTGGATTCTGCACGGACTATCGATCAAAGACAGCTTGCAATTGTCTCGGGGCGCTGTTTATTGCAAGTGGATTGTACGGTGTGAAGGAAGCAGTGCTTCTGCGGATTGTAAATAATTTTGTAGGAGTTGTATTCGGAGCGGGTTTTTGGATGCTGTATCAGAAGGTGGTTCAGGTACAGGCAGAATTATCGGCAGCAGACGGAATTCAGGATTCATAGGAAATACACAAAGCAGCCTTCACTGGGGAAAATCCCAAAGGAAGGCTGCTTTTTCAGATTATTCTGTATCGATCAAATGGAATAAAGAAAAATGATTTTTATTGAATATAGGACTTGCAATTTAAACTTGTTTGTGCTATTATATACGAGCTGTCAGAAATGACGTTTATATCCGGGTGTGGCGAAGTTTGGTATCGCGCTTGAATGGGGTTCAAGAGGCCGCTGGTTCGAATCCAGTCACTCGGACCAAGGGAGTATCCTTATAGGATGCTCCCTTTTTCTTTTTATATTGAGTACTCTGGGAAGAAACCATATATCTGGAAGAGAATCACGACAATGAAAACCTCCATCTGTATGAAAACAGATGGAGGTTTTTTATCATGAAAGCTCATATTCAGAAAACAGCTTGCGAAATACAATGGAGCATACATGACATAGGGCAGCAAATCCGATGATAAGCAGAAATACAGCGACTGCAACAGCGGTATAGAACGAATAAAAAAGGAAAAACAGGAAGGGAAAAAGCAATAAGATTAGGGACAGTAATGTTTGAGGATGCTTGGCAATCATGTGTATCATATTGAAAAATACCTGTTTGGTTGTAAACTGGAATCTGGCCAGAATCGGAAAAAAATAGAGGCTCACAATCAGCAGAAGAAACAGACCGATGCAGGCAAGTGTGCCAAGGAACAAATATAAGATTCCACAATTGCGCAATGCGATCAGAAGATCAGTAATGCAGAAAAACAAACCAAGTCCAAGCAGAATGGAGACCGGAAGGGCCTGCCGGAAATTCAATCGAAATGCACGGAAATAAGATCGAACCAAATAGGGATCTTCGTTGCTGACCATTTTAAGATTGACAGAATAAAGCGCGCAGAGAGAAGGCCCGATGGTGATGATCGGCAGAGATGTCAACACAAACAGCAAATTCAGCAGGAGAAGGTCTACGAGCAAAGAGAATAGATCTTCGATTTTAGAAAAAGAACGCATATAACCACCACCAGAGAAGATTTATATACAGTATATAAAAATCAAAAAATAAATCAAGTAATTTTAGTAAAAATATTTTTATTTTACTAAACGATACGAAAATATAGAAATAAATGGGTTAAATATGCACAAAAAAATATAAAAATAATGTTAAAAATTATAGAAAAAGCGTTTCGGTAAAAATTTTACCAGTAAAATGATTGACTTGAATACAATAAAATGGTAGTATTCGAGTAACGGGTAGAAAAAATGATACAATCAGTATTTAAAATGCTAAATGAAAAAAGCGGATGGAGGATACGAAAATTCTGCCATTCCGTAGGGAGGAAAAGAAATGGAGAGAGTGAAAAAAAGATGGGAAGACGAATCGCTTCTGCATATCGGTCGTATGCAGGCGCACACGGATTACGTCCGAGAGGATTCTTGCAGCACAAGGATCTCGCTCAACGGACAATGGAAATTCCGTTATCTGCGTGCCCCGGCTTGTACTCCGGCGGGGTTTGAGCAGCAGAGTTATGATGATTCTGCGTGGGATACGCTGGAGGTTCCCTCCTGCTGGCAAATGAAGGGCTATGGGGATATGCACTACACGGATGTATGGTACCTTTTTCCAATCAATCCCCCCTTTGTGCCATCAGAAAATCCAACAGGGTTATATCGAACGATGGTGAATCTGTCCCAATGCAGTGGAAAACATTGGATCATCCGATTTGATGGAGTCAGCAGTGCATATGATTTGTGGGTCAACGGAAAGTATGTTGGTTACAGCAAGGTCAGCCGTCTGGGCTCGGAATTTGATCTGACAGAGTATCTCAAGGATGGGGAGAACCAGATTGCGGTTCGAGTGTACCAGTGGTCGGACGGAACTTATTTAGAGTGTCAGGATATGTGGTGGTACAGCGGAATCTTTCGGGATGTCACACTTTTTTCCACCCCCTTGTGCGCTGTAGCGGATTATCAAGTAGAAGCAACTCTTGACGATCAATACGAGAACGGTATTTTGCGTCAGGAAGTGACCGCATCCGAAGATGCGGACCGGGCAGTTTGGACACTGTTGGATGCTCAGAACACCGTATGCGACAGAGGCGAAATGATGCTTGAAGCAGGCAGAGCCCGAGTTGTCACCTCAGTCAAATCTCCAAAAACCTGGAGTGCGGAGCTTCCGATCCTCTACACGGTGGAGCTGGAACTTCTGAAGGACGGAAAGACAGTAGATAAAGTCAGTGTTCATACGGGATTCCGTAGAATTGAAATAAAAGACGAAAAAATCTGCCTGAATGGACAGCCGATTCTTTTCAGCGGCGTGAATCTCCATGATTTCAGCCCTGAGGGCGGACCGACAGTGCAGAGAGATGTGGTTGAAGCCGATTTAAAGCTGATGAAACAGCACAATATCAACGCAATTCGGTGTTCTCATTATCCAAAGGCATCCTATTTTTATGATCTGTGCGATCAATATGGATTTTACGTCATTGACGAAGCGGATCTGGAAACCCACGGGTTTGAGTGGATTGAAAAGTATGAATGGCTCAACGAAATGCCCAGTTGGAGGGCTGCGTTTGAGGATAGAAGCATTCGGATGATTCAGCAGCACCGCAATCATCCCTGCATCATGATGTGGTCCATGGGAAATGAATCCTCTGTGGGAACGAATTTTACAGAAACCGCAAAGGAAATTCGGAATCTGGATCCATCCCGTCTGATTCACTATGAAGGGGATTTTCTTGCGGACATCACAGATGTATATTCTACGATGTATACGAGACTGGACGGTATGAAACGAATCGGTGAAGGAAATGACGCCCATGGAAAGCCGCATATTCTCTGCGAGTATTGTCATGCCATGGGCAATGGTCCCGGAAATTTGGAAGAATATCAGGAGCTGTTCCGAAAATATCCACGGCTTCAGGGCGGATTTATTTGGGAATGGTACGATCACGGAATTGCGCATCGTGATGAACAGGGAAGTCTTACCTATTACTATGGCGGCGATTTTGGGGACATTCCCAATAATTCAAATTTCTGTATGGATGGACTGCTGCGGCCGGACCGTGTGCCATCGACAGGACTTGTCCACTACAAGCAGGTGATTGCACCCGTGGCGGCGCAGGCGGTTGACCTGAAAAATGGTCTGATTGCGGTGGAAAACAGATTTTATTTCCGCACACTGTCCCATATTAAGATGCTTTGGGACATTACCGCAGATGATGTAGTTCTGGCAGTTGGGGAGGAACAGCTCTCTGCAGAGCCGCAGAAAAAGCAGATGCTTACGTTGGCGCTTCCTGAAATTTCCCCAAATGCTGAGACAGAATACTATCTGAACATTCGATTTGTAAATACAGAAAAAACACTTTATTCCGAGGCGGGACACGAGATCGCAACGGCACAGTTCCTGCTTCCGACAGAACCGGCAGAAACAGCCGTCCAAGCGGATATGGCTGACGAGCAGCTTTATGTAGAGCTGAATGGACAGACCGCACGAATTTCAGGCAGCCACGTAGAAGCGGAGTTTGATCAGATTTCCGGAAGACTGTTAAGCTATGAAGTGGACGGGAAACGGTGGATTCAAAAGGGACCTGTACTGAATATGTGCCGAGCGACCATTGACAATGATATGTATAAGGTCGGAGATTGGTACGGCAAGTATTTTCTGCAAAAGCAGCAGGAGCAGCTGGAGGCATTCCGGATTGAGAACCATGATGGGTATGTAGAGATTTTTGTTAATACCCATTTCTCGCCGCTCAGCATGGCATTTGGTTTCAAGGGAGTCTATACCTACCGAATCTATCCAAACGGCACAATGGATCTGGAGCTGCACATGAACGGTTTCCAATACTCGAAGTTTGTACCGGAGTTTATTCCTCGGATTGGTATAGAGCTAGTGATGCCCGGACAGATGGATAAGATCAGCTGGTATGGACTTGGCCCCATGGAAAACTACTGTGATATGCAGTCTGCGGCACGGATGGGCATTTATCACAGCGATGTGGACGGAATGCACGTGGAATACGCAATGCCTCAGGAAAATGGCCATCGGGAAAATACAAAATGGCTGGCGGTCGGCGATCAGGGGGAAAGCCTTCTGATTACCTCTGCGGGAGATTTTGGATTTGATGTCCACGATTATACCATAGAGGCTCTTGAAAATGCGAAGCATGTCCATGAGATCCGGCGCTGTGAAGAAACGATTGTTCATATCGATGCGAAACACTCCGGTGTTGGCTCGAATTCCTGCGGAGAGGAACAGACCTTCCGCAATAAAACCAGAATCAACGACTATTCCCTGCGGCTGCGATTTGATGTTGCGAAAAATAGCAGCCTTGTGCAGCAGAGTAAAAAGGCAAGGGGGAGTATGAAATGAAAGATCATTCTCTAGTAACCCGCAAGACAGCTCCGTATTATTTTATTGCCCCGGTTGTTGCGATTTTTGCAGTATTTATGGTTTATCCCATCCTTAGATCCTTATATCTGAGTTTTTTTGAACTGACCTCCGGCGAATATGTTTTCGTGGGACTCAAGAATTATCAGAAGCTTTTCCAGGATAAGATATTTTATAAGGCACTGTTCAACACCTGCATTTTCCTGATTATTCAGGTGCCTGTTATGATCGGCGGCGCATTGCTGCTGGCTGTGGCGATTGAGCAGAAATTCATTCGCGGCAAATCGTTCTTCCGTACGACGATTTTTCTTCCGTCTGTCACGGCACTGGTTGCGTATGCTCTGGTTTTTAAGGTGCTGCTCAACAGTGACCACGGCCTGATTAACTATGTAATTGAGCTTTTTGGCGGCAATGCGGTGGAATGGTTTTATGAGGAATGGCCGGCCCGGTTTGCAATTATAATCTCTATTACGTGGCGGTGGCTCGGCTATAATATGATTATTCTGCTGGCAGGAATTCAGGCAATTCCCAATGATGTTCTGGAAGCTGCCGACATTGACGGTGCAAGCTTCTGGGATAAGCTTTTCCATATCATTATTCCCATGGTAAAGCAGGTCATTATTTTCTGCACCATTACATCTACCATTGGTACCTTGCAGCTGTTTGATGAGCCGTACATTCTGACCGCCGGTGGTCCGAACGATGCAACGATTACGCTGGGAATGTATCTGTACAACAACGGTTTCCGCTATCTTAAGTATGGCTACGCATCTGCTATTGGCTATGTCATGACTGTGATTATTGCGATGCTGTCGATAGTACAGTTCAAACTGACGGAGGAGGATTAAGGAATGAAACGATTCAATAAAGCGATAGTCTATGTGATTCTGGGCGTTGCGGCGTTTCTGTCACTGTTCCCCTTCTATTTCATGTTTGTTTCCGGAACGAATACCAATAATCAGATTTTGTCGGTTCCGCCGAAGTTTACCATTGGCACAGAATTGATTAAGAATTTTGAGATTCTGATTGGCAAGGTGGATCTGATGTCGGCCACATGGAATACGCTCTTTATTTCTACGGTGTATACCATCTTGGCGCTTCTGCTGTTCTCCGCAGCAGGATATGCACTGGCAAAGTTCCAGTTTAAGGGAAAGGGCCTGATTTTTGGCTGTGTCATGGGTTCCATGATGATTCCCTCTCTGGTTATGTATGTGCCACTGTTTGAAATGATGATTGATATCAATATGACAGACTCTGCATGGGCGGTTATCCTTCCGATGCTTGCCAATGCGTTTGGCATCTTCCTGATGCGACAGAATATGATGAATTTCCCAACAGCACTGCTGGAAGCAGGTCGAATTGACGGCTTGGGAGAGTTCTCTCTGTTCTTCCGTGTGGTGCTGCCGAATATCAAGCCTGCATTGGGGGCGCTTGTCATATATATGTTCACCAGCATGTGGAATAATTTCATGTGGCCCTTGATTATTTTGGGCAGTGAAGAAAAGTATACCCTTCCCATTGCGCTGGCTGTTCTGGACGGAAATCCCACCAATAAGAATTACGCTGTGATTTTGCTGGCAACCGCAATCGCGACACTGCCCATTCTGATTATCTTCCTGGTTTTCCAGAAGCAGTTTGTGGCCGGTGTGATGGGCGGTGCAGTGAAAGAATAAAAGGAGGAAAAAGGAATGAAAAAGAAGAGACTGATGGCCTCTCTGCTGGCCGGTGTGATGAGCTTAGGCCTTCTGACCGGCTGCGGTGGAAAGGGCGGCCCCGAAAACGGTGGTAAGGATGGAGAAGTGGAGCTCACCGTATGGGCATGGGACGTTGCTCTGATGCAGCTTCAGGATGCCGCAGCAGAGTATCAAAAGACCCATCCGGAAGTTAAGTTTGTATTTGAGGAAATGGGTACAGAGCAGATCTATAATAAGCTCTCCACCTCTCTTGCAACGGGAAATGGCATTGCAGATGTCATTGCGGTTGAGGGAGAAGTTCTGGTAGGCTACGCAGATAAATTCCCGCAGGGATTTTTGGATGTGACCGATGCGGTTGATGCCGATCAGTTCCTGCCGTCCAAGATGTCGGAGGTTTCCTATAAGGATAAGGTCCATGCGTTCCCCTGGGATGCAGGCCCTGTTGCGATGTTCTACCGCACCGACTACTTTGAACAGGCCGGCGTTCAGGCAGAAGATATTCAGACATGGGACGATTTGATTGAAGCGGGTAAGAAAATTGAGGCAGTCTGCAAGACTCCGGCAGGTGATCCTGTTAAGATGCTTCCTGTACGCCCCAATAAGCCCGGCCTGTACGCCATGATTCGCAATCAGTTCGGCATCAGCACCTTTGACGAAAATGGAAAGCCTCTGATCAATGACGAACGCTCGCTCAAAGCCATGCACATGGCTGATAAGATCTATGATTCCGGAATCGGCCTCAATTACAACGGCTGGGACGAGTATGAGCAGACCGTTGTAAATGAATCGGTTGCCTGCATTCCTGAGGCAATCTGGATGATCGGCACCATTAAGGATAAAGGACCTGAGACAGCAGGTAAGTGGGCTGCAATGGATCTGCCCTCCATTGATGGCGGTACATACAGCTGCAGCAATGGCGGTTCTGATCTTGCCATCAACGGAAAGACAAAGCACCCCGATGTTGCCAAGGATTTCTGCAAGTTTGCTATGACAGATCCGAAGCTCCAGTCCTCCGGATTTGAGAAATATGGTCTGTATCCTTCTTATATTCCCAGCTATGAGGAAGAGATTTTCTCCAAGGGAGATCCGTTCTTCGGGGAAGGAAATGTCTACGAGATCTTTATTGAAAATGGTCAGAAGGTTGCAAATACACCTGCAAATGTCAATAATAACGAAGCAAATGACTATATTGGAACAGCGGTTTCGGACATTATGCTCAATGGCGCGGATGTGGATACCGTGTTTGAAAACCTGCAGAAAGAACTTGAGACAAAGTTCAACTAGCGCGCTGTAATTAAACTGTGGGAAAGGGGCATTTTCATGCCCCTTTTTCTTTGAAATATGTTATAATGTCCTACGTGTGATATTTTAGAAAAACGGAGAGTAGATTATGAAGAAATATTTGGGCATTTTAGGCCTGCTGACCGTGACGATTATTTGGGGCGGTGGATTTGTTGCAAGCGATATGGCACTGGAAACATTGACACCGTTTCAGATTATGGCCATCCGGTTTCTGATTGCAGCAGTAATCATGACGGCACTCGGAAGCAAGCAGATCAAGACCATTACAAAACAGGAAATGAAATGCGGATTTTGGCTCGGAGCGGCCCTATTTGGCGGATTTGCGCTTCAGATCATCGCTTTGCAGTATACCACGGCTTCTAAAAATGCGTTTCTCACAGCAACCAATGTGGTTTTTGTACCGTTTATTGCATTGGTAATTTATCGAAAAAAGATTGAGATGAAGAGCTTGATTGGTGCGGTTATGGCGCTGATTGGTGCAGGGATTCTTTCCCTCAACAGTGACTTGACGCTGGGGATTGGGGATGCGCTGACGCTTCTGTGTGCAGTGTGTTTTGCGTTCCAGATTTTTTTGACAGGGGAGTATGTTGGAAGAATCCGTCCCACAGTGCTCAATTTTCTTCAGATGACAACGGCGTGTGTCCTTTCCTTTGTGGGACTGATTTTATCCGGTGATTTCGCAATCAATCCGTCTATGAAAAGCATCCTCGCAGTTCTTTATCTCGGTATTGTGAGTACGACCATTACCTATCTGCTCCAGACGGTTTCCCAGAAGTATGTGGATGAGACAAAATCGGCAATTATTCTCTCGCTGGAGGCGGTGTTCGGTACGATCTTCTCGGTCATCATTCTCCGTGAGGGCATTACGGTGAGAATGATTCTGGGATCAAGTCTCATTTTGCTGGCAGTAATTGTATCCCAGCTTCCCTCGGCGCGGGAGAAAAAGTTTCAATAATCATAGGAATTTCCATAAAGTAAGGTGAAAGATTGCATGGCAACAATTAAAGATATTGCAGCGAAGGCTGGTGTTTCGATTGCAACGGTATCTCGTGTACTGAACCATGATGAGACGTTGAATGTAATGGAAGAAACCAAGCAGCGGGTGTTTGAAGCTGCGGAGGAACTGGAATATGAGGTTCGACCGAAAGCCCGAAAAAAACGGCTGAAAGTCGGCTTGGTTTACTCTTATTCACGTCAGGATGAATTGGAGGACCCATATTATCTGTGCATTCGTTTCGCCATTGAACGACGGCTGGAGGCAAGCGGATACAAAAAACAGGTTGTTTCCCTTCAAAATTCTGCGGAATCCGTGGCGGGGGTCGATGGGGTGATTTGCTCCGGAACCTTTACAAGACGTGATGTTGAACGGATTCGTACCTGGGGAAAACCGGTAGTATTTATCGATGCGTGTCCGGATCTTCAGAATTTTGATGCTGTCATTGTAGACTACGGCGGCGCAGTGCGGCAGATTATCGATTATCTTGCAGCCAACGGACATACGAAAATTGGATTTATTGGCGGAACCAATGCCAATGAGGTCAGTGGATCTGTGGAAGACGGACGTATTACGGCCTTTCGGGAGTACATGACGCAGAAAGGTCTGTTTCATCCCGAGTATATGAAGCTGGGGGATTTCAGCGCACACTGTGGTTATGAGAAGTTCCGGGAACTTTATGAAGAAGGCAATCTGCCCACAGCACTTTTTATGGGGAATGACTCGATGGCAGCGGGGGCATACCGTGCGGCCTATACGCTGGGACTGTCGATTCCGCAGGATGTGAGCATTGTGGGATTCAATGACATTCCCACGGCAAAATACATGGTTCCGCCGCTGACAACCAGCCGCTTGTATATGGATTTTATGGGAGAATATGCGGTGCGTATGCTGGAAGAACGTGTATTTGAGAGCCGTGAAGTTTGTATTAAAACAGTGGTACCTTCCAGTCTGTATGTGCGGGACAGTGTTCGGAACCTGAGAATTGCCAATGAACCTGTGAAAAGCGTATTTCACGATGGGGAAGAATAGAAATCGGAATTCGGACAGCCGGTAGAATCGGATTATGAAGAACGAAAAGTCCTTCGGCCTGATGGTCGAAGGACTTTTTATATTTTACTATATGGCAGTATGCGTAATTTTGCAGAAAATACTAGTTAGGGATTGCACCTTATTTTCTCGGACAAATATTCAATCACAGCCTTCCGGGTAACAATACCGGAGAGACAGTTTCGACCGTCCACAATGGGAACATAATTCTGATTGAGCGCAACGGCAATCACATCCGCTTCACTGGCGTTAATCGGCAGTGCGGTACAAAAATCAGGACGAAAAATATCCCCGACCAAATATTTCTCATGGACTTTAAGATCGGTACTTCCGACGTGCAGGACATGACGCAGAAAATCACCCTCTGTAACGCTTCCGAGATACAGACCTTTTTCGTCCAGCACAGGGATTGCAGTATATCCATGGCGGCGCATGATCTCAAGTGCCTGACGTACAGTATTTGTTTTTACCAGACAGATTGTGCTGCATTTTGGGATCATCAGTTTTGCAAGATTCATATGTATTCCTCCGGGATGCCAAAGGCATTTTTCTTCTATTTTATCAGGTTTTTGTGAAGGATATGTGAAATGCAAAGAGCCAGAATCTTATTTATTCTTAAAATTGACATTATGAAACGAAAGATATAAAGAGGGACCAATGTTTTGCAAGTAGAATTGATAGGATCAGAACCCATATTTGAAATCGAAATTTATTATAAGTGCATAAGAAATATTGAATGATTTTGTGTAATGTGCTATAATTAACTTTAGGATACAGACTGGAGGACCTGGATTCG
>JARIAT010000095.1 GCA_029257715.1 Faecousia sp. | reverse complement strand
GCGGAGTCAAACAAGACACTCTGAGGTTCAAAATCGTAAAAATCAAAACAGGTTGCGAGATAAGACTCGATCTGCGTAACATATTCACGCATCTGCTCTTCAAATTTCATCGTTGAAAGCTCCTTCTACGGGGCTGCCGTCGGCAGCGACCATTACTTTTTTTACGGAAAGCTCCGCATCATCCAGAAGTTTGCCGCAGGAGCGTACAAGCTCGGTCCCCTCCTGAAACAGCTTCAGGGATTCTTCCAGTGCACCGTCTCCCCGTTCTAGCATACGGACAATCTGCTCCAAACGATCCAAATTCTGCTCAAAGGTTAGGTTTTTATCATTCATGGTCCTTGTTCCCTTCTATGACATTTGCAGTGATGGTTCCGTCGCTGACTCGAACGGTAATGATTTCGCCGGGACGAACCTCCTCTGCGCTTCGGATAATATGACCGTCCTCTCCGGATGCCACAGCATAACCGCGAGTCAAAACCTTTAGAGGACTCAACGCATCAAGTTTTGCGGTTTGAGCAACGAATCGCTGACGCTGGCGCGCCAGATTCTGATTTTGGGCACTCAAGAGTCTGGTTTGCAGCAACGCAAGTGTTTTTCTCCGAGGCTCAAAGGATGCCAGCGGAGAATGCAGCACAGGGCGATGGGACAAATAATCCAGCCGTTCTCGGGATTGCTTGAGGCGGCGCATCATGGCGGTGGACAGGGAATCATTGATAGAATCCAGCATTTGGCGCAGAGCGTCCTGATCTGGAACTGCCAGTTCTGCCGCATTCGATGGGGTCGCGGCCCGCAAATCCGCAACAAAATCGGAAATTGTGACATCAGGCTCATGTCCGACAGCGGAGATCACGGGGATCTCGGATGCGTAAATGGCTCTTGCCACTCGCTCGTCGTTGAAGGCCCACAGATCTTCAATCGAACCGCCGCCCCGGCCGACAATCAGCAAATCTGCCAGACGATGATGGTTGGCATAAGCGATTGCCGATGCAATTTCTCCGGGAGCTTCGGCACCCTGAACTCGTACAGGCAGAAGTCTTACGGCTGTCAGTGGATAACGCTTTCGCAGAATTCGAAGCATATCATGAACCGCAGCACCTGCTTCACTTGTAATGATTCCGATGGTGCCGGGATACTTGGGAAGTGGTTTTTTATGAGCGGGATCAAATAGTCCCTGTGCGGAAAGCTTTTCCTTCAGCTGCTCAAAAGCGGCATACAGATCACCAATGCCGTCAACCGTCATGGAATTGACATACAGCTGATAAGCACCATCCCGAACATAGACCGTCACGGAACCGGTTGCAATAATTTTCATGCCATTTTCCGGACGGAATTTCAGCTTATACGCACTGGATTTGAACATGACACACTTCATGGCACCCTGTTCATCCTTCAGTGTGAAATAGTGATGACCGGATGGATAGACCTTATAGTTGGAAATTTCTCCACGAACTGCAATATTACGCAGTCTGGGGTCAGAATCCATCGTCATTTTAATATACTCACTGATTTGTCCGACGGATAGAATCTGTTTTTCCATATTATTCCTCCAAGAGACGGTGGCCGAGAACCGCGACCCCCATTGCATTGTCAGTGGAGAATCGGGGCTGTGCAAATACAGGCTTCAGCGGAGCCATAATCTCTCTCAGCATGGAGTTTGAGGCGACGCCTCCAGAGAGAACGACCTCCATTCCCGGATACATCTTCTGGGCGTTTTGCGTGGCGGTCAAAACTGCATTCGCTACACATCGGAGTGCATATGCGGCAGTTTCGGCGGGATTTTGTCCTGCGGCATGATACTGCTCCACTTTGTTCTGCAACCCAGATAGAGAAAACTCTGTTCCGGGACATTTCACCTTGAAAACACTTTTGTCCACAGCCTCTGTGCTCAGTGCATCGATGTGTTTTCCAGACGGAAACGGCAGATGCAGAAGCTGTCCGGTACGGTCAATAAGCTGTCCGGCGGAGATATCCGTTGTGCCGCCTATTTTGATAGCTTTTACATTTCTGCCGTCAGGTTCGACCAGAAGAAGCTCGGTCGTTCCTCCGGAGAGATGCCATGCAAGATGTGGGACATCCATCAAATCCATCCGATCTGCGCTCCAAAGCGCGGCGGCTACATGTCCCTGCTGATGACTGACCTCGAACAGTGGAACGTGCAGTGCATCGCTCAAAAGCGTTGCCTGTGCGATTCCTGCAAGAAAACAGGGCATATAGCTTCCTTTGACGGCTCTGGGCCGGGTGGATACTGCCACGGCGGCGATGCTCTCGGGATCCACATTGGAAAACAGCCTGCCAGATAGCTCCGGCAGGCTCTTAATGTGGGCAAAGAGTGCATCGCTTTGGCGCAGACCCAGCTGACCTTCTTTCACAGGCAGCAGCTGAGAGCAATTCTCCCCCCGAATGCCATCATAGCAGGCAATCGAGGTGGTATAATTGCTAGTGTCAAAGCCGATTACATTCATATTAAACTTCCTCAGTCACAGCTGCTTGCTCCGCAGCAGATTCTTCAACAGGTTCTCCGGCAACTGCGGGGGCATTTTTCGCACGCACAACGCTGCCAAGAATGCCGTTGACAAATCCGCCGGCTTCACTGTCGTATTTCTTCACCAGACGAACTGCCTCCGAGACAGCAACACTGTCCGGGACATCGTCCACATAACAGATCTCGTAAATAGCGAGCTGCAAAATAGCACGGGACAGCCGAGAAATACGCTTGACGTCCCATCCGATGGAATATTTTGAAATAATGCCATCCAATTCATCCATATGCTCTGTAATGCCAAAGACTACAGAATGAATGTATTCAATCTGGCGCGCGGTGGGGCGTTCAGCGTAAATTTCATTTTCTTCGGCAAGATGGGCATAGTATTCTTCGTCCAGACGATCCTGAACAATCTGCCGTGGTTCTTCACCGGTAAATTCCCGGCTGTAAATCAAATGTACTGCCAGTTCTCTGGCGTCTCCTCTTGTCATAAAATCCCCTTTATGCACGGACAATTCCGCAGATATTTACATGAACACCGGCAACCGTAACACCGGCCATGGATTCCAGTGCGGAAGTAACAGCTTCCTGTACAGCACTGGCTGCGTCCACCACAGCCTGATTATAGGAAACATTAATATAGCACTTTACTTCTACCTGATTATCATCGCTGATGATAATTTTCACACCCTTGCCCCAATTAATTCCCGGCTTACCGGACAGGGACACATTTTCCACCTCTTCCACTGCCTTGCAGATGATGGAAACTAATACTTCTTCAGAAATCATCACACAGCCGTTTTCCTGAGGTTGGGTGACATACTGTCTGCTTTCAGCCATGATCGTATACCTCCTAATCAATAGCCACATCAGAGCGACGTGACCCAGTTTGCTTTATTGTACCACAATTTCCGGAAAATACAACTGTTTTCTCAAAGTATGGTATAAAATGGCGCTGCTGAACCAGCAGCGCCATAGCGAATATTATGAAACCTCAACGATTCGAATGTTGTCAATGGAGTAATCAGACTGACTCAGAACAATATCTGTTATGACAGCAACATCCGTCTGCTGAAGTCCTTCTTCAGGGGCAGCTACAGCCACTGAAATTCCGTCGTCACTCATGTATGCGACACAGTCGGCATAGCCCTTTGCAATGACAAGGCTTTCAATCTGAGCTTCACTGAGGGCATCCTCCACAATAGACTCAAGTTCCTGCGCCGAGGAACTGTCGGAAGCGGTGTCGTAAGCCATCGCTTCCTGAAGCAGCGATACCGCACTATCTCTGGCCTCCTGTCTCGACAGCCGAATGGCGGCAAAGTAATCGGATGCAGTGTTGTTGGAAAGGTTTTCCGCAGCGGCGGATTGTTCTCCGTCTTGGCTCATGACGAGCATACTGTCATCCAGAACCTGACTGGAGTTCAGGGTATCCTCAATGGATACAGGCTGCATGTCTTCCGTGTAGAGCCAGTTTAAGTATATTCCGGCACATACTGTTACCAACACACCGGCTGCTACCACATTTTTCTTCCATGTTTTCATAAATACTCCTCCATTCACTTCATTTTTACAACTTGAATCTGATCGCTTTTCAATCCGGTGACACATTGAACCGCCTGAACCACGGCAAGCCGTATGCTCGGGCTGCCTGCTCCCTGACAGACCACAAGCGCTCCGAGATAGACCGGAGGATCCTGTCGGCGGACAAGCCCCAGCTGGTTTCTGGAGTTGTCATCAATCAGAACGGTATCGGACCGCTCGGATACTCCCGATTCATCGGAATCAGTCTGAGAATCTGTCTGATACAGGGTTTCCTGACCGCTCTTCTCGGTCAAAAGGACCTGAACCTGTCCGGCTCCATCGATGGAGGTAAGAATCTGCGCCAGCTTTTCCTCAAGATCAGAAGGTTCGTTCAATGCACTCTGGGGTGTCTGCGGAGGTGCGGGTTCTTGCCGACTGGGCAGAAGCAGCAGTCCAAGACCGATTAAAAGGATCAACGCAGCATATTTATATCGGTGAATGATCTGCGGAAGATTTCGGATTAGTGCGGGTGCTTCCATTCCTGACGGCTCCTTTCGATACCTAAATCCTGGGCGATACAGTCTGCCAGAATCTGTTTCTCAGCGGGAGTGACCGCACCAGTCAGGCATACAGCCACCGGAAGATGCGATTCTGAATCGATCTGTATTTCTGCCTCCAGAGATACGGATAACGCTCCTGCTTTGTCCAAGATATATGCGCGGCATCGATCGGATATACCTTCATCCAACGCTTTGCCTGCCTGTTTTTTCCCATCAAGCGCAGCAGCTTCCGCTGCCTTTGAGAAAAAGGTGATGTCTTTATCCAGTTCCCGAAAATCAAGTTTTTTCAGAGGAGATATGGCAAGAATCACCAAAAATACTCCACAGATCATCCGGCGGACGGCACCTCCGGGACCATCGGATCCGGTGATACTCAATATAACACCGCAAATCAAAGCGCCGCAGCAGAGTGTCAAAATATACTTTGCAACTGCGTCCACTACCCCACCCCCTTCATAAAGCAGACGGTACTAATCAGAATCAGGACGCTTTGTGTTCCGATCATGGCAAGCATCATACCCATAACCGTTGAAAAATCCCCCAGAAGACCGGAAGAACGTCCTTTGTCAAAAGCGGTACACAGTGCAGATACGGTCTTTAAAAGTAAATACTGTATTCCGATCTTCAAAAAAGGACTCAGGCAAAGCGCAATGATGGTAAGAATTCCGTAAACACCTGCTGCGCTGCGAAGAACGCCTGCGCTTACAAGCACCGCTTCTGTGGCATCTGACAAAATGGATCCAACCACGGGCACTGCACCGGAAATGGTGATTTTTGCGGCCTTCAGAGCAGCTGCATCGGCATTTCCGCTGACAACTCCTGTGACGGCCAGAAAACCTGTAAACAAATATAATGAAATCTTTAAAATCCAGGTTGTAAGCCATCGAAGAAATGAGCGGAACTTTCCAATAAGCTCCTCTCCAACCGCGGCATAAGCGATGGAAAGGGTAATGAATATATAGAGAATCGGAATCATCAGCCGAGTGATTGCCGCAGACAGCATTGCATTAAAAAGTGCTGTTGCAGTATAAAGCGCAGCCGATGCGGTAACCCCTCCCTGTGCAGCGAGAGCGCTCGTCATCACGGGAAGCAACAGTTTTCCATAATCGTTGAGCTGCCGGATTATTTGCTCCCCCTGATGGATGAGCGCTGTTGAGGGCTGTAAAAGCGCAGCAGCAACTGCTACACTGCAAGCAAGATCAATTGCTGCAGAAGAACTCTTGCCGGATAGCTGCCGCAGCAGCCCACAGACCATAACTGCGGCGCATACTGCAAGACAGCTCCTCGCGGCATCGACCAGAGAGCTATCGAGTGCGCATAGCGCTGCTTTTATGACATTCCACAGTCCTTGTCCAAAGGAATCTGCGGGTGTTTCCACCTGAGTGCGGACATTCTCCGGGGCAATGGGCGCTTCAAATTCCATGGCCTGAACAGGTCCTGCCAGAACAAATGACAGTACAAGCAGGAAAATCAGGGGTTTCACAGTTGACCCAGCACCTCCTCGAGTATTGAAAGCATTTGCCGCAGCAGCGGCAAACTCAGCAGTAAAACAGTCGCATTCGCAAGAATTTGAACAGCTTTTGCAAGAGCGCCTTCTCCGGCATCGGAGCACAGAAGTGCGGCCAATTCACTAATAAAGCCGATGCCTGCACACTTGAGCAAAATGATTAAAAATTCCTGATCCAGATCCCCGAGCCTGCGGATTTCTCCCAGAAAATCCAAGACAGGACTTAAAATAGAGGTAACTGCAATGCAGACAATTGCGCACACTGCCAGTGACAGTAGTGTGGCTGTCTCCCGGTTCTGACGCAGTACCAGCAGCAGAATAACTCCAATCAGCACAAGGGCTGTCGTTTGTAAAAATACTTCCATTAGAAATGAAACAGCCGTTTGACAAGGTCAAAAAGTTCTGCAATTTTCTGGGAGAGCATCATCAGAACGACCACAAGACCGGCCAAAGTAGTCATCGTTGCCTGCTCATCTCTTCCGGATCGGGAGAGAACCTGATTCAGGATCGACACGATGATGCCGATGGCGGCAATTTTAAAAATCAGATCAATATCCATAATTACTTAATTACAGAAACAAAATAGCAAGAGACGCACCGGCGCAAAGTCCGAGAGTCTGATAGCTGCGCACACGGTTTTCCCGATGATTCAGAAGGTCCTGAAGAATTTGCTGCGCCTCTGCCTGTGCCATATCCAGTCCACGAAGCTGCCCCGGAAGATCAAACTGTCCCAAACAGTCTCCAAGATTCAGAAAAGCCTGCTGAAGATTCGGCGGAAGATTCTGCTTTTGCACAGCTGCCTGCATACATAGTTTGACATCGGGGGCGACCTGACAGTCCAGTTCATCTGCCAGAGTAAGAAATGTTTTTTGTACAGGACCTGTAACGATAGAGCCTGCAGACCTGCATAGAGCACTCAAGGGTGGCATTCGATAGCTTAGCTCTGCATCCATAAATTTCAGTGCGCGCAGAAACTGTTCAAACCCGCGCTGCTGATTCCGAAAGGATGCTGCCATGGAAAATCCGAAAGAGCCGCATCCTGCAAATACGAGAAATGCACCTAGGAGTTTGATGGTCATAGTGAAATCCTTTCTGCGTGATAGCTTTTGTCCGAATGAAGTACGATGGCGGTTTTAAAAATGTGAGTTTGCACAAGCGGTGTGTAGACGCTTCGGGATAAAAAATCTTTTACAGACCCTGCATGGGCCGTAGCGAGCAGCTTCACGCCGCACCAGGCCGCCTGACTCAGGGCGATACAGTCTGACTCTGCGGTGATTTCGTCCATTGCAATCCAATTTGGACCCATGGAACGAAGCACCATATCAATTCCCTCTTCCTTTCGCCGACCAAGAAGAACATCTGTATTGGGACCGGGATCGTAGG
>JARIAT010000068.1 GCA_029257715.1 Faecousia sp. | reverse complement strand
GAACTCTTGTATCCGCAAAAAACAGCACTGCTTGGCTCTCACCCGGGAACATATTCAAAATAGCCCGAACTTTACGGTAATTTGGATCCTGCTCGCTGCTGAGCTTTAGATACAATGTACCGTCCAGAACTTTTTTAGGTTCAGGCTCCGGCTGCCGAGGCGCATCCTGCGCAAAATCCGAGATAGGCCTTGCTCGATTGATAACGATTTGCGGATCCTTATCCTCACGCATGGAAAGTCTCCCTGTAATCACAACGGGAGAATTTTCCTTCAGATAACCGCCATATTGACTCAGTACATTAGAAAATGCCAGCATTTCCAGTGCAGCTGTATCATCCTCCAGTGTGATATAGGCCATCATGGAATTGTTTCGGGTTGTCTTGATCTTTGTCGTCTGAACAATTCCGGCAACGGAAATGATCTGATCGTCCTGAAAGGAGTTCTCCTCTTCCAGCAGTGCGCCGATTGGAACCACATGGGTATTTTTCAGATAAGCACGGTAATCATCCATGGGATGACCACTGAGATATAATCCAGTGGTTTCTTTTTCCATATTCATCCGGTCTGCCTTACTCAGCTCCGGAAGCTTTGGAATCGGAATGGCGGCTGAAGCGGTATCTTCCTCTTCCAACATCCCAAACAGCCCCATCTGTCCCTCCAGATTCTTCTTTCGACTGATCGATAAGGAATCCATCATGCTTTCATATACTGCCAGCAGCTCACTTCTATGATTGCCGAAGCAGTCCATCGCCCCGCATTTGATGAAATTTTCCACAGCCCGTTTATTGAGTTCTCCCTCTCCCATCCGGGTCAGGAAATCCTCGAGAGATCGGAAGGGGCCTCCCTCCTCCCGCTTGGCAACAACGCTGCGGATCAATCCTCTTCCGATATTTTTCACGGCACCCAGACCAAAACGAATATTGTTTCCCTCAACGCTGAAGACATCTTCCGAGGAATTGATATCCGGCGGCAATGTCAGTATTCCCATTTCCTTACATTCTGTAATATACCCTGATATCTTCACCGCAGAATCCAGAACTGAGGTCATTAGTGCCGCCATATATTCTCTTGGATAGTGGCACTTGAGATATGCCGTCTGATAGGAGACAACCGCATAGCACACTGCATGGGCTTTGTTAAATGCGTAGTTTGCAAAATCGACAATTTCATCATAGATCGACTGAGCCGCATCCTCACTGACACCGTTCGCCACCGCCCCCGGAATTCCCTGCTCGGGGTCGCCATAGACGAATACCTTTCGTTCAGATTCAATGACTTTCATCTTCTTTTTGGAAATCGCCCGACGGATATTATCCGCCTGTCCCATTGTGTAACCGCCCAAACTGCGGAAGATCTCAATGACCTGTTCCTGATAGACAATGCACCCGTAGGTAACCTTCAAAATCGGCTCCAGCATTGGGGTTTTGTAGCGGATTTTACTGTGATCCAGTTTATTTGCAATAAAAGTCGGGATTGAATCCATAGGACCTGGGCGATACAGCGCCACAATTGCCGTCATATCCTCAATGGAAGTGGGCTTCATATTGATGCACACTCCTGTAATTCCGGCAGATTCCAACTGAAAAACGCCCTGTGTTTTGCCCTCAGACAGCATATGAAATGTTGCGGGGTCATCGTCCGGAACCTTGGAAATATCAAACCCCGGGGTATGCTTTCGGATCTGCTTCTCAGCATCCTGAATCACAGTCAGGTTCCGAAGCCCCAGAAAATCCATTTTCAGAAGTCCTAGCTCCTCAATGGTTGTCATAGTATACTGAGTTACAATTGTATCATCATTTCTGGACAGTGGGACATAATCACAAACAGGCTGTGCGGTAATGACGACACCGGCCGCGTGTGTGGAGGTATTGCGCGGCATTCCTTCAAGACTTCTCGCCGTGTCAATCAATTTTCTGACACGTTCATCTTCCTCATACATGCTTTTAAGCTGAGGAGAGGTCTTCAAAGCCTCATCGAGTGTAATATGAGGAGTGGATGGAACCAATTTTGCGACAACATCCGTTTCAGCATATGTAAAATTCAGTGCACGTCCCACATCACGAATTGCGCCTCGGGCGGCCATCGTGCCAAACGTCGCAATCTGAGCCACATGGTCATGGCCATACTTGCGCATGACATAGTCGATTACTTCTCCACGGCGCTCCTGACAGAAATCCGTATCAAAATCCGGCATACTGACTCGCTCAGGATTCAAAAAACGTTCAAAAATCAACGCATACTTCATGGGGTCTACTTCTGTAATGTGCATACAGTAAGCAACAATGGATGCCGCGCCTGAGCCACGTCCCGGTCCGACCGGAATTCCCTGTTCCTTGGCATAGCGGATAAAATCCCAGACAATCAGATAATAGTTGACATAACCCATCCGGCTTATGACACCAATCTCGTATTCGAGCCGATCAATATACTCCTGGGGTGGATTTTCATAGCGCTGTGCAAATCCCGTCATACAGAGCATTCGGAAATAGCTCTCGCTGGTATACCCTTCCGGCACCGGAAACGAAGGGAGATGATATTGATTGAAGATAAATTCCACATTGCATCGCTGTGCAATTTTCACCGTATTGTCGAGCGCTTCTCTCATACCCGGAAACAGGGCTTCCATTTCTTCCTCACTCTTGAGATAGAATTCCTGCGTTTCAAAGCGCATCCGATTTTCATCCTCGACGGTTCTGCCAGTCTGAACACACAGCAAGACATCCTGCATCGCAGAATCTTCTTTCCGCAGATAGTGTGCATCATTGGTAGCAACCAAAGGCAGTCCCGTTTCTCGGGCCAATCGCTGAAGCCCCTGATTGACCGCAAGCTGTTCGTCAATACCATGATTTTGCAGTTCCAGAAAGAAATTTCCTTCCCCGAAAATTCTCGAAAGCTTCTGCGCATAAGCCTTTGCGCCCTCATAGTCATTGTGCATTAAATGCTGCGGAACCGCACCGCCCAGACAGGCTGAGCACGCAATCAGGCCCTCGTGGTATTGTTCCAGAAGCTGCAAATCCACCCTTGGTTTTCCATAAAATCCGTCAATAAACGCCTCTGACACCAGCTTGCACAGATTTTCATAGCCTTTCTGATTTTCGCACAGCAGAACCAGATGGTATGACTCATTGTCAACTCCATGGACCCGGTCGCACATCCGCCTTGGTGCCACATAAACCTCACATCCGATGATTGGTTTGACCCCTGCGGCTTTGGCTGCTTTATAAAAATCGATGCAGCCGTACATCACACCATGATCGGTAATGGCAACTGCTGTCTGCCCCAATTCTTTCACCCGATCCATGAGCTTATTGATTCTGCAGGCTCCATCCAGAAGACTGTACTCCGTATGGACGTGAAGATGAACAAATCCCATGATCAGGCCTCCTTTGCCAGTGCAATCAGTTTTTTCAGTCTATGATTCATTGCGGGCTTTGTAATCGGCGGATTCATCATAGCCGCCAACTCCGTCAGACTTGACAGCGGATTTTTTTCCCGAGCCAACGCTGCCTGCTGAAGTTTTTCCGGAAGCTTCTCCAACTGTCCACGCTCCCGTATAATTTTAATGGCATTGAGCTGCTCCTGAGCCGCTTCTACAACCTTAGAGATGTTGGCATCATCACAATTGCAGCGGCGATTAACCTTATTATTGAGGTCTTTCTCAAGCTTCGCCTCAATAATTCCCATAGACGCCACCGGAGCCCCCAAAAATGTCAGAAAATCCGAAATGAGATCACTTTGCTTGAGGTAAAGCACCTGACTGCCGCTTCTATCGGCAATCTTCGGATAAAATCCCATCGTCTCGTGCATCAGTGTATATGTCTCCCGAGCAACTGCCTGATGCGCCGTAGTAATCTCCATATGATAACGCTTCTCCGGATCCGTTACAGACCCTCCCGCCAAAAATGCTCCCCGCAGGAAAGAGGATTTGCAGCAGTCCTCTTCCAGTATAGAAAGGTTTACATAAAGTGCCAAAGTATTGCCCGGTTCAAAACCGAAGGTATGGAGAATCCGTTCCATTTTCACCGGCTCAAAAATTTGAAAAACCAGTTTTCCGGGGGCTGCCATAGACGGAAATTCGTCAAATTCAATATTGAATGCCTTCCAAAACAGCTTTGGAAGCAGCATCGCAAACTCCCGGCTTTCCGTAACAATTTTTATACCATCCATGGAAAAGGTGTTGCAAAAAAGCAGAATTCCAAATGCCTCTGCAACGGCACAGCAGCGCTTATGGGGAACAATCTGGCAAATTTCCTCTTTTGCGCTGCCCGAAAAAGAAAGGCTCATCTTGTACCTCCTGTTTACCAGATCCGTACTTCCGGCTCCAATCGAATTCCGGTGGAAGCAAAGACACGGTCAGATACCTCCCGAAGCAGATTCTGTACATCCGCCGCAGTTGCGCCGCCCATATTCACAACGAATCCCGTATGTTTTTGGGAAACCGCCGCACCGCCAACCTGGAATCCTCTCAGGCCTGCCCCATCAATCAGTGCCGCTGCATATCCTGTCTGAGGACGTTTAAACGCAGACCCCGCGCTGGGCATATCCAGCGGCTGAGAAGCTCGGCGCTTAGACATAAGTTCTTGAATTTTGTCCTTAATTTCCTCTGCGGGTTTTGGCTCAAGCTCAAATTCTGCCGCCGCCACAATCCACGGATGATCTTCCATGGCACTGTGACGGTAAGAAAATCCTGCCTCTTCCCTGCTGAGCCAACGGCTGTTTCCCTGACGGTCCAAAATCAGGACGCGGGTGCAGACATCTTTGATTTCGCCGCCGTAGGCTCCGGCGTTCATATAGACTCCGCCGCCAATGGACCCCGGAATGCCATGGGCAAACTCAAGGCCGCTGAGTCCGAGGTTGGCTGCGTAAACTGCGGCTCTCGCCATGGTGACGCCGGCCATCACACGGATCTTTGTTGGTGAAATCTGCTCCATCCCATTGAGACAATCCTTCAGGCAGATCACAAGGCCACGGATTCCCTCATCCGGGGCCAGTACATTGGTTCCTGCTCCGAGAACAACCGGCTCAATTCCCATTCGGTTTGACACAACCAGAAGCTGTCGAAGCTCCTCTTCATTTTTCGGACAGGCAATTACTTCTGCGTTTCCTCCGATGCGGAAAGACGTATACTTGGACAGGGGCTGCTCCTGACGCAGCTCCAAATAAGGGAGATTTTCCCTGAAATATGCAATAAAATCAGTCATTTTCAACATAAACTCCTCCGGGTGTATGATTGGTAACAGTATAGCACACCTGTATCTTCTTTGCAATTCTTCGACGATGAATTTTCTGTGACGCATGTGGCGAAAAGAAGTCCCCTAAACGATGTTCTTTTGGTGTTTCGAACAAATTTTCTATTTCTCCAATTTTTTCTTTCTTTTCCATAGATCTCTCTGCTAGATGATATTATATAGGACATACTATGGCTGAGAAATCAAATTAGGAGGAAAAACAATGAAAAAATATATGGCTTTTGCGTTGGCATTTCTGCTCATTGCAACACTCTTTACTGCCTGCGGTCGAGGCAATGTCTCCAAGGAGCCGAACGGCATGATTAAAGATTCCATCACAAACGAGACAACAATGCCTGTCAATCCGCTTCCTACCATGACGATTCCATCGGAGACAACAGAAGAAACTTCCGAAACAACGCAGCCTTCCACGCCGGATGACTCTACTTCCCCGACACTGGCCGATTCCGTCAACCCCTCGGATCCGAAGCAGCCACGTTCTTAACGCAGATCAGGGCGCAGCCATAGCTGCGCCCTGATTCTAATTACAATATGGTAATATACCGATTGATGTTGCGCTTCATACGGTCCACTGCATCCATCGCACTTTTAAGGGGATCACCGCCTGTCTCTGCTATTTTCCAAGCTCCCAATACAGCGCTTCCGGCACAGCACACCGCACCATAACCCATTCGATCAAAGGCTGCGGATGCAAATTTCGCATTAGAATTCGGCGCCTCCATGCCATCGACAAGCAAAAACATTTTCGGATACTTTTCCCGAAGGCTTTTCAGGCTGATTTCACTGTTTGCGCCGGCAAGTGCCCCGATCCGAGAATAGCCGCATCTTTCGACGCAGCCTTCTGCCAAACGATTTACTCGGTCAGCAGATGCTGTGAAGACATGCCGTCCTCCGGTCTGAAGATCCTGAAGCTCTGATCCAGACTTATTGGCAGTCTTCAGAACTACAAATACATCCTTTTTCTTTGCCTCCGATGCCAATACGTACGGCTTAATGCAGTCTGTTCCGGCATATCCTCCGATGACAACTCCATCGCAGTCCCAACATTCATCCTCCAGAATTTTACGGGCTGCTGTCTCTGCCAAAGCAGGATCCTCCTCGCTTCCCCAGTCCAGTAAAATATAGTATTCAAGTTCTCTCGCTTTTTTCATCACATGGTCCATCTGCACCAGACCGTCCGGACCAAGCAGCGCAAAGGCTCCCATATGAATCCGAATCGCAGGAACATGATCCTTGAGCGTCTCCAGCAACGCGCAGCAATACTGCTCCGCGGAGACATATCCCTGAGGAATCAACTCGGCCGTGGGCGCAAACACAACCATAGCAGGATTTTTAATTTTACGGATTTTCTTCTGCAACACGTCAACGGACATACACAATTCCTCCATGCGTTTTCTTTTATTATACCACATATTGTGTCTAAGGGAAAGTCGAAATCACATTTTGGATCGATATTTTTCCACAAGTGGGCATACTAGAACCAACCCCGGAAATGAACAAACAGGAGGGAATCAAATGAAAGCATGGCCTGTTGCATTGGGCATCGGTGTCGCTGCAGGCGCAGTGGCATCCATGATGCTGCCCCAGAAATGTACTGTCCGAAAAATGGTCAATCAGGCAGCAGACAAAGTCGAGGACGCAGCGGAACAGGTAGCCGAAAAGGTCCTTGATGAAATTACCAATTAGCGGACGCACAAATCACTACGCACATCAGGAAAATCCTTGACGGATACGGTACAGCTTTTATGAGGCTGTACCGTATCTTCTTTTTATAGACTTGCACGGACTATGGGGGATCCAAAAACCATAAAGCGAAAGGGTTGCGCAATTAATTCAAAAATCAGTTTCTTTCCTCTCTACACTCTTGACAACCCATCAATTTGTTTTATAATAACATTGTTATCAATAACAGTGTTATTAACATAAGAGGACTAATCTATGGCAGTAAGAGATCATTCTCTTGATGAGAAAATTATTCAGGCGGCAACTGCTGAATTTATGGAACATGGCTTTCGATGAGCATCTCTCAGACAGATCGCGCAGCGGGCCAATATTACAACAGACACTCTCTACACACGGTATCAAAGCAAAGATGTACTCTTTTGCTCCATTATAGAGGTGACACTTCGTGAAATCAGCACCGAATTTGAGCCGATGCGTCAGCTCTATATGGAGGCGCAGACCAGTGGCAGTCCGGAAAAAATTATGGAAGTGATCGCCAAGGAGGAAGAGCTTTATCTGAATCTCATGTTCCAATACTATGACCAGTGCGTCCTGTTTTTCTGCCGCAGTGACGGAAGCTCCATTCAGAAACAGCTTGATCTGCTGATGGAAGAAAAAGCACGGCAAACAGTCGCTTTTTTAAGCCGTCGCAAAAAGGAGGTCGATTTTGATGGAATAGAATTTATTCTGTCGGAGCAATTCCACTACTACCGAAAGATTCTCGAAAAGGGATACAGCAAGGAAAAGGCCCTGTCTTGCACGAAAACGGTTGAAACCTTTATGAAAGCCGGATGGAAAGAACTCTTTCACCGAATTCTGTAAATCCCCGGCTGTGGGAAATGTCCCGCAGCCGGAAATATTCAGATATGAGTTAGTCTTATCTAACATATAACGTCCGAACATATGCAAAGCCTCTTCAAATAATTCCGCACAAATTTTCTTCCGATTCCACAGAAACACCATTATAACAGATGAAAGTGAGAGATTCGTATGAAAGAAAGTAATAACAATTCTTCTGCTTCCTTTTTCAGGAACTAGGCTGTTTTATGAAGCCCTACCGTGGGAAATATCTATCCTCCGTACTGATTAGCATTCTGAGCGTTGCCACGAGTATTGGCGCATACGCTTTTGTCGATCAAGAGACATTCTTGTTTGATGATACGGTCTTGGAAAATATTCGTCTTGGCTGCCCAGCGGCAAGTGATGCAGATGTTATCCGCGCAGCAAAGCAGGTAGGCTGTGACGATTTCATTTCCGCCCTTCCGAAGGGATATCTTACCCGAGTCGGCACTGCGGGAAACCAACTTTCCGGTGGCGAAAAGCAGCGGATCGCAATCGTTCGAGCAATGATGAAGAATGCCCCCATCATCCTAGATGAAGCCACCAGTGCATTGGATGCGGAAAACGAGCAGGATATTCTCTCCGCAATCGATCAATTAACCGCAAATAAAACAGTCATTATGATTGCCCATCGAATCAAATCCGTGCAAAAAGCTGATAAAATTATTGCACTGAAGGACGGTCAGATCGTGCAGGAAGGAACGCACGATCAACTAAAAAACACTTCCGGACTGTACGCCGATTTTCTGGCTTCTCGAGAAGCCGCAGCACAATGGAAGATCAATGTATAGGCACGAAAGACTATCTTTCGCTATCCCTCCATATAAAAAATCCGAGGAGATTCCATGGAATCCTCCTCGGATTTCTTTTTCCATCTGACTTGCAGGAAGAGAACAAATGTTAAAGTTTATATAATCTAAAAGATTCAGGAATATTCCTTCTTTAATCCACCGTCAACTGAATCCGATCATTTTCCACCCGAACATTCAAACAATGGATGGGTTTTTCAAAGCTATCGATAATGGCTTCGCTGATGGGGTCCTCCAACTCCTTCTGAATGGTCCGGCGCAGATTTCTGGCGCCATAGACCACAGAGTACGCCTTCTTGACCAAGAATTCTCGAAGATCATCCTGCCATGTCAATTCGAGTCCCCGGTTTTCGAGGCTCTCACGCAGCTCCCCGAGCATAATATCCGCAATCCCACGGAAATTCTCCTCTGTCAGGTGATTAAACGTAATAATCTCATCCACGCGGTTAATAAATTCAGGTCGGAGGAAGCTGGACAACGCTTTCATGGTCCTGTCGTGGGCCTGTTCCGCCGATGTTCTGCCGAATCCAACACTGTTGGACACGCCTTCAGAGCCTGCATTGGAGGTCATGACAATAATGGCATTCTCAAAATTCACGACTCTACCCTGCGCATCCGTAATCCGTCCATCGTCAAGAACCTGAAGTAAAATATTCAGGACATCCGGATGGGCCTTCTCAATCTCATCAAAAAGCACCACACTATACGGTTTACGCCGGATTTTTTCGGTCAGCTGCCCAGCCTCATCATAGCCGACGTATCCGGGAGGCGAACCGATCAGCTTGGAAACGGTATGCTTCTCCATATACTCGGACATATCCAGACGAATCAAGCTGTCAACGCTGTCAAACATATCATTTGTCAGGCACTTGACCAGTTCCGTCTTACCGACTCCGGTGGGTCCTACAAAAATAAAGGACACAGGGCGTTTTTTCGGAGAAATTCCGACACGATTTCTGCGGATAGCACGAGCAACCGCTTCCACGGCTTCGTCCTGTCCGACAATATGTGTCTTAAGCCGATCACTTAAACCCTTAATCTGCTGATACTCCTGAGCCTTAATCTTCGATGCCGGAATTTTGGTCCACAGCTCAATAATTCGAGCTAGATTTTCCATGGTCAGCGCAGGGGCCGGAACCTGTTCCAGTGTTTCAATCTCCGCCGCCAACTGGCACAGCTTACTGCGGATGGTCGCAAGCCGCTCGTAATGCTCATTCTCCGTATCCTCTGTAAGCATTCGCAGCTCCAGCTCGTAGTCATCCCGTTCCTTGCGCAGCTCCGCCAGACGGGAAATTTCTTTACTGCGCAGGTTCAGATCCGAACAAGCCTCATCGAGCAGATCAATGGCCTTATCCGGAAGAAAACGGTCTGTGATATAGCGCTCGGAAAGAATCACGCACTGACGTGCAATCTCAGGGGAAATTGTCACGCCATGGAATTGCGCATAGCTCTTGGAGACTCCCTGCATAATCTGCACAGCCTCTTCAATGGTCGGTTCCGAAACGGAAACCGGCTGAAAACGCCTCTCGAGTGCGGCATCCTTTTCGATATACTTGCGATATTCTGTATAAGTGGTCGCACCAATCACCTGAATTTCGCCTCTGGACAGCGCGGGCTTCAGGATATTGGCCGCATTCATGCTTCCCTCTGCATCTCCCGCCCCCACAAGATTATGAACCTCGTCAATTACCAATATAACGTTGCCGCAAGACTTGATCTCTCCGATCAGACTCTTCATACGACTTTCGAACTGACCACGGAATTGTGTGCCTGCTACAAGTGCCGTCAGATCCAGAAGATATACTTCCTTATCACGCAGTTTGTATGGCACATCTCCTGCAACAATTCTCTGAGCCAAACCTTCGGCGATGGCTGTCTTACCAACGCCGGGCTCACCAATCAAGCATGGATTATTCTTCTGTCGGCGGTTCAGAATCTGAATAACACGTTCGGTTTCCACATCTCGCCCGATAATTTTGTCCAGCTTGCCCTCTCTGGCCCGTCCGGTCAAATTCAGGCAATAGGAATCAAGAAATTTATGCTTGCTCTTCTTTTTCTTGTTTTTTTCAGGCGGATCGGATTCCTGAGCCTCCTCAGATCTTTCTGCAGGCAAATTGTCTGGCTCAGAAGCCGGCATCCCCGCTCCCCCAAACAGCTGATTAAGCAGTGGGAATGTTGCAGTCTGGCTGTCTACTTCGTCATCGTCATCCTCCTGCGGCTCTTTCTGACCAAACATGTTGCTCATCTCATCATTGATGAGATCAAGATCTTCCTCGGATATTCCCATCTGCTTGACGGCCTCATCGATCTGAGGAATTCCAAGGCTTCTGGCACATTTGAGACAGAAGCCCTCATTCAGCGTCTTACCGCCTTCCATTCGGGAAATAAAGATTACTGCAATATTCTTTTTGCATTTTACACACATTTTAGGCTGCACTACGGATCACTCCTTTCCCAATAGGTGGGAATAAATTATATCTGCCGGGCAGTATACCACAATTGCTGCAAAAAAGGGATAACAAACTATGAATTATCGTGATTAAAACTCGACAGGATTTTCCACTTCAAACTTTTCATGACCGTCATCGTACCACAGGTGCGTCATATAAAGTCCACCGGGCGGAACCGTGGGGCCCGCCGCTGTACGATTGCCGGATTCCAAAATTGTTCTGATTTCCTCTGGCTTAATTTTTCCCTCCGCGGCGTATACAAGCGTTCCGGCCATTGCTCGAGCCATGTTGTACAGAAAACCATTGGCGCATACACGAAGCGCCAGCAGATTGCCATGGCGCTCCACCTTATAATAATATACCGTTCGGATCGTAGATTTGACATCGGTTCCAACACTTCGCACAGCAGCAAAATCGTGTGTTCCCACAAACTGATCCGCTGCCGCCTGCATAATTTTTTCGTCAAGGTGCTTCGGATAAAACCACGCCCGATCTACATAAAACGGGTCTTTGATTCTGGAATTATAGATCAGGTATGTATATTCCTTGCGAACGCACGAGCCGATTGCGTTAAAGTTTTCGTGAACTTCAAACGCATTGGTCACAACAATATCATGGGGCAGATGGGTATTCAGGGCGTAAGGAAGCCGATCCACCGGAATCCGGGAATCGGTTCGGAAATTCGCCACATAACATCTGGCATGTACGCCGGCATCCGTTCTTCCGCAGCCTGTTACATGAACCTTATGCCCCACCACCATCGCTGCCGCATCCTCCACCGTCTGTCCCACTGTTTCCAGTTTTTTCTGAACCTGCCATCCATGATAATGGGTACCAAGATAGGTCAGATAAATCACAATATTTCGCATGATTCACCTCCTAAAATCCAAAGTGCTTCAGAATAAATACCCCTGTCACAAGAACTGCACCACAGGCATATGTGCCGTAATCCCGGCGGCTGTAACGGAGAATTTTCATCTTTGTCCGGCCTTCACCGCCCTGATAGCAGCGGCACTCCATTGCAATGGCCAGCTCATCTGCCCGGCGAAAAGCGCTGATAAATAAAGGCACCAGAATCGGCACCAGTGCCCTTGCGCGGTCCATAAGGCTTCCACTTTCAAAATCCGCACCCCTTGCCTTCTGTGCGGACATAATTTTATCCGTCTCTTCGATCAGTGTCGGAATAAATCGAAGCGCAATACACATCATCATGCTTAATTCATGGACAGGAAAGTGAATCTTTTTCAGTGGGCTGAGCAGTGATTCCAGCCCATCTGTCAAAGCGATGGGGGATGTCGTATACGTCAAAAGGAATGTACCCGTAATCAGCATCATAATACGAGACACCATAAAAATTGCCTGCTGCACCGCTTCCCAGGTCAATGTAAACCCAAAAATTGTCACGATCTCAGTAGTGCCTTTCGTGAAGAATAAATTCAGCACACCTGTAAACACAACGATAAACAGGACCGGCTTCATTCCTTTCGTAATTGTTTTCAGCGGAATAGTAGATATCCGAATACATACTAGGAGAAATGCCAATACCGCCCCATAACTCAGCCAGCTTTTCGCCACAAACAGTGCGATAATGTATAGCACAACCATCACAAGCTTGGTTCTGGGGTCCAGTCTATGGATCAACGATGTTCCCGGGAAATACTGCCCCAGAGTAATATCCTTAAGCATTGGTTTTCCCCTCCCTTAATGCTTGAACAGCCGCAACCGCCTGTTCGATTGAATACACCGGATTGACATTCAGTCCCATCTGCTGCATCCGCAGAAAAACCCGTGTGACATCCGGAATGTCCAATCCCATATCACAAAGCTCCTGTGCTCTTGCAAATACATGATCCGGTGTGTCATCCATCACAAGTTTCGATTCGTTCATGACGAGCAGGCGCTCCGTCAGTCGAGCTACATCGTTCATAGAATGACTGACCATCATAATTGTCGCGTTTTTTGCCTTGCGGTACGCCTCAATATTCGCAAGAATCTCCGCTCGGCTGGAAGGATCCAGTCCGGCCGCCGGTTCGTCCAGAATGAGGATTTCAGGCCCCATTGCGATTACGCCCGCAATCGCTACCCGTCGTTTCTGTCCGCCGGAAAGATCAAACGGAGAGACTTGAAGCTGCTCATCCGTAATTCCGACAAACCCTGCGGCTTCCCGAACCCTGCGATCAATCTCCTGCGCATCCAACCCCATATTCTTAGGGCCGAAAGCAATATCCTTGTAAACAGTTTCCTCAAACAGCTGGTACTCCGGGTACTGAAAAACCAGGCCCACCCGGAAGCGAGCCTGGCGGGTTGTTTTCTTATCGGACCAGATGTCCTCACCGTCCAGCAGGATCTGTCCCTCCGTGGGTTTCAGCAGACCATTGAGGTGCTGCATGAGTGTGGATTTTCCGGAACCTGTATGACCGATAATTCCGAGAAATTCTCCTCTCTCCACGGTAAAATTGACGCAATCCAGAGCCTTATGCTCAAAGGGCGTTCCGACAGAATAAGTATGTGTAAGGTTTTTCACCTCAAGAATAGCAGACAAATTCGTTTCCTCCCGCCCTTATTTTTTTAACTGATTGAATAGAACCTGAGCACACTGCTCACTGGACAAAATATCCAGCGGAAGATCCATACCCTCCTGCCGCAAAGCGTAACACAGTTCTACTGTTTCCGGTGCCGCAAGCCCCAATCGGTGAAGCAGCTCCACATCGGAAAAGACATCTTTCGGCGTACCGTCTGAACGGATCTTTCCTTTATGAATCACTACCACACGATCGGCCTGAGCCGCCTCATCCATATGGTGTGTAATCAATATGACCGTAATTTTCTTCTCTTGATTCAGCCGTTTGATTGTCTCCATGACTTCCCTGCGGCCTCTGGGGTCCAGCATCGCCGTAGGCTCATCCAGTACAATGCACCTCGGTTCCATCGCAATTACCCCAGCAATTGCAACACGCTGCTTTTGTCCACCCGAAAGAAGATGCGGTGCGTGTTTGCGGTATTCATACATCCCCACATCCTGAAGCGCCTGATCGACACGCTGCCGGATTGCAGGGCTTGCGATTCCCAGATTTTCAGGCGCAAACGCCACATCCTCTTCAACAACATTTGCCACAATCTGATTGTCAGGATTCTGAAACACCATGCCGACCCTGCGGCGAATCGGAATCAGCTTCTCTTCATCTCTCGTGTCCATATCATAGACACGGACACTTCCGCCGCACGGCAGCAAAATGGCATTAAAATGCTTCGCCAGTGTAGATTTTCCGGAGCCATTGCTTCCAAGAATCGCAACAAAACTTCCCTGCTCAATTTCGAGGCTAAGACCATCAAAAATACTCGCCTCGTTTCGATCATCCATGCTCGGATACCGATAGCAAAGTTTTTCTGCCTTAATTGCCTGATCCAACAATCGTTCCTCCTTAGTCCGGAGTCCAGCGACCGGTTGCACCGCAGGGCAGAATAAATCCGGTGGATTTTACGGGAAGTCCCAGCTCTCCATTGTGGGTTCTTCCTCCGAATTTTTCAGAGAAAACCGTATCCGAAACATAACCAACAGCACTTGGGGCCAAGCCGGTTGTATAGGAGTTAATAATCACAAACAGAGGATCATCGGAAAGGATCTTCACAACTTCCTGAAGGAAGGGGTAGAAACTTGTCTCCATTTTCCAGATCTCTCCGGATGGACCACGGCCATAACTGGGCGGATCCATAATGATACCGTCATAACGGCGGCCCCGTCGGATTTCACGCTGAATAAATTTTGCGCAATCATCTACAATCCAATGAATGGGACGATCCGCCAATCCGGAGGCCTGTGCATTTTCCTTTGCCCAGGCAACCATTCCCTTGGACGCATCTACGTGCCATACCTCTGCTCCACCCGCTGCGGCGGCCAAAGTAGCTCCGCCGGAATAGGCGAAAAGATTCAACACGCGGACGGGACGCTTAGCGCTCGCCTCAGCAACCGTCTCCCGAATAAAGTCCCAGTTTGCCGCCTGCTCCGGAAAAACACCGGTATGCTTAAAATTCATTGGTTTCACATTAAAGGTCAAAAAATCCTTATAGTGGATCTGCCACCGTTCGGGAAGGTGATGGTCAGACCAGTGTCCGCCGCCTGTATTGGAACGCAGATAGCGGGCATCGTAGTGTTTCCATCCGGAATCCACATGGGGTGTATTCCAGATTACCTGAGGGTCGGGGCGTACCAAAAGGTACTTGCCCCAACGCTCCAGACGCTCACCTCCGGTGGCATCCAGAACCTCATAATCTTTCCATTCATCAGAAGTCCAAATCATATCTATAACCTCTCTACTTGATCAAGGGTTGCCGGGGCCCGGAGCTGGCGCTGTTGCAGGAGGTCCCGAAGGCTCCGTTACAGGAGGCGTTGTCGGCTTATTCTCCTGCGGACCTTCCGTAGGTGCCGACGCATTCGGCTCTGCCGGCTCAGTCGGTTGTGTCAGACTGTTTTTATTGTGGACCGTACAAACATGATACGCTGCCCCACCTCCGCCAGACAGCCAGCCCTCTCCTCCGATTTCATTCACCAGATAAACATTGCTGTCAGAGAAATCAGATGCTCCTGCACGGTGAATTTCATTCAATTCATCCTGCGTATACTTAACCAGTCCTACTCTGGAGAATGTCGCACCAGGAACCTGTCTGCAATACTCATTTGCGACACCGTTGCCGCTGTTGCAATATTCCAGCACCACATGTCGATTACATGCCGTGGTAGGAACATCCTCCGGATAAACCAGGATCGACTGGGTGCGGTTGCCTCTGGGATCTGCGGAACAAGCATCGGTTGCGTATCCGCCGGAGTCACGACAGACTGTAACCCACTTCATTCCGGAAGTATCTGCTACAGGCTTCCACTCAAGTCCCTTATGGACACGCTCCATAACCTTAACCCACAGGCGTCCGGCCGGATTTGTCCGATCTCCTACCAGCCGAATCTCCTCGGCGTTTTTATAACCGCACCATACCGCCGCAGTATAATAATCAGAGTATGCGATGAACCAGCGGTCTTTGTTATCAGAGGTTGTACCGGTTTTTGCTGCAATTTCAGTAGAGCTGAGGTTTGCATAGGTGCCGGTACCCTGTGTAACAACAGCCCGCAGGCAGTAGTTCATATAATTGGCAGCTTTTTCGCTAAGCACACGCTCAGAGTCCTGCGTGTTGTCCAGAACCAAATTACCTTCCGAATCATACACCTTTGTAAAGGTGCGGTCTTCACGATAGATACCATGATTGGGGAAGGTTGCATAGGCGCTGGCCATATCTCGGACTGTCACGCCGTAACTCAATGCACCCAATGCCAGAGGTGCATATCCGACGTCTGAAACAACCTTACCGTTGCTCAGAGTCTTTTCCTCGACCAAGCCATTCAGATGGAGCTTGTTTTTGGCAAAGTCGAAACTATAAGAGAGGCCGATCTTGTCCAGAGTATGAACTGCCGTAGTGTTGGTAGAATTCATAATGCCGGTCAGAACCGTGCTGGAAACCTTATAGCGTCTGTTTTCATTTAGGGGGAATTTACCGCCATCGTAAGTCAGAGGAAGATCCTTGACAGAACTTGCCGGTGTAATCGCGCCCAACTCAAAAGCAGGCGCATAAACTGTCAGCGGTTTCATAACAGAACCTGTCTGAAGCTTCTGATCCGTTGCAAAGCTAAATGCGTCATAAACGGTCTTATCACCGACCGCACCGGACACTGCGACAACGTCACCGGTATGATTATCGATAATGACAATTGCGGACTGAAGCTGCTGGGTTGACTGGGTCTTGGGAATGTTTTCCAGATTGGTGTAGATGTCATCGACGATATTCTGGATATCCATATCAATCGTTGCATAGATATGGTAGCCGCCGCGCTTAATCTGCTCGTGCATGGCTTCTCTTGTAACCGGAGTCCAGTCAAGCCCCTGCTTTGCGGCCAGTTCCTTTGCCACATCATCCAGCACAAGCTCTGTAAACCAGGAATACATATCGCTGTTCGCATCTACTTTGATATCCGCCTGCGTGCCGCATTCCGGACAGTAGAAGTTGTCGCCATCACGCTTATACTTTCTGGCGCTGGCTGTGTAACCGCAGCTTTTACAGGTATAGTCTGTATCAGACAGATGGTCATCACCTTTGCGGAAAACCATCTCCTGTGCCATGGCTTCATTATACTCATCCTCGGTAATCCAGCCCTGCTTCCACATTTCCTCCAGAATAATTTCTTGACGCTTTCGGTTATTCTGCGGGCGGGAATACGGCTCATAAAGCGAGGGGTTATTGGTAATACCGATAAGACTTGCACATTCCGCAATTGTCAGATCTCCAAGATCCTTGCCGAAGTAATACCATGCGGCGCTCTTGACGCCATTTTTCATATTACCGAAATAGATGGAGTTCAGATAGTTCTCCATAACGACATTTTTGTCGTATTCCTGTTCGAACTTCTGGGCACGGAAAATTTCGCGCACCTTACGGCTGACGGTTACATCATCATCATTAAACAGATTTTTGATGGTCTGCTGCGTAATGGTAGATCCGCCAAACGTGGAGCTGCTGCCAAAGAACATATTGGTGCAGGCCTTCATTGTTGTAATCCAGTCCACACCCTGATGCTCATAGAATCGCTTGTCTTCAATTGCAACCGCAGCGTGAATCAGATCCTCAGGAATTTCGTCAATGGGTGCCCACTGACGGTCTGTTGTTGTATAGATCTGCTGCAAATCCTGAATATTGCCATCTCGATCCACATAATGGATAAAGGATGTCTGGTCAATATCGGCCTTTGAAAGGTCCAGCGAGACATTCGGAACAACATCATCCTGCAAATAGTCGCCCAACGCACCTGCCAGGACAAAACCGCATACAATGATGATGATCGCAACTGTTGCCGCTGCGCCCACCGCAATTTTCACCAAAGACAGCAGCACTGTCCAGATTGCGCCAAGTGCCCTCAGCAGAATATTCGGTTTCCAATCCTGACGGGTAATCTTTCTTCTTTTTTTCATTGCCATATGGTTACCTCCATAATCGAAGTGAAAATGTAACTATGTAAATGCAGACAGATGGCATAGTTCTGCCGACAGTTCATATTATTATAGCATACCCCATTCGAAAACGAAAGAACATTTTTATAAATAAACCTTAAAAAACGTGCGAATTCCCCTCTCAGAAACTTTTTCTCGGAAGCAGAATGTTTATTATGGGATAATTTTATTAAAAATTACCATATTTTTAATAACCACAGCCACATAATGAAAAAAAATAGAGAAATTCCCTCATTCCAAATCTCGAATTATTTCTTTCGTGTGAATTTGCCTATTGATTTTAGTGCGGATTCATCGTACAATATGCCCACAAGGAATCCTAATGGAGGTATAAACCGTATGGCTGAAGATTACGGCTCTGATTTTATTACCATTGTTGACGAGGACGGCAGCGAATTTGAGCTGGAGATTCTTTCCACAATGGAGTACAACGGCGAATCCTATGTCGCAGTCATCCCCGCCGGCGATGATGAGGACGCAGAATTGGAAGTGTCCATTCTCAAAAATGTGGATGACAATGGCGAGCTGATTCTCGAGGCAATCGAGGATGAAGACGAGCTTGAAACCGTCTATAACCTGATGATGGATCAGCTTTATGAAGAGGACGCAGAAGAAGACGAGGAATAATCATCTCATTGTCTTTTCCCTGCTTGGTGCGTGATGTGTTTGTTTGGACCCACATCTTGATATAGGGATGTTTGACTTCTCGATTGGATTGCAGACCTCCCGCCTACGCTTTGACGATAGGTGGATGTTGGGAGCAATGAAGATCTTGAGAGCGGCAACCCACCTGCCTTTATTGTGCAGGTCATCAACGAATGCACACGGCTAAAGCGGGCCGATGCGGAGGAGCAATCCTCCGCATCTTTTTTATATTTTGCCCGATACTTCTATTTTTTGAGCACATCCATCCAAAATTCAAACCGGATTTACATAGTTTGATCGAAATGACACTTGAAACCATTCCATATTTCGGATATAATGTCATAGTCTTCCGCAAAAATGCAGGATCAGACGTCAAGCATTAATGAGAGGAAATGATTTACCATGAGTGCATCCCAGAAGAAAAAGCTTCGAAATGAGCAAGCCACCGCTCAAATGACCGAGAAGCAGATCACCGAACAAAAAGAAGCCAAAAAGCTTCGCATGTACACCGCAATTTTTTCCATTGCCATCGTACTGATGCTATGTGTTGTGATTGTCACCACTGTTGTGGAAAGCGGAATTTTTCAGCGCCGCACGGTTGCTGCAACTGTCGGAGAGTATGAAATCTCTGCGCCTGAGCTGAATCACTACTATGTAGATACAATTAATCAGTTTCAGAAATCCTGGGGACAGGCAATTTCTCTGAGCGGTCTTGCACCGAACATCCCTATGAAGGATCAGGTCTACAATGAAGAAACCGGCGAAACCTGGGCCGACTTCTTCCTGACCACCGCAAAAGATAATATGCACCACACCTATGCCCTTTACAGCGCTGCTGTAGCCGACGGTATGACTCTGGACGATGATGCCAATGCGGAAATCGATCAGATGCTTCAGTCCGTTGAAATGAACGCTATGGTAAACGGTGGATTTAAGAATCTGAATTCTTATGTCAAAACTGTCTACGGTGTCGGCTGCAACAAAGATACCTATCGTCACTATGTAGAAGTTCAGTATCTCGCCTCACGCTACGCGCAGGATCACATGAAAACCCTGGCTTATACCGCAGACCAGCTGCGCGAAAAGGATAACGCAGATCCCGTTCTTTTCAACTCTTACTCCTATAATGAGTTCTATTTGGCCGCTACCAACTTCCTGGAAGGCGGTACCGAAGGTGAAGACGGAAAGCTCACCTATTCCGATGAAGAGAAGGCCGCTGCCGCTTCCAAGTGCGAAGAAGTCGCTCAGAGTCTCGTCAACGAAAATATCAATAGTGTAGCGATGCTTGATAAGGCTATCGCAGAGCTGGATCTTGCCACTGGTGCTGCCAGTGCAGAGGCTCCCAAGTCTACTGCTTACACCGACGTTCTTAGCAGCAAGCTTCCTGCAATCAGCAAGGATTGGATCACTTCCGCCGACCGCAAAATCGGTGACCTGACTGTTATCCCTAACGAATCCACCTCTACTGATGCCGATGGTAATGAAGTCACTACCGTTAACGGCTACTACGTTATCTACTTCAACGGCGTGAATGACAACACCTTCCCTGTTTCCAATGTCCGTCATATCCTTGTGAAATTCGACGGCGGCACAAAGAACGAGGATGGCACCACCACTTACTCTGACGAAGAAAAGGCAGCTGCTCGTTCTGAAGCTGAGGATATTCTCGCTGAATTCAAGTCCGGAGACGCTACGGAGGATGCTTTCGCAGCTCTGGCTGTCGAGAAGAGCGATGACACCGGCAGCGCCGCAAACGGTGGTCTGATTGAGAACATCGTTCCCAGCTCCAATTTGGTCGAGAACTTCCTCAACTGGAGTATTGATCGCAGCCGTGCCCCCGGAGACACCGATATTATCGAAACCCAGTACGGCTATCACGTCATGTACTATGTTGGCAATTCCCAGCTCAACTACCGTGATACTATGATTCAGAATCTTCTGATCAGTGACGATATGCAGGCATGGGAGGATGCACAGGTAGAGAGCGTCGCTTCTGAGCTGCTTAACACCAAGTATGTTCCTATGGATCTGAAGCTTCAGGCCAAATAAACCAAATCACATTGACAGGCCGCTAATTTTAGCGGCCTGTCTCCGTAGAAAGGCGGATCAAATATGGAAAACCCCTTTATTCGCGAGGAAATGGCGCTTGGTTCTGAAGCGCTGTTAAAACTGCAAAAAAGCCATGTAATTGTGTTCGGCATCGGCGGCGTGGGAAGCTATACCTGTGAGGCGCTGGCCCGAGCCGGAGTCGGAACAATTACGCTTGTTGACCACGATACCGTAGGCCTTTCCAATATCAATCGCCAGCTCTGCGCACTTCACTCTACTGTGGGGCAGTATAAGGCCGAGGTCATGGCCCAGCGTATCAAAGACATCAATCCGGATTGTACAGTCCGTGCGCTTTGCCGTCTCTACACAGAGGAGGATAAGCTTGCATTTTTTGACCGGGATTACAGCTATGTTGCTGACTGCATTGACCTTGTATCCTGCAAGCTCAGCCTCATTATGAATGCTCGAGAGCGTAATATCCCCATTATCAGCGCCTTAGGTACCGGAAACAAACTGGATCCCAGCCGTTTTTCCATCACAGACATTTCCAAAACCAGTGGTTGTCCCCTCGCAAGAGTCATTCGCCGGGAGCTGAAAAACCGAGGGATTTCCCACCATACGGTTCTGTTTTCTCCGGAAGAGCCTTTAACACCACTGGCTCTGGAGACACCGCCTCCCGGTCGAAGAAGCATTCCTGCTTCTGTATCCTGGTGTCCCTCCGTGGCAGGACTTATGATCGCGGGGCATATCGTGCAAACTCTGATTCAGGAATAAAAAATGCCTCCTGTGGTAATCATTTCCGCAGGAGGCGATTTCTTTGTCTGAAATTTCGAAAAAAAGACTCTTCGGAGCCGCAGCCGCAGGCACTGCCGCCGGAACAATCAATGGTCTTCTTGGTGGTGCCGGTGGCCTGCTTCTGATTCCTGGATTAAGCTTGCTGGCGAAGCTGCCGGAAGATGAGCTGTTCCCGGTAAGTGTCGCAGTCATGCTTCCGACCACGATGGTCTCATTGATGATCTGCGCATTTCATCATCCCCTGCCCTTTAAAACCGCATGGCCATACCTGATCGGAAGTGCTGTCGGCGGGATTCTTTCGGGTATTGGGGGGAAAAGAATCTCAGTTGTATGGCTGCATCGGTTGTTCGGTGCTCTGCTGCTTTGGGGAGGGGTTCGCGCTTTATGGCAGATTCCGTCCTGATAGCTTTAATCATTGGAACTCTGCTCGGTTCCCTCTCCGGCCTTGGAATCGGAGGCGGAAGTCTCCTGCTGCTCTGGTTAACCGCAGTTGTGGGAACATCTCCAGATACCGCCCGCGCGATCAATCTGATGTTTTTCATTCCGTGCGCTTTTATCTCCACATGGATGAGAAAATCCCAATCTATCAAAACCAAGCCGGTCGTTTTAACCGCAGCAATTGCAGGTGCAATCGGAGCCGCACTTGGGAATTGGCTGAGTTTCTACGTAATCGATGAAACACTTCTTCGCAGGGCTTTGGGAATCCTATTTCTCATATCCGGTATCCGAGAACTCTGTTATCGGGAACGGAAATTCAGATAGCCTTCAAGAATCAGGGAAGCAGCCACGGCATCGACTGTATTTTTACGTTTTTTGCCGTGATAATTGTGCTCACTCAGAATATTATGCGCCTCAACGGTTGTCCGGCGTTCATCCCACATGGTTACAGTAAGTCCGGTAGCTTCCCGAACCTTATCGCCAAATTCTCGGCAAAGCTGCGCTCGAGGGCCTTCACTGCCATCCATATTCCGAGGCAGCCCCATAACGATCTCTCCAATCTCATTTTCACTCACAATTTTTACAATTTCCTCCAGTGTTTTTTCCGGACGACGGCTGTGAATTACCGTTGTGGAGCCAACAAGGGTTCCAAGAAGATCCGAAATAGCGATTCCCGTACGAGCATCTCCAAAATCAATGCCTAAAATCCGTTTCATAGTCAATACCTCAAATGTTGTGAAATTTGCATCATTGTTTCCAGAACATTATACTGTAAATACTGTCAAAAATAAAGAAGAAAATCATTGACAAGCCCCCTCCCCTGTGATATCATGAACCTACCTGTGAAAAAGGGCTTTTTTTCTGCGCCTTTTTCAGCTTCGGAGCGGCATTTGTAGTTGCCGCGACCTAAATCTTAATCTAACTAGACCGAAGTGATACAGGGAGGCAATTATTTAAGGAGGTGCCGTTATGCGCGTTAAAGTCACTTTGAGATGCTCCGAGTGCAAGCAGAGAAACTACAACACCATGAAGAACAAGAAGAATGACCCCGACCGTCTCGAAATGAAGAAGTACTGCAGATTCTGCAGAAAGCACACCATCCACAACGAGACCAAGTAAGGAGGCCCACCTACGATGGCAGAAGTCAAAAAGGAAAACTGGTTCTCTCGAACCTGGCACAAAGCCTGCAAGTTCTTCCGTGAGCTGCGTAGTGAGCTGAAGAAAGTTGTATGGCCCACCTATGAGCAGGTGCTCAAGAACGCTGTAGTTGTAGCAGGCTGTGTCCTCGTTATCGGCGTGTTCATCTGGCTGTTCGACTTCGTCGCACAGGTTGGCATCAACGGCCTCATCGGCCTGTTCCACTAAGAGGGTTCGGCCATGGCAGATGCACAGTGGTATGTAGTGCATACCTATTCCGGTTACGAGAATACGGTAAAGGCCACCATCGAAAAGACGGTGGAAACCCGTCATCTCCAGGATCAGATCCTCGCCATTTCCATTCCTTTGGAAACTGTTACTGAGGTTACTGAATCCGGTGCTAAGAAGACCTATGACCGCAAGATCTACCCCGGCTATGTGCTGGTAAAGATGGTTTATAGCGACGACACTTGGCATGTCATCAAGGACGTCCGCGGCGTTACCGGCTTCGTGGGCTCCTCCAGCAACGATCCTACTCCCCTGACTGAGGAAGAAGTCTACGCCATGGGCGTGGAGAAGAAGGAGATCATTGTCAACTATGCAGTTGGCGATACCGTCCGGATTCTGGATGGTCCTCTGAGTTCCTTCACCGGTACAGTAGAGGCAGTGGATGTTGACAACAATTTGGTCAACGTGGAAGTTTCTATGTTTGGCCGTGAGACCTCCGTCGAGTTTGAACTTGACCAGGTTGAGGTCGTTTCCCAATAAACGCATCGGATCGATTCATTCGATCGGACCGTGGGAGGGGTCAAAGACCCCGAAAGAAATGCGCAAAGCGCATATTACCACATTTTATTCAGGAGGTGCTTTATAATGGCACAGAAAGTCACTGGTATTATCAAACTGCAGATCAATGCCGCAAAGGCAACTGCTTCTCCCCCTGTCGGCCCCGCTCTGGGTCAGCACGGTGTGAATATCGCTGCATTTATCAAGGAGTTCAATGCTCGGACCAAGGATATGGAAGGTTACAAGATCCCCGTAGTCATCACCGTCTACGCTGACCGTTCCTTCACCTTTATCACCAAGACTCCCCCCACCCCCCTGCGGGTTAGGAAAGCTGCAGGTCTGGAGTCCGGTTCCGGCGTTCCCAACAAGCAGAAGGTCGCTAGCATCACCAAGGCTCAGGTCACTGAGATTGCTAAGACCAAGATGCCCGATCTGAACTGCGTCTCTCTGGAGGCTGCTGAGACTCAGGTCGCCGGTACCTGCCGTTCCATGGGCGTTACCGTTGTCGATTGATAATTTGCTGTCCGGGATAGATACATCCCGGTAATGTGGGAGGATTATTCCGCATACACCACGATAAGGAGGATATTACATTGTTTAGAGGTAAAAAGTATCAGGAGAGCGCCAAGCTGATTGACCGCTCC
>JARIAT010000054.1 GCA_029257715.1 Faecousia sp. | reverse complement strand
CAACTCTTTTTGTGTGAGTCCTTTTGCTTTTCTAAGCGATATAGGCTCGTCAATGATGGCGATGCACTTACCTGTCACTGAAAGCACCTCCTACAGGCTGAAAATATTCGTAGAGGTGTTCCGGCGCTATGTCTATGTTGTCATTCCATACGACAGTGCCACAATCCACTTTAGCATTCAAGAAAAATGTGAGGTTTCTAAGTGGGGCATAAATGGCTTTATCCAATAGGGGACGAGCGTCATAAATCCTTCTAGTTCCGTCTGCAAAGGTAATACCAAGAAGTAATTGTTCTGAGGTTGAATTTTTTTGACGCCCCATACAGGTGTATTCATACCTTTTATTCTCCTTGTATTATAGAGTAGTAGTTTTTATAGCCCCTCTCCAAGAGCTGTGCTACAAAGGTAGAGTGTTCTTTGGAACTCAGCAGCAAAAATTCATCATTGAAAGTACTCGATATGACAGTTGTTATTGGTGTTGATTAGTCCTATATATTTGTCCCTTTACTATGATTGTATTATAACAAATTCGATATAATGTATCAATGACAAATATGTTATTAAAAACCTTCTTGGATTTATCCATGCCAATGTGAGTTGATAATCTACGCTTGATTACGGCTATTACCTGATTTCACCTTCTCCTGCCTGAATTTCTGTATTTTACAATGCACCCCCATTTTGGCTTAATCCAAAATGGGGGTGTCTACAGGCTGGAGCGGGGCATAGAAGCTCCACTTTTTCTTGGATTGAAATTACTTAGGAGGTATAAATCTCCCCGATGCCCTATGGTCAATGCCGCATTCATAATCAACAGCAAACATTGGGCTGTCAAAGATTTCGCAATAAAAACCATACAACTCCCTCGAAACCTGTCGGCGCATCGTGGTTAGCGCAAATCTGTTCAAGATTCATTTTGCCTATAATACAGGTCCCACCTTATATCACTGGAGTTCTGATCGAAGATACTTCCAACCCATTTCCCGTCATTAGACAATTTTTGGAGCATAAACATCACTTCATGATTGTCTTTTAGTGGGGTATTGATTGTACCGTAATAAATGTATAATATAAAATATCTGTCATTTGGTTTTCCATGTCCCAAAACATCGGCTTGCTTCTTTTCCAGCTTAAACTCTGGGTACAATTGCTCAATCAGCTGTAGGCCTTCTTCCAAATCTTCTTGAGATGCCTTCGGCTTGTTGAAATCAAACGGCTGCGAAACAAGAAAAGCAATGATGAAACTCACTGCAAGAATTGTGCCGACTAATTTGTATATAGAAGACTTCTCCTTCTTTTGCTCGGATTTCATATCCGAAATACAAAGTTCTGGAACAAACTGAACCTGATTTTGATCTTGAACAGTCTGCGGGATATTCATCAATGTTTGCAGTAATTCAACATAAACGTCTTTATGCTGCTGATCTACCATCCAGTAGGATTCTTCGGAAGTGTTTCTCGTCCTATGCAGAACCTTAACCAACGGATACTCCTTTTTAAAAACAATCACGCATGTCTCTATGATGAGCCTATCGTCCTGTCTATAATAATTCAGCCCAAACCGATAAATACATCCTCTATGAAAGTATTTTATAGATCTCCGATTTCTCTTTTTATCATAGCCGTCAAATCCAACCAGATCCAACCATTGAAGGAGCATCTGTTCATAATATTCATATCCACGATCAACTGTATCGATTTCAAAGATCGTTCTGCGGCCTTGTCCGGACTCTCTTCGTATTTTTTGAAACGGATAAATGCTTACATAATATATAATGGCTATTATCAGCAGAAAAATAATTACAATAATACCGAAAAAATAAAAATACTCCATCATTATCAACCTCCCATTCTCAAGTTTAACAAAATACATATGACTTTTCAACCATTACTTTGAAATGTGGGGAGCCTGAAAATCCCCTTGCAGCGGATCCTTTATTTGCAAATGGATATAAAATATGGTATAAATATTTCAAATAGATTGTACATTCATACGTATTCCAATTTAAGGGAGGACCCGCATGACACTGCACCATTTAGAAGTTTTTGCAGCGGTGTGTCATGAGAAGACAACACATGCCGCAGCAGAAAAGCTGAAACTTTCCCAGCCGGCTGTCTCCAAAATTATCCGGGATTTGGAGAAACATTATGATATTCAGCTCTTTGAGCGGATTAACCATCGCCTGTATTTAACACCAATGGGGCAAACGATCCTGGATCATGCCATTCATATTTTGGAGCTATTTCATCATATGGAGGATGATATCAATATTCACCGGCAGACAAGCCACATCCGTATCGGCGGCTCAGTCAGTGTCGGAACCTGTATTTTGCCGCCACTGATCCAACAATTCACACAGCAGCCTCTTCCGGTTTCCTATGACGTCACTATTAACAATACGAGTATCATCGAACAGCAGGTAAGTGACTATGAACTGGATCTCGCTTTGGTAGAAGGTCAGGTGGACAATCCAGATCTAATTGTCTGTGATGTAGGTGTCGATCAGCTGGTTCTGGTTGCCGCATCAAGCCATCCGTTGGCCAATCAAGCACACATATTACCCCAGGATCTGGAACAGTACCCATTTATTACGCGTGAGGACGGCAGCAGCAGCCGAAACCAGTTAGAGCAATATTTGCTTAATTGTGGTTTGAATCTGTCATGCAACTATACTTGCAGCAGTATAGAGGCAATCAAGCAGGCTTTGATATATACAGAGGGAATTGCTGCGCTTTCCAAAATGATGATCACAGACGAAGTGAAAAGGGGAGTACTGACCATACTCCCCTTTGACAATATAGAATTTCACAGATCTATTCGGTTAATCTATCATAAAAATAAATATGTATCCCCAGCCATGAAGGTATTTATCCGTGTATTAAAGGAACATATAAATGAGTGTTCCAACGGTTCCACTTCCTAAAATGATGGCAATGGGATTGAACTGGTGCTTGCGCAGCAGATACAAGCATATTGCAAACAGCGCAACTTCAACATACTGAATATTTGCAGCAGAAACAATTCCATTTTCAAAAATTCCTACAATCAGAATCGAAAGTCCGGCAGAACCAATCAGAGAAACAACCGCAGGTCTTAACGCTGCCAAAACAGTCTGCAATCCACCAAAGCTTCGATATTTATAGTAGACATGGGCCAGTGTCAAACAGATCACAAATGATGGAATAATACACCCCAATGTGCAAAGCAGAACCCCTGGAATTTTTGCCAGCTGCATCCCGACAAAAGTGGAGGAATTGATAGAAATCGGGCCTGGAGTCATCTCCGCAATGGTGACAAGATCGCTGAATTGCTCAAGGGTCATCAGTTGATGGATATGAACAATCTGATCTTGAATGAGGGGAATTGCTGCATATCCGCCTCCAACACTGAACATTCCAACCTGAATGAACGCAAAAAACAGTTGCCAAATCATATTATGCAGCCTCCTTTTCTTGACTGAATACCGCATCACAGATTCCAATCACCAGACAGATAATGATGACTACTATCGCACTGATCTTGAAAACCGCCACAGCAATAAAGCATACAATCATCATAGCTGTATACAAGGTTCGATTGATTTTCAGAACATTGCCTGCAAGATTCAAGGTCACGTCGACAATCACTGCCGCAACCCCGGCTCTTGTAACCTGCAAAGCAGTCGAAATGACCTCATTTGTGCGGAACTGCTCGTAGCACAGGCTTATTAAGGAAATGATAATCATTGGTGGAAGAATCGTACCTGCAACCGCAATCACAGCCCCTATGATACCTGCCATTCGATAGCCGATAATAACTGACGCATTCACCGGCAGTGGACCAGGTGCAGATTGCGTGATTGCGGTAATATCCAACATTTCATCATGATCCAGCCATTTCTTCTCATCTACAAATTTCTTCTTCATCAGCGATACAATTACAAATCCCCCGCCAAAGGTACAGGCACTTAAAACAAACATGGAAACAAACAGGTGCCACATCGTTTTGGCGTCTACTTTTTTCTTCATACGACTTACAGACCTCCTAGAATTTTCACAGGGATCATACTATACTTCCAATAATAAGTAAAATACATTCATATGATTGATATGATAGCTTTTAGTTATTATAAAGTGATCTTCTGACGAAAAAGCTCTGCACAATATTTTACAGAGCGTAATGCCCTCTCCCTACCTTCTGTTGTAATTTTTGCTGTTTTATATGTATTTTAAATTGACACAGATTGTGCTAAGTGCTATAATTGACTTACGATCCAGATAGAAGGACGCAAGGAGGTAATATTATGGAAAAGAAAATCATTACCATCAGTCGTGAATTTGGCAGCGGTGGACGCACCATCGGTAGACGTGTTGCTGAAGAGCTTGGGATTCCTTTTTATGACAAAGAGCTTGTCGATCAGATCGCACTTGAATCCGGGTTTGCGCCTCGTTTTGTCGAAGAAAATGGCGAGCATTCTCCCGGACTGAGTCGTTTGTCCTATGCGTTCGCTCCTCAAGGCGTCCCCGGCGTAATGAACGGGCTATCTACCGCAGATTTTTTGTGGAATATTCAGTGTGGAGTCATTTTACAACTGGCGGAGAAAGGCCCATGCGTCATTGTCGGCCGTAATGCCGACTATATCCTGAAAGACCGTACGGATGTCATGGATATATTTATCCACGCAGAAACGGAATTCAAAGCCCATAGAATCGTATCGCTCTATGGTGAATCTGAAAAATCTCCGGAGACTCGTCTGGCCGAGAAGGATAAACGCCGCCGTGTGAACTATCAGCACTACACAGGACGTACCTGGGGCGCTGCACAGAACTATGAAATGTGTCTCAACTCCAGTCAGCTTGGGATTGACGAGTGCGTAAGAATTATTGTAGACGCCTACAAAATCTCTCAGGAAATGAAATGAATCATAAAAAACAGGGTGTGCCCAATTGGGCACACCCTTCATTTAACTATAGGGAGTAATCTTCCTCGTCGTACTTGCTCAGGTCCAACGCTTTGGGCCTGGGCGGAACCCGCTTGAGGGGATCATAGACAAATTTCCTGCATTCGGATGTTGTACTGACCACACCGATCTTGGTACAGAGCATCTGCTCGTCATTTAATTTGGTACTATGGGCACAGTAGAGACAGGAACGCGGCATTTTTTTACGAAACAGCATGGTCAGAAACCTCCCTTTTGGAAGATATTATACCGCAGCTTCGAAGATAATTCCACTCTTTTTTGAAAAAACAACAGATTGGTATTGGAAAAAATAAAGATAAATATCCCCAACGTACAACAAACGAAGCAATACATATCCCTAAAAAAGCCTGAAGAAGTTTCTGGAGGATACACTGTTTCATTGAAATCTGCTGCTGGGCAGTAATTCCGTGAATCTGAAGCAGAACACTGATACCGCCGAAACACAGCATTCCGCAGCAGGCAATGAACCGAAATCTTTCAGACGGGATACGGGGAAGAGACAAGCATCCGGCAGTCAGTTCGAGTAGTCCGGTGCAGAGAATTTGGAGATTCGATGAGATAAACGGAAAGAACCATTTTTGCAAGAACCCGGTTGCAACACATGATAGTAAAATCCAAGAGCAAATGGTGGCCATGGCTCGAATGGAATTCTGAATTGCATCCGGAAGGGATGCACGGGCAGTCGTAAAGATTTTAGAAGAAGAGCTTTTCTCTGCCCAGATAACTGCCACAAGAATAGCACTTTCCAGCTGAATCAGAAAACAGAGGAGTGGAATAGAAGAATCCTCAAACAGTGTTGGAAGTATTCCAAACAAGAATGCGGCACCGCAGTTGCAGCAAAAACCAAGCATCCGTTCTCCATCCTGCTTGGGAAGCTGCTTATTTTTAACAGCTTGTGTGATGCACTGTGCCCCCACAGGAAATCCACCGATGCAGCCTAACAGAAACAGACTTTCGGCCCCATTTGGAAGCCCCAGAAATTTTCCCCATTTTGGGGGAAACGGAATTTCTGCCAGTTGAGGCACCAACAGTCCCGACAGAACAATGAGTGGAAACAGGCTTGGGATCATTGTTTTTAGGCAGAGCTCCAATCCATTCCTCATGGATTCGACAGCGCAGCGGCTGTCCAGAATTACAAAGGAAGCTCCGATGAGCGGAAACAGGATGGCAGCACGACAATAGGATCGTTTCATTCTTCTCACCTCACATCACCTTATGCGCCTATAAGGGATTTTAGAGATACTGTGTGCATACTCTGTTTCGGGAGGTGGTGATATGCAGCCCTGGATGGAGAAAATCAGAAAGTCCGAGGAACATTTGAAAGAACAGACACTGGTAGAGCTGGTTGGTCGGAAACGGGTGCTGGTAGAACATCACAAAGGGATTCTCGGATATAGTCAAGAGGAAATCCTGGTGGGATGCAATGAGGGAATTCTTCGGATAGAGGGAGCGCAGCTTTGCCTTTGCTGCATGAGTCGGGAGCAGCTGTTTATCAGTGGGAATATTCGATGTATCATCTGTGAGGGGAGCGAACGCTGATGGATCTATGGTGGAAGGCAGCCGGATATTGCAGAGTTCGTCTGACCAGTGCTGATCCGATGCGCACACTGCGGATGATCTGTCAAGAGATTCGTCTGGAACAGATCGAATGGGAATCAGGTCTGGCAATCTCCTTTTGCTGCGCAAGCGGGGATTTGAAAGTTATTCGTCAGGTTGTGCAGCGGCAGGGGGATCGTTTGGAAGTGATACAGAAATTCGGCTTGCCGCAGCTGTGGAAAGTATTTGCATCCATGCCGATAGTCACGCTGTTTTTGGCGGTACTGCTGGGCTTGAGCCTTTGGATCCCCAGCAGGATTTTGTTTGTTCAGATAGAAGGAAATCAGAAGATTCCCACGGATCTTATTTTGGAGTCGGCGCAGGAATGCGGTGTATACTTTGGTGCCTCCAGAAAAGCGCTTCGGAGCGAGCAAATAAAAAATAAACTGCTTCATCTTCTTCCCGAGCTGAGCTGGGCTGGGGTTAATACGGAAGGATGCGTAGCTACCATTACAGTGCGGGAACGCCAGATCCAACCGGATCAGAAGTCTCGGACGAAAGGAGATATTGTGGCATCTAAAAACGGAATTGTTACGTCGTTTACAGCCTATTCCGGCACTCCTCTTTGCGAAGTCGGACAGGCAGTACAGCAGGGAGAGATTTTGATTTCCGGTGTGTCAGATCTTGGAATAAGGACTCGTGTGACAGCCGCAGAAGGGGAAGTGTTTGCCGACACAGTGAATCGTGTTTCAGCTGTTTTTCCTAAAAAAAGCGTCCACAAAGGAGAAACAGAGAAGGTGATTCGACGATTTGGCCTGCTTGTCGGAAAAAAACATATAAAATTCTATTCAGACAGTGGAATTTTGTACCCCAGTTGTGGTAAAATGAAAAAGATTATACCGTTGGAGCTTCCGGGTGGATGGAAACTTCCGATTAGTCTTGTGATTGAAACCTATCAAAAGGCGCAATGGGTTGTGACTCAATGCAGTCAATGGGACGCAGAGGAACGCCTGCTGCAATGTCTCCGGCGTCAGATTACAGACCATGCTGTAGCTGCGGAAATTCAACAGGAACAGCTTGTGTTTTCTCAAGAGGAAAATGTTTTCCGAATGGACGGAAAAATCGGATGCAGGGAAATGATCGGAAGAACCACGGATGGAGTTTATTTGGAGGGTGATACGAACGATGACGGATCGAGTTGTGAACGCGGAACGAGTTGAAGACCTGATTGCGGTATTCGGCTCATTCGATGAAAATATCAAGCGCATTGAAGAGGAGCTGGGTGTTTCCATCGTAAATCGCGGGAATGAACTGAAAATTTCCGGTGATGAGGAGGCAGCAGATAAGGCGGTCCGGACACTGGAAGGACTATTGACATTGGCATCCAAGGGTGAGACCATTGACGAGCAGAGAGTGCGATACCTGATTACCCTCGTCAAAGAAGGAAATGACGAACAGGTCAATAAAATCGCAAAGGATGTTGTCTGCATCACAGCTAAGGGCAAGCCGATCAAGGCAAAGACCGTCGGTCAGCAAACTTATATGAAGGCTATTCAGAATAACACCATCACGATTGGTGTCGGTCCGGCCGGTACCGGAAAAACCTATCTTGCTGTGGCGGCAGCGGTTGCAGCGTTTCGGGCAAGAACGATTAACAGGATCATTCTGACCCGTCCTGCGGTGGAAGCCGGTGAACGATTGGGTTTTTTGCCGGGAGATTTGCAAAACAAGGTAGACCCGTATCTTCGGCCGCTGTATGATGCTCTGTTTGACATGCTTGGTGCGGAAACATTCCAGAAATATCAGGAGCGAGGCTCCATCGAAGTGGCGCCGCTGGCCTATATGAGAGGCCGGACTCTGGATGACAGTTTTATTATCCTCGATGAAGCTCAGAATACAACAAAAGAACAGATGAAGATGTTCCTAACAAGACTGGGTTTCGGATCCAAAATTGTCATTACAGGTGATGTCACTCAGATTGACCTGCCCGATGACAAGACCTCCGGCCTGAAGGATGCGGTTCGAGTGCTGGAAGGCGTCAAGGACATTCAGATCTGCCGCCTGACTTCTGCGGATGTGGTCCGCCACGCACTGGTGCAGCAGATTATTAACGCCTATGAAAAGGCGGATAAGAAGCGTGAACAGGAGCAACTTCAGAAGCAGGAGTCCAAAAGAGTGTACGCTCGCCGCGAAACCGAAGGACCAAAAGATACAAAGCCCGCCAGACACTTGAGCGGAACCTATAAGAGGAAGAAATAATGGCACATGTAAGAATCAATATAAAATTTGCAAATACCAGTGTGATGAACATTCCAGCAGCTCGGAATATCAGGCGCTGTATCGAAGCAGTCCTCGATGAAGAAGGGATTACACCGGCCTGTGAGATCAATGTTCTTATTACTGATGATTCAGGGATCCGCGCCATTAACGCAGCCAGCCGGAATATTGATCGGGCGACAGATGTATTGTCGTTTCCGATGTTTGAATTCGAGGCGGGAAATCCACCTGTGGATTGGACACCCTATCTGGATCCCGGAACAAAGCTCTGTCCTTTGGGAGATATGGCGATTTCCTTGGAGCGGGCAAGGGCACAGGCCAAAGAGTTCGGCCACAGTGTCAAGCGGGAGGTCGGGTACTTAACCATCCATTCCATGCTCCATCTGCTTGGATATGACCATCTGGACGAAGGCCCTCAGAAGCGTCAGATGCGCACAAGAGAAGAAGCGATTGCCGCAACGATTGAAGGCATGAGCCGATAACCACTTATGAATACAAAGGAGAATTTACATGGCTACGAAAACCGCTATGATTACCATTGCCGGACGTCCCAATGTCGGCAAATCCACCCTGATGAATGCCCTGATCGGCGAGAAAATCGCCATTGTTTCCAATAAGCCCCAGACAACTCGGAATCGGATCTCCGGAATCCTAACCCGTGGAGATAATCAGTTTGTCTTTATGGATACCCCTGGTTTTCATAAGCCCAGAACAAAGCTGGGGGACTATATGGTGAATGTAACCCGAGAGTCGATTGCAGACGTGGATCTGACAATTTTGGTTGTAGAGCCTATTGCACATGTGGGAACTCAGGAGGAAGTGCTGATCGAACAGCTCATGGCGAAAAAATGTCCCACTATTTTGCTGATTAACAAAATTGATACCGTCGAGAAGGACGAATTGCTGGCTGTGATTGCGGCTTATTCCGAAAAGGCAAAGTTTGATGCCATTATTCCGGTTTCTGCTAAAAAAGGCGACGGTCTGGAGCAGCTTTTGGATGAGTGCGCAAAATATGCTTCCCCCAGCCCCTTCCTATTCCCAGAGGATCAGACAACCGATCAGCCGGAGCGTCAGGTGATGGCCGAGATTATCCGAGAGAAGCTTCTGTGGTGTCTGGATCGTGAAGTTCCACACGGTACGGCTGTGGAGATCACAAGATTTTCTGAGAGAGATAATGGTATCATTGATCTTGATGCAACGATTTATTGCGAGAAAGCCAGTCATAAGGGAATTATTATCGGTAAGCAGGGTGCAATGCTGAAGAAAATTTCTACCATGGCACGTACTGACTGTGAGAAATTTATGGGTACGAAGGTTTACCTTACTACTTGGGTCAAAGTCAAGGAAAATTGGCGTGATTCTGATTTCTTGGTTCGGAACTTTGGTTACAAGGAGTAATTTCCATGGTTTATCTCGTCTCTTGAGGCACATACTAAGCCGGGAGGCGAAGACACATGGAATCGAAGGACTACTGGGAGCTGTTTTTGGAGACGGGGGCACCCGAATGCTATCTCGCATTTTTATCATGCAGGCGAACGGAGGAGAATCATGTATCTGAATGTCCAGGGACTGGTGCTCCGCCGAACGGAGTACAATGACCACGATGTACTGCTGACCATTCTGACCCAGCGCCATGGGAAGCTGACGGTAAAGGCCAGGGGACTGAAGCGAAAGAATTCGCCCCTGACGTCCCAATGCCAGCTGCTGAGTTATTCGGAATTTACACTGTTTGAATACAGAGGGATGTATACAATCAATGAGGCAGCATCACTGGAGCTGTTTCACGAGCTGCGGCGTGATTTGACGAAACTTTCTCTGGGCTCCTATTTTGCTCAGGTGGCGGAGGTTCTCTCGCAGGAGGATCTGCCGAATCCTGAGCTTTTGTCCCTGGTGCTCAATTGCCTGTTTGGACTATCCAAACTCAGGGAAGATGAGACAAAGGTAAAGGCCGTATTCGAGCTTCGTGCTGCATCCATTGCGGGCTATTATCCCGATCTCAGCGGATGCCAAAACTGCGGAAATACATGGCCGGATCGATTTGATATCTCAGCGGGCGTGCTCGAATGTTCACAGTGCCGTAATCCGGGGTCAGACGGCATTCGCATGCCTGTGAGCGTGGGTGTATTGGAGGCAATGCGGTATATTACAGAATGTGACAGTCGGAAGTTGTTTTCTTTTCAGCTTCCGAAGGAGGCACTAGATCAGCTGGGGGGAGTAACAGAGAGTTATCTCACTACCCAGCTCGAACGTGGGTTCTCTACACTGGATTTTTATAAATCACTATTTTTTACTTAACAGGAGATTAAAATGTCTGAATTATATGAAAAATCTCTTTTGAAGCTGGAGTTGGATCGGGTGCTGCAAATGCTGGCGGATCGGGCCGGAAGTGAAGCCGGCAAGGAAGCCTGTCGGATGCTGCGTCCCAATTCTGATCTCGATGAAGTGCAGAACCAATTGGATCAGACAACTGCGGCTTGCTTTCTGTCGACGAAGAAGGGATATCCCTCTTTTGCGGAAGTTCGGGATGTCTCTGCGTCGCTGGAAAGAGCTGATCGTGGCGGTGCGCTGTCACCGAAGGAGCTTCTCCGTATTGGTGCAGTGCTTCGCTGTTCCCGATCTGTAAAATCGTATACGGCCGAGGACGAGGAAAAGACGGTTCTCGACGAGATGTTCCGATGTCTGTCGGCCAACAAATATCTGGAAGACCGGATTTTCGGAGCAATTCTTTCCGAAGAAGAAATTGCCGATACTGCCAGTCCGGAACTGGCTGATATTCGCCGCCACATGCGAATTCAGAGCGGAAAAATTCGGGATTCTCTTCAAAAAATTATTTCTTCCCCTGCGTACTCTAAATTCCTTCGAGAGCCGATTATTACCATCCGAGACGGGCGGTACGTGGTTCCGGTCAAGAGCGAATGTAAGGGTGACGTACCGGGTCTTGTACACGATGTGTCTTCCAGCGGGTCCACCTTCTTTGTGGAACCGATGTCTGCCGTCAATGCCAATAATGCGCTGCGGGAACTGGAGCTGAAGGAAAAGAAGGAAATTGAGCGGATTTTGGCAGAATTGTCTGCCGAAGCGGCCAGCCATCGGGAGGATATTACAACCAATGTCACGCTACTGACTCAGTTGGATGTCATTTTTGCCAAGGCAAAGCTTGCATACCATATGAAGGCATGGGCACCTGAGATGAACGATCAGGGGCAGGTGGAGCTGCGCAAAGCCCGGCATCCGCTCATTGACCCAGAAAAAGCGGTGCCGATTACGCTGAGAATCGGAACCGACTTTGACTCCATGATTATCACCGGTCCAAATACCGGTGGTAAGACGGTTACACTGAAAACCATTGGATTGCTTACCCTGATGGCAGAATGCGGCCTGCACATTCCTGCGGGAGACGGCTCAAGACTCTCTACTTTTGATGCTATTTTAGCGGATATCGGAGACGAACAATCCATTGCCCAGAGTCTCAGTACTTTTTCTGCCCATATGCGAACAATTGTGGATGTTGTAAACGAGTGCGATAGCCGGACGCTGGTTCTCTTCGACGAGCTTGGAGCCGGTACAGATCCCGCTGAGGGCGCAGCCCTTGCAATTTCGATTATTGAATTCTGCCGTACGATGGGAAGCCGTGTGGTGGCAACGACGCACTATGCCGAGTTAAAGCTGTATGCCATGCAAACGGCTGGGGTAATCAACGCATCCTGTGAATTTGATGTAGAGACACTGCGGCCAACCTATCGTCTTTTGATTGGAATTCCCGGAAAGTCCAACGCCTTTGCGATTTCCAGAAAGCTTGGGCTGCCGGAACATATCCTTAAGGAAGCAGATGATTTGGTCGGCAAGTCCGATAAGGACTTCGAAGATGTTCTGAGTCAATTGGAGCAGCAGCGTCAGCAAATGGAATCTGCCCGACAGGAAGCAGAGCGGCTTCGTCAAGAGACGGCAAAGATCAAGCAGCAGAGTGAAGAATACAATGCACAGTTGCAGCGCGAACGGGAGAAAGCTATGGCCGAAGCCCGAAAGGAAGCACAGCAGATCATTGAGGATGCCAGAATCACTGCCAACCGCGTTGGAGATGAATTGAAGCAGCTGCGCAAACAGCTGAAGGAATCTGCGGACGTCTCCGGAATGAACCAAAGACAGACAGAGATGCGCCGGACACTGAATGAAGCAGAGAGCAAGCTG
>JARIAT010000039.1 GCA_029257715.1 Faecousia sp. | reverse complement strand
CCATGTCATAAATTTATGCAGACCTCCACATTCCTTTACGAGTTCGTCTCCGGGACGCAAATGCAAGTGGTAGGTGTTACTCAGTTCTACCTGACATCCGATATCTTTCAGATCTTTGGCGCTGAGTGCGCCTTTGATGGCACCCTGTGTGCCCACATTCATAAACACCGGTGTCTGTACTGTGCCGTGGGCACAAGTAAACTCACCGCGGCGAGCAGTCCCCTCTGTCTTTTTTAATTCAAACATAAATTACCTCTCTTGATAGGATTAACCCAGATACATTGCATCACCGAAGGAGAAGAAACGGTACCGCTCTTTTACAGCCTCCTCATAGGCATGAAGTACATGATCCCGGCCTGCAAATGCGGAAACAAGCATGACCAGAGTACTTTCCGGCAGATGGAAGTTCGTGATAAGAGCATCCATCGCCTTGAATTGATATCCGGGGAAAATGAAAATATCCGTCCAGCGGGAGCGTGGTTCAAAGGTTCCGTCGTCATTGACGAGGGACTCAAGTGTTCTACAGGAAGTTGTGCCGACGCAGACAATTCGACCTCCCTGCTGTCTGGTGCGATTCAGAACGTCTGCAGTCTCCTGACTAATCATGCACAGCTCTGAGTGCATATGATGTTCAGAAATATTCTCCGCTTTGACCGGACGGAATGTTCCGAGACCAACATGAAGCGTCACATAGGCAAGGTTGATGCCTTTATCCTGAATTTTCTGAAGCAGCTCCTTGGTAAAGTGCAGTCCTGCTGTGGGAGCGGCAGCGGAGCCGACTTCTCTGGAGTAAACGGTCTGATAACGCTCCTGATCCTGAAGCTCCTCCTTAATATAGGGAGGAAGCGGCATTTTCCCAAGGGACTCCAACACCTCCAGAAAAATACCTTCATAGTCGAACTTCACCACTCGATTTCCGTCTTCCTGAACGGCAGTAACGGTGCCCTTCAGCTGGCCGTCGCCAAAGACAACTTCCTGCCCGACCTGCATCTTTCGACCTGGTTTGGCGAGGCACTCCCATTCCTGATTGCCAAGGTCACGCAGCAAGAGTACTTCGATGGCACCTCCGGTAACCGGACGGTGTCCCATCAGACGGGCAGGCAGAACCCGAGAATCATTCATAACGAGTGTGTCACCGGGATTCAGATAATCAATGATATCGTAAAAATGCTTGTGTTCCAGTTCGCCGGTCTTGCGATTCATGGCCAGAAGTCTGGAGCTGTCTCGTTTCTGAAGCGGTGTCTGTGCAATCAGCTCCTCCGGAAGATCATACCAAAAGTCTTTTGTTTTATAACGACAGGCGGCGGCCTGAACAGATTCCATATTTTTGCTCAATTTCTGTATCTCCTTCATGTATAGGTGCATTGTGTGGAAATTCTAAAAGATTCCCCCATAACGCATATCGACTGAAAAATAATTATACCACGATTGGTTTGGAAAATCTACTATCTCTATCGGAAAATGTCGGATCAGGTTAAGCTTTTTCGATAAAAAGGATGCATGGATTGTTCCATGCATCCAGAATTTCTTACAGGCGTGTGTATACACATGTGCCGTTTTTATAGGTCTTTTCCACGTGAATATCCCGAAGCGTTTCTGTGGGAACCTCCAGAGGATTCCGATCCAGAACTACGAAATCAGCCTTTTTTCCGAGCGCAATGGACCCAATCGTATCTTCCATAGAGTACTGATAGGCGGCGTTGACCGTGATTGCACGGAGTGCATCGAGAACGGTCAGGCGCTCCTCTTCCCCAAGAACCACACCGTTTTTAGTTGTGCGGTTGGTGGCACACCAAAGGGTTTCCAGCATATCCGGCTCGATAACAGGTGCATCTTGATGGAAAGTAAAAACAACATCGTGATCTAGTGCGCTTTTGGTTGGACTGATATGGTTTGCCCGGTCAGCACCGAAGTTTCGTAAATGTACGTCACCCCAATGATAGACGTGGGCAACGAAGAACGAAACCATAGCCCCCAGTTTTTTGACTCTTGGCAGCTGATCCCGTCCGAGAAGCTGACCATGAATTATAACCGGACGCAGATTTTTCAGCTCGGGGTGACGCTGTTCCACATGCTCCAGACACCGTAGAAACTGCTCAGAGGCGGCATCTCCGTTGCAATGTGCAAGAAGCTGGGTATTCTCCTGTGCAGCCCGTTCAAACGCACACTCGACCGCCTCGTCTGTCATCGTCGCATAGCCGCAGTAATCAGGATCATCGACATAGGGCTGGCGCATCCAAGCGGTTCGGCCCTGAGGCGAACCGTCCAAAAAAATTTTCAAACCGCCTAGATGAAGGTGGCTTTCGGCATTGAGCGGCTCAATCATCTCCCGGGTTTCTGAAAAACTGTTTAGATCGGGGTAAAGCACCACATCCAGATACAGCGCATTCTCCTGAATCAGGCGGCGGTACATGGGAAGCATTTCTTTTGCAACCATACCTTCCTGAATGGTTGTAATGCCATAGGAAGTGTATTTTTTCTGAGCGTCTCCAAAAGAAGCAAGAAGCTCGTCTTCTTTCATCATTGGCATTCTGCGAATTGCTGAGATAAAAGCGTTTTCTTCCATATAACCGGTGAGTTTTCCGTCGCAGTGTTCGATCTTTCCGCCCTCAGGGTCGGGGGTGTCAGCTGTAATGCCGACGGCTCGCAGTCCAAGAGAGTTCATAAGTCCCATATGACCGGACTTATGATGGATTACAAGAGGATACCCGGGAGTATAGCCGTCCAGTTCCGCCAACGTGGGATGGCAAAGTCCGGGCATTAAATTGTTATCATAGTCGCGCGCAACAATCCACTGACCGGGGGCCAGCTCCTTACCGCGAAGAAACGCCTGAATTCTCTTCCCGATTTCGGCGGAAGATTTGACCCCGTTCAAAGAAACTTGAAGCATCGATGTCGCTACTTGAAAAAAGTGACTGTGGGGGTCGATAAATCCAGGCAGCAAGGTCTTACCGTGCAAATCGATCTTTTCACATTCCCCTGCCTGCGACAGCAAATCGGTTTTACTACCGACTGCCACAATGACTCCGTTTTCCACAAGGACGGCTTCCGTATACAGTGCCTGCTCCTCCATTGTTATAATGTTTCCACCGTAAAATAGGGTTTTCATAGTAACATCCTCACCTTTTTAGATTGAATCTGATCTGATTCTACCCCAATTCTCTTTTGATGATTCTCGGACATTATTTTAACCGCACATCTGCATCTCCCATGAAATAAAGTGCCAAAGCCCCCGGGCCAAGGTAAGCACCGGTTACGGGCTCATGGTTTACAATGAGTATTTCTTTCGGTGTATGGTTTTGACGAATCAGCTCGGCCAGTGCAGTAGCATCCTCCAAGCAGTTGGCGTGAGAAATACCGATGGTTTGATGCTGTGCATCCACAACGAGGCTGTCGTAGATCTGGACAAGACGTTCCATAACCTTTTTCCGCCCGCGCACCTTTCCAAAGGAGACAATTTTACCGTGTTCATTTCCCTTCAGCAAAGGTTTGACATTCAAAAGCGCGCCAACAATCGCGGATGCGTTGCTCAGGCGACCGCCACGGCGCAGGTGCATCAGGTCATCGACTGTAAATACCTGGTACATTTTCATCCGAAGATTCGTCAAATCCGCAGCATTGTCTTCCAAAGATTTTCCTTCCGCCATCCATTGTGCTGCCTGCAACACCAGCAGACCCTCTCCAAGAGAAGCGCCATAACTGTCGATCAAACAAATTTGACGATCCGGATATATTTCAAGAAGCTGCTCTCTTGCGATTGATGCGGAGCTGAACGAACCGCTGATCCCAGAGGACATTCCAACAAATAGAATATCGTTCCCTGCTTTGAGAACAGGCTCCATGTATTCCATATAACGCTGAGGGTTAATCTGAGAAGTTGTGATACGCTCTCCATTTTTCATGGACTCATAGTAGGTCGCATAGTCAAAAGCATCCGTATCCAGACAGACGTATTCTTTTCCAGCCGAATTATAGGAGAGGGGAACGATAATGACACCCTGTCTGCTTGCATCGGCTGTAGGAATATTTGCCGAAGTGTCGGTCATAATGGTATAACTCATGATATCCTCCTAAAAACTGTTTCTTTCCCCACCGATATTTCGGTGGCTGAGGCTGTACGATGTGGAAAGAAAACGAGTATAATCTATAAACTCTATAGAATTTTACTGTATCTTATTATATTGCATCAATGGGAGAAGTCAACCAAAACAGGTTTTATTCCCAAATGGCCTCCTGTTTTGATTATCTCATTCTCCGATACAGCACTCAGCTGCGGCTTCCATGCGGACGCCACACATACACGATAAGATACGCAGCAGCGCATACAGGAAGTGCAGCCATCACATCCACAAAGGAATGCTGCTTTAAAAAGACGGTAGACAAACTGATGACAACCGAAAGAATAGCAATAACAGTCATCTTTCCGGGTGTCCGAAGGCTCTTGGTATGTATCGCGGCAATTAAAAAGGCCAGAGATCCGATCACGTGTTCCGATGGGCATACATTTGTGTTGGTGTCTACGGCGTACATATAGCCGACAATCCTTGTAAACAGGTTATCTCTTTCAAATGCTTCCGGACGCAGATTCTGGCAGGTAGGCCAGATTAGGTATGTGACTGTGGAAATCGAGAAGGCAACGATCAAAAATTTGGAGTATTTGCGAAACGACTCTACATCATAAACCAGTGTGTAGGCAGCAGTTGCCAGCATACAAACCATCCACAGTCCATAGGGAATCAGGAAAAATTCACAGAATGGAATTCTGTCGTCCAATGCACAGGAGATCGGAAAACAACGCTCAGGTGTATTGAGCGCCTCAATAAACGGGTAACGCAGCCAGTAGATTGGCCACAGAAGCAAAAACCATAGATGGCGATATTCGGGAGTGTTTAATTTGCTGAACCGAAATTTTCGGTAATCAACGCAGGGATCAGGTAGACGGTTTTTTACGTTTTTCATAGGATTCCTACCTTTGTTTCATAGTTTCATAAATAATAGGCGCAGCATTTTTCTGCTCCGGTGCATCTTTTCGGAGCTTCTGGCTGGTTCTGCAGATCTTCATGCAGATTTCAGCCGATTCCTCCAATGTGTCTGCGCTCCATGCGCTGCCCTGCTCCACCAAATGGGTCAGGTTATAGCTTTCACAGCCGCCGACTGCGTTGACAAGCACCATGGGGACTTTTTTTGCCATGGCCTCTGTAATACTCAGCCCGCCTGGTTTTGTAATATAAACATCGGCGCTGTCAAGCAGTGTCGGCATGTCGGAAACAAACCCACAAACATGAATCCCGGGCGTATCTTTATGAGCGTCACGCATGGATTCTTCCAGTTTTTGATTGGTCCCGCAGACAATGGTAAGTTCTGCTTCACTGCCCAGCATAGATGCAAGTATTTCAGAAAGTTTTTCCATGGGTCCGCAGCCCATGCTTCCACAGGCCATAACAATATGCGGATGCTCCGGTGCAATACCGAATACTCGTTTGGCAGCAGCTTGTTCCTGATGACAGAAAAATGCTTGACGAATGGGAATTCCACTGGGACAGATTCGTTCTCTGGGAATCCCTTTGCTGCAAAATTCTTCCCGAAGCCGCTCATCTGGAATGAAATAAAGGTCAAGATCAGAGCAGTTGACGCTTGGAC
>JARIAT010000053.1 GCA_029257715.1 Faecousia sp. | reverse complement strand
GGCTGGATGATCCGTGGCCTTGGGAATACTGCGCCAATATGGAGGGGTAAAATATGTTTGAATATCATAAAGCGCTTCAATACCCTGTCAAAATTGATCATCCCAATCCGAAACTGGCATCGATCATTATCACACAATACGGCGGACCGGACGGCGAGTTAGGGGCTTCTCTGCGGTATCTGTCCCAGAGATACTCCATGCCTTTCGATGAATTGAAGGGGCTTCTGACGGATATCGGCACAGAAGAACTTGGACATCTGGAGATGATTGGGGCCATTGTGCATCAGCTGACGAGAAATCTGAAAGAATGTCAAATAGAAAATTCCCCGTTTGCCCCTTATTTTGTGGATCATACTACAGGGGTGTATCCAGCTGCGGCAGCAGGATTTCCATTCAATGCCGCATGTATGGCCGTCACCGGAGATCCAATGGCGGACCTTTCAGAAGATCTCGCAGCAGAGCAAAAAGCCAGGATGACCTACGATAACATTCTAAGGCTCTCCGACGATCCGGATGTAAATGACGTAATCAAATTCCTGCGGGAACGAGAAATTGTGCATTTCCAGCGGTTTGGAGAAGCTGTGGAACTGCTTCGTCAGAAACTGCATCAGAAAAATGTCTATGCAATCAATTCCGCAATAGATTTGTAATTTGATAATTTAATGCCCCTATTGATGTTTTCAATCAACAGGGGCATTATTTTAAGGATATGGGTTTTGATTCTAAAGTGCGATGTACCCCGGATTACCTGTGGTACATTGCAGCCAAAGCTGCGGCACATTTCTCCAGTCCGATAGTTGAACTGTCGAGGACAACATCGTAATTATTCAAATCATTCCACTTTTTTTGGGTGCAAAAGGCATAGTAGTTCGCTCGTTTTTGATTGAACCTACGGCAGATAGAGGGAACCTGCTCCGGCGAGATACCATAATCCTCGATGATGCGGCGCTGCTTATCATGGTCATTTGCCCGAATAAACACGCGCAGAACGCCTTCTCTGCCCTGTAGCGCCTGAGATGCACAGTGTCCTACAAAGACAGCAGGCCCTTTATTGGCAAGTTCTTTAATCACCCGAGTTTCTGCAACATAGAGCTTTGCTTCATTGGATAGCAGATCGGGGTTGCCGGTTTGCGATTGGGCCACGACGAACATGGAATAGAGAAAGCTGGAGGACACGGTTTCCTCGTACTCCTGAAGGGTTTGGACTGATGTATGATGCTCCTTGGAAACTGTTTCCAATATTTCCTTGCCAAAACAGGCGATTCCACACTGACGAGCTGTTTCCCGGGCAATTTTTGTTCCGCCGCTTCCGTATTCCCGTTCGATGGTAATGTATTGAATATCCATAATTATCCCTCCGCTGACACAGCCTGATCGAACTGGCTGTTATAAAGATCGCAGTAGAATCCTCCCTTTTTCATCAGGGTGTCGTGGTTTCCGCTTTCAATGACATCGCCGTCTTTCATAACAAGGATCAAATCGGCATTTTTAATGGTCGAAAGACGATGCGCAATCACGAAGCTGGTTTTTCCCTTCATCAATTCATCCATAGCTTTTTGAATCAGAATCTCGGTTCTCGTGTCTACGGAGGAGGTTGCTTCGTCCAGAATCAGCATAGGCGCATTCTGAAGCATGGCTCGTGCAATGGTTAACAGCTGTTTCTGTCCGGCGGAAATGGTAGTAGAGTCAGTAAGCTCTGTATCAAAGCCCTGAGGAAGCGAATGAACAAAGTGACTCAGCCCACAGGCATTACATACACGCTCCAAATCCTCGTCTGTAATTCCTTCCATGTTATAGACAAGGTTTTCCCGTACCGTTCCATCAAAAAGCCAGGTATCCTGCAATACCATTGCAAAGAGCCTGTGAATGTTTTCACGGCGGAGCTGAGAGGTGGGAATTCCGTCGATTGCGATGGATCCGCTGTTGATTTCAAAAAATCGCATTAAGAGATTGACCATTGTGGTCTTACCGGCTCCGGTTGGACCGACAATAGCGACCTTCTGTCCCGGGATTACATGAGCGGAAAAGTTCTGAATGATAACTTTTTCCGGAGAATCCGGATAACTGAACCGGACTGAATCAAAGGTTACTTCTCCCTTCGCTGTTTCGAGGACAGCCTTTTTGTGGCTTTCATCGGAGAGCTCTTCGGTTTCAAGGAACTCGAAGATGCGGGAGGCGGAGGCAGATGCCGTTTGCAGATTGGTCATGCCCTGCGCAATCTGTGTCAGTGGGGCTGTAAACAGCCGTACATACAGAACAAAGGAGATAATAACACCAAAAGAAATGGTTCCGTTGATTGCGAGAATAGCACCCACTACACATACTGCCACATATCCAAGATTTCCCATGACATTCATGAGGGGCTGCATAATACCGGAGAGAAACTGGGATTTCCAGTTGGAGTTATAAACAGCCAGATTGAGCGACTGAAACCGATCGATGATCTTTTCTCCTGCCCGAGAGATTCGGATTACTTCATGGCCCGAGTACATTTCTTCAATAAATCCATTAAGTGTACCGAGATTTTCCTGACGAGCAATAAAATATCGCTGGGAATGGCCCATTACTTCCACAAGCAGGAACATGCCGAGAATCGTCACACCCATGACGCACAGTGCGAGCCGCCACTGTGTAATAAACATAAGGATCAGACATCCGACAAACTGCGTAACCGCACTGATAATTCCGGGGAGACTGTTTGTCAGGCCCTGCTGAAGGGTCTGGACGTCATTGGTGATTCGGCTGAGGACATCTCCCTGAGAAGTTTTATTGAAATAGCTCATAGGAACACGATTGATCTTTTGGGCGAGATCATCCCGCATCCTCTTAGAGGTTTCCAGCGTTACAGTCGCCATGATAAAATGCTGCGCAAAGGTAAACAGTGCACTGGTAAGATAGATGCCTGACAGAATAATGCCGGTTTTACCGATTGCCCGCATATCAATGGTTCCAGTCAGACCGGCCTGCATCAGATTGGTGATTTTTCCAATCTGATTGGGTCCGATGATCGTTAATACAGAACCCAAACCTGCCAGAATCAATGCGAAGATAATAACGGGAATGCTGCTTTTCATATAGGCTGCTACTTTTCCCATAGAAGAAAATTTACGTTTCATAGTGATCCACCTCTTTTATCAGGCTAGTTCCGATTCGGATAATTGGGACTTGGCAATTTCCTGGTAAATCGGACAGTTTTGAATCAGCGATTCATGGGTTCCACATCCGACAATCTTCCCCTCGTCCAGAACAAGAATCTGATCTGCGTGGCGGATTGAGCTGATTCTCTGAGCGACGATAATTTTGGTGGTGCCGGAAAGCTGTTCGTTCAGTCCTGCGCGCAGGGCTGAATCGGTACGGTAGTCAAGGGCAGAGAAAGAATCGTCGAACACCAGAATTTCTGCATTTCTGGCCAAAGCTCTGGCAATAGACAGCCGCTGCTTCTGACCACCGGAGAGATTTCGCCCACTTTGTGCGATCATGTGTTTTTTTCCGCCCTCCAGATTGCGAACGAAGCTATGGGCCTGAGCAAGTTCGATGGCCTTATCCAGCTCTCTGGGGCTTGTCTCGTGGATGCTGCTTCCGAAACCGACATTTTCTTCCACAGATCCGGAGAACATAACCGCTTTCTGAGTTACATAGCCGAGCTTATTATAGAGTGCATCAAAGGTATAATCCTTTACATCGATTCCGTCTACCAGAACCTGCCCGGAGGTCGCATCGTAGAATCGGGCAATGAGACTAACAAGCGTTGTTTTGCCGCTTCCTGTTGCGCCGATCACAGCTAAGGTTTGTCCTTTTTCTACCTTAAAGCTGATATGGCTCAGATCGTCCTCTGCTGCATCCGGATAACGGAATGTCACATCCCGGAATTCAACACTTCCGATTTCGCGCCCCTTTTCGATGTGTCCTTCTTTGATCGTGGGATCGGTATTCATCACCTGATTGATACGCTCTGCGGAAACCTGAGCGGCAGGCAGCATCATGAAAATCATCACAAGCATCATAAATGACATAACCACATACGTAGCATAAGTGCTGAAGACGACGATGTTGCTGAACATGGTCAGTTTTGCATCGAGATCAGCGGCAGGAATGGAACTGAGCAAAGCAGCTCCTACCCAGAAAATGCTGAGCGACAGACCATTCATTCCAAGGCCCATGAGCGGCTGCATTGCGGCAAAGGTTCTCTGATTCTTGAGCTGTGTATTTTTCATAACCGTATTGGTATGATCGAATTTCTCATTCTGGAAAGCCTCCGCATTAAAAGCGTGAACAACATTGATTCCAGTGAGATTTTCCCGGGCAATGCGGTTGATTTTATCCGTCAGTTTCTGCACGATCCGGAATCTCGGAAGTACAGTGGAAACAATCACGGCAACACTGGCACACAGTACCACTACAAATGCGGCAGTCACAAGAGACAGCTCCCAGCTTTTTCCGAGAATTTTGAAGATGGCCCATACAGCCATAACAGGAGACTTGATAAGGGCTTGCAGTCCCATGGCAATGACCATCTGAATCTGGGTGATATCATTTGTGGTACGGGTAATCAGACTGGGAACAGAAAAGCCAAGCATTTCCTGCTGCCCCAAGTCCGTGACATGGTGAAATAGCTCTTCTCGAACACCATAGGTAAAGCCTGAAGCTGCTTTTGCTGACAGATAGCCGCAGGCAATACAAAGAATTGCACTTGAAATGGTACACAGCAGCATCATTCCGCCGGTCATCCAAATGTCACTCATCTGGGTGCCGGGGGTCTGAATCAGTTGTGTCAGGTTGCTCATATAATCGGGCAGTTTAAGATCGAAGTAAATCTGCCCCAGCAGAAAAACTCCGCAGAGCAGACACATAATGACTTCTCTGCGGCGCATTCGCTTCAAAAGTTTCAACATGATTATTTCCCTCCATAATTCCCTTTTCTTCCGAGGCGAAGCTGATTCGCATTGCCGCTTCTCACACAAAAGCAGTGTCGGAAGATCATTCTCTCTTCATTGAGCAACCCATCAACCAGATTTTTATAAATCGTGTGTCGATGAATTGTTCAAATTTGAACTGTTCAAAATTATACCATATTACATGACAAATGCAACAAAACAATCATTATATTTTTGTTAATTATTTATGAAGACCAGGTGATCCGGAGGGGTCTATGCTGATAAGGAAAAAACCTCCTCTGGACGAAAAATCCATCCAGAGGAGGCACGTGTTTGATTTGATTAGAAATCAATTTTGCTGGGAGTGGCGATTTCGGCCATTGTATTGATCCAACCGAAGGTATTATCAGGATTTCGCTTATATCGGAGACTTTGCTCGGTCAATTCAGGAATATCATCCACCTGTCCCTTCGCAAAGGAATCCATTTTTTCCTGCGCAGTCGCAAGACGCGCGCGTACACCGCCCATTCGGGCATCAATGACCTCAAACCCGTAAGGCTTGTTGGTAGAATCCCACAGCTTGCGCCATGTGATTCGCAGCGCTTCAGCAGCATCCATTGTGGCATTGAGATCCTCCGCCAGAATAGCGGCTGTCTCCCGATCCCTTGCCCGTACAGTATCCGCAGCCTTTTCATGCCATCTGCACTTGAGCGACAGTGTCAGGGCCAGAGCAGCACAGAAATCGAACAGGAGATGATACGCAGGATTTTCTCGAGCGTACTGGGCATATTTGGGTACAAGCTCGGAGAAATAGGAAGACATCGGTAGATCCTTCGTATCAGTCTCAAACAGCTGAACGAGGGGATCTTGATACAGCAGAAGCTTGCATACATTGCTGGGGTGATCGGAATTGGATACAATCCCCGGGACAACATTTAGTAGGCTGATATCCAGAAAAGCTTTGGCATCGGCGTCGCAGCATCTGGCAAATCGATCTGCCACCTGCTCTGGGAAATAATCCCCATGATACGTTATTTCGGCATAGAGCTGAAGCCCCAGAAGCGTAGAAAGGATATTGGATTCAGCGCCGTCGTCTCCCCACATTGTAGCAATTACCAGTGGAATTTTGGCTTTCATGCAGGACTTCAGTGCCGGAACGGTGTTGGCAATTGCAATCGGGTAGTCAATTGCAGGACCATACCAGTTCCAGAGTCCACCGGCAAATACAGTAGGCGCATTGAATAGGGCGTGTTTTTTCAGCATTGCGTCGTAGTCTTGTTCTTTATGATGATAATAATCCCAGTAGACAAGTGTAACTCTCGGATCTACGGCTTTTATGGAGTTTTCGGAGGGCATCTCAGGGCTGTAGTAGGAATGTCCATCCAGATGAAAATACATGTCACTCCAGATCATTGCCTCAAGACCATACTTATCTGTAATTTCGAGAACTCTGCTTAGATGACGGCCCATGATTGTGTGGGGGTCTTCATATCCAAAGCGCTGAAGATGTGCGCCGAGTCCCACACCGAATGCTTCATCCATACCGAGATGGATTTTCTTGGAGCGATAAGGAGCAGAAGCAGCTCGAATCATTTGCTCCAGCAGCTCATAGGTTTTTTCGTCATCTGCCAGTAGGATTTCCTCATTGTCCCGATAATTTTGGAAGACGGGCCAATGAAGTACCTGTTTCATATGACCAAGGGTCTGAATACAGGGACACAGTTCGATCCCAAGAAGATCTGCATAATCATCCAGTTCCCGCAGCTCCTGAATCTGGTAGCGACCCCGTTTGTAGCCGAAAAACGGCTGTTCCGGAACTTCATAGGTATCCTCCGTATAGACCATACCGAGATTCAACCCCATCAGCGCCATTTTACGCAGCAAAAAACGGATCGTTTCCGGTTTGATAACAGCGTTTCTGGAGCAGTCGATCATAGGACCAACAGATTGGAACCGGGCCTGTTCCTGAATGCTGCAAGAAACCAGCGGTCGTGGAATCAGACTCAGTGCGCGGTAGAACTGCACAGGTGTCTGCCAGGAAAGCTCGACGGAGCTTCCGTCCGATACGACAGAAAGCATCTGTGCTTGTGTGCAGTGAATTCGCATACCTGTATTGCCTAAAACATATCCCAGATCTTCTTCCAGAATTTTCAGGGCCTGCTGATAGTGCTGCGGAAACTGACCGGTCAGCTGAATACATTCTTTTTTCATACAAATCCCTCTTATACTTTTTATTAGATGAGAATTCCGTTGCAGTGGTCGATTTCGTGCTGGATGATTTGGGCTGTCCAACCGGTAAAGGTTTTCAGCCTCGTTTGAAACAATTCATTTTGGTATTGTACCTTAATAGAGTGAAAACGCTTTGTTTTCCGAATACCGGAAAGTGACAGGCATCCCTCTTCTGCATCATAGATCTGGGAGGATTTGACGATTTCTGGATTGAACATAACCATGTAACTCCCCTCGTTGTCAAATACGATGATCCGCTTGGATACACCGATCATATTTGCGGCCATGCCAACACAGCCTTCCGCATGATGTTTCAGCGTATCCAGAAGATCTTTGGCAACTTCCAGATCTTCCGGTGTGGCGGATGTGGATTTCTGCCCAAGAAAGACAGGGTCGTGGATAATTTCTCGAATCATATTGGAATTCCTTTCAAATTAATCTCGCGTAGCAGCATCTGGCAGCCGTTCGAATGGATCATCCAGCGTGTGAAGAAATTTGGAAACCAGTGGCAGTGCCAAAAACAGTGTACAGGTGTCGGCCACAGGCTGTGCAATCTGAAGTCCCAAAAGACCGATGGTATTTGTGAGGATGAGAAGCGCCGGAATCAGAAACAGCCCCTGCCGTGCAATGCTGATGAAGGAGGCCGGCCCCATTCTACCTGTTGTCTGCAAAAGCATATTGCTGGAAATGATAACCGAGTTAAAAATGAGCGTCAGACATTGAAAGCGAAGGGCTTTTGCGCCGATGGTAATTACCGTCGGATCTCCTTTACGGAAAATTGTAATAATATCCTCAGCGAAGAAAAATTCTGCGACTGCAATACACGCAAGCGCAATGAAGGAAACCCGGATACAGAAATAGTATCCCCGTTTTACCCGATCGAAGAGCTTGGCACCATAGTTGTAGCCGCAGACAGGTTGAAATCCCTGCCCAAAGCCGAGCATTGCGGAGTTGGAAAAGTGCATGATTTTTCCGACGATGGCCATGGCTGCGATAGCAGCATCTCCGAAGGGGCGCGCACAGACATTGAGACAGATTGTAGCAACACTTGCAACGCCCTGCCGCAGCAATGAAGGAAGACCGGAGCGGGTAATGGATGCAAGGTGATTTTTACTGGGGTGAAATGACCGGAAGCTGATGCGTACAGCACCCCGTGTATTGCACAAAAATACCAGAATGGTGAAGCTGACTGCCTGACTGAAAATTGTGGCAATGGCCGCTCCGGAAATTCCGAGATTCATGCCGAATATAAAAACCGGATCAAGAATGATATTAAGAATTCCGCCAATGGTCAGACCAATCATCCCGAGGTAAGAATTTCCCTGAAATCGAAGCAGGTTGTTCAGCACAAAGGAGGCCGCCATCCAAGGCGCACCGATAAAAATAATACTTAAATAGTCCATACAGTATGGATAAATCGTCTCAGTAGCACCGAGAAAATAGATCAGTGGTTTGATAAATAGCAGGCCGAGGGTGCCTACCAAAATACCGCAGAGGATGGAAGAAAATACACCGACATTGGCCAGCTCCTGCGCTCTCTTTTCATCTCGATTTCCAAGTGCGTGAGACAGACTTGCTCCGGCACCTTGCCCAAAGAAGAAGCCCAGAGCCTGAATGATGGCCATGACGGAGAACGCAACACCGACTGCGCCGGAGGCACTTGTGCTGATCTGACCGATGAAGAAGGTGTCAGCCATATTGTAAATATTCGTGATGAGCATACTGATGATGGAGGGAACCGCCAAATGGACAATGAGTTTTTCTACCGGATCCTGAGTCATCTGGGCAAATTTTTGTTCGTTTGTATGTTCAGCCATATCCGTTCCTCCACTTTCCTGTTCAATATAATGGAATTATATCAGATATTAGTTGTGAGTGCAACCAATACAAACAATCAAAGCGGTCTCCTTAGGAAGACCGCTTTGATATCGCAGAAAAGTTTAAAATTCCCGTGCTGTCAGGCTGCAGGCCAGCTGTTCCATGAATTCGGAGTGGTCGAAAGCCTTCAACGCCTGAATTGCCGCATCCGTATGGGATGCAACCAGATCTGCACATTTTTCCAACCCGTAAAGCCGGACAAAGGTATTTTTCGTTTCATCGGTTCCGACAGCTTTTCCAAGCTTTGCGGCATCACCAATCACATCTAACATATCGTCCCGGATCTGGAAAGCCAAACCAAGATGATCCGCAAACTCAGCAGCGGCATATTCCTGCTCGCTGGAGCCTCCTCCGGCCATAACACCCAGTACACAGGCGGCACGGATCAATGCTCCGGTCTTCCGATTCTGAATGTCCAGAATTTCCTGTTCGGTACATTCCCGCTTTTCACTCATGATGTCAAGCACCTGACCACCGACCATTCCGGTTTCACCGGCACAGTTGGAGAGATATTCCACAGCCCGAATTTTAGACTCGGCGCTGAGGTCTGGTTTCACCAACTCTTTGAATGCCGCGGTCAAAAGTGCGTCACCTGCGAGAATTGCAATACCTTCCCCATAAACCTTGTGATTTGTCGGCTTTCCACGGCGAAAATCATCATTATCCATAGCAGGAAGATCATCGTGAATCAAACTGTAAGTATGAATCATTTCCAATGCTGCTGCAAATGCGGTAGCATTTTTCCAGTCACCGCCGCACATTTTGCAGAAATCAAAAACCATTACAGGTCTTAACCGCTTGCCTCCGGCAAGCAGGCTGTAACGGGCGGAGTCAAACA
>JARIAT010000092.1 GCA_029257715.1 Faecousia sp. | reverse complement strand
TGATGCTGGATGTGACAGAGAAGGAAAAAGTCGAGGAGATGCGCCGGGAGTTTACCGCCAATGTGTCTCACGAGCTGAAAACACCGCTGCATACCATCTCCGGATGCGCAGAACTGATGGAAAATGGGTTGGTTAAGTCGGAGGATATCCGAAAATTCTCTCACCAGATTTATACCGATGCTCAGCGTATGATCCATCTGGTAGAAGACATCATCAAATTATCCAGACTGGACGAAGGAGCCTGCGGTATGAGCCGCGAGAATGTCGATCTCTTCGCACTGGCGAAGGATACCGTTTCCAGTTTGCTTCCGGTTGCTGAGGCTTCGGAGGTCACACTACATCTGGAAGGAGAAAGCGCTTTCCTAAACGGCATTCCGCAGCTGCTGTGCGGTATCATTTACAATCTTTGCGACAATGCCATAAAATACAATCATAAAGGCGGAAGCGTTTCCGTTTCTGTGAAAAAGGACGGCCAGACCATTTTTCTGAAGGTCAGTGATACCGGCATTGGTATCCCACCGGAACATCAAGAGCGGATTTTCGAGCGATTCTATCGCGTGGACAAAAGCCACTCCAAAGAAATCGGCGGCACTGGATTGGGTCTTTCCATCGTAAAACACGCTGCACGGCTCCATGCGGCTTCCATAGAGCTTCAGAGCAATCCTGGAAATGGAACAGAAATCACAGTCGCTTTTCCTATAACAAGCAGCATAAACGAATAATTGCATTTGACGATACGGCAGCTTTGTATGGCATTAAAAACACCCCATCTGATCCCTGTAAATCACACAGGGTTTGCAGATGGGGTGTCTCTTTTCAGTCAGAATTACTTGTAGCTTGGTTTATAGATAATTTTATTGACATTATATATTGTAACAAATGCGTTTTTATCCGTCTTTTCGATAAAAGAGATCAGTTTCAGATATTCATGCTTATCGACAATTGTAATAATTTCTGTACGAGGTTCAGAATTAAAGGCACCCGTTACCTGATAAACTGTTGCGCCACTATGGATCTGCGTCAATATAAACTGTCTGATTTCCTCCTGTTTTTCGGAGATAATACAGACCCGTTTCTTCATATTCCAGCCAAAAATAAAATGATCCAGAATAATTCCACACAAATATGTACCCAAAAAGCTCAATATTACAATCCGTGGCTCATACAGCAGTACCGACATTGCTGCAACAATATATCCACATGCCGCAACAGCCTGTCCCAGATCCATGTGAAAATATTTATTCAGGATCTTTGCGATGATATCCAGACCGCCGGACGATGCGTTGTGATTGAACAAAATTGCAACGCCAATATTTACCACAAAGATATACACCAGCATATCTAAAAATGGGTCTCCCATGATAGATCCCTGATTGGGGAACAACTTCTCGCATCCGGCAATTACAATTGGCAGAAGCAGCGAGGTGTAAATTGTCTTAATTCCAAAGCCTGTTCCGATAAAAATAAATCCGACAATCAGCAGGATAATATTTAGAATCATCGCAATCGAGGACATGGGAAGCGGGATAAAATGCTCTAAAATCAGAGCCAGACTGGATAAGCTTCCAATTGAAACCGTACTTGGAGCCAAAAAGAAGAAAATACAAATACCGATTTCAGCTGTCGCAAAGGTTATAACCAAAAATTCTATTAAATGATGAAAATATTTTTTCATACCTTCCTCTCCTATATTTCCCATCTAAATATAAAAGGACTGAGCTTCATCTGCTCAGTCCTTTTGCTACCTTTAGATTTCGACTTCCTGCAAACGAATTAGGGACAGAATATAGATCTTAAGAGATTCCATCAGCTGGCTGATCTGAGCACCTTCGTTCGCACCATGGATGGGACCGGCAAACTCAGGCAGCGGAATGCTGTGATCCTCAGGTCCAAAACTAACCGCCACCGGGAAATGACGGGCATATGTACCGCCGCCAATGGTAAACGGCTTTCCATTTTTCCCGGTTACATCATTATAAGTATGAATCAGCGCCTGAACCGCAGGACGATCCGGCTCGCAGTAGAAGGGGACAGAATCACTGACAGACTCCACTGTTGCACTGCCGCACGCTGCATGACGCAAGCCCTGCGCAATCTTTTCTGCATTCGTAGAAGTGGGATAGCGGCTGTCCACATTCTGATAAAGGCGGCCGTTTTCCATGTGAATCACGCCTCCGATAATGGTCAGGGGGCTGAAAATGTCATCTTCTGCTGCAATTCCCACACCACTGCCATCTGTTGCGTGATGAAGCTTTTGCAGGAATTCCAGATACTCCCGCTCGCTTTCGGAGCAGAGCTTTTGATCCAGCAGATAATCTACAATCAGGCCAATCGCATTTACGGTTCCCTCCGGCATAGAGGCGTGGCCGCTCTTCCCGTAGCTCTCAATCCGGATCAGTCCATTCTGCTCCTCTACCGTAATGCCTTCATGGGGTGTTAGTTTCACAATATCCCCCTTAACGAGACATGTTGCCCGGTTGGGAACGGCATTATTTGCTACTCCGCCAAAGAAATCAACAATATTTCCACTCAATTCCTTGCTGACCAGCACCGCCCGGAATCCACCTTTTTCACCATTTGTCAAGGGGAACTCTGCATCCGGAGAGAAGCAGAAATCGGGAGCAGGATATTTTTCCAAATAGTAGTCCACATCGCGCATGGATGTTTCTTCATTCACACCCAGCAGCGCGCGAACGCTGTATTTCAGCGGGATCCCATAATCCTTAAGGAATTTCAGCGCATACAGGCACAAAACAGACGGACCCTTATCGTCTGTGACACCGCGGCCAATCAGCCAGCCGTCTTTCTCGATCATCTCAAATGGATTGCTGTTCCATCCAGTGCCCTCGGGTACAACATCCAGATGCGTGATGGTTGCAATCTGCCGATCTGTTTCGCCCTGAAGCTCTGCCCATCCAATCATATTTTCACTATTATACGTCTGAAGTCCCAACTCCTGTGCCAGCTTCAGACCTTCTTCCAGAGCAGCGGCCGGACCTGCGCCAAAGGGCTTACCAGGTTCTGCCGGACCTTCCACACTGGGAATGTCCACCAAGCGTTTAATGGATGCAATAATCTGCTGACGGTTTTCCGCGATAAACTGATCAACAGCTTCCTGATACTTTTCGTAAAGCATATTATTTCTCCTTTTTTATTCAAAATTATCTACTTGGTATTATATCATACTTATTTCCCTATAACTAGGGGATTTTTCAAAAAGCAGTTACTATTTTTCTCAGCGACAGAATCATAAAAACACCAACCTCACGTGAATTTTACGATTCGTGTGAGGTTGGTGCATTCCTTTCTAATTTGTGCTTTTCAAATACTCCGATTTCAGAAGTTGATTCGACACACCGTCCTCGATTGTAAACTCCGGTGTTCCCATAAATCCAGGCGCTACTTGAGACTGGTTAAACAGAATCACCAGTCCCCCATCTGTGTTAAAATAGAAATTCTGATCTCCGGTAATGCTCCAGAGCGCTGCATCTTTCCCTGTAAAATATACAAGTTCCCTATTTTCCTTCATTCGACGCTTCATCTGCTTCAGAATCGTTTTCTTGATAGTCTTATAAGCATCCTCGGTTCGGAATAAATCCGAGAATTTTACGATCTCATCTTTTGTCCGATCAATATGATAGATTACATAATAACTATCACTGCTTGCCTTGACACTGCTGACGGAAAGTTTGATAGAGAACCACTTTTCTGTATTCGTCAGCACTTCATAGGCAGCGTATAGCGCACCGTATCCTTTGTTATCAGCTGCTTCCATTTCATCATAAAATTGCTCTGCAAGTTCTGCTGTAAAGGTATCAATTTCCCTGTTTACCTGCTTTACTGCTCTGCTTGCACCTGCATCATAAAGTTCTGGGACATCGATATTCATTTCATAACGGTCATCACAATACGCATACGTCTGACCGGTACTAACGTGAATCAGGGTTTCTTTCCGACAAGACTCTACACATTCCGCATGAACTGCATCCGAGTTAAATACCGTTAGTCCCAACACTGCCATGCAGCAAAATGCCGCAGAAACCTTTCTGATTTTTAAGCAATACCTTCTCCCACTTTTTTGCATTGCGGACACCCTCCCTGAGTATTTTCAAAATTGTGTTTCTTCGCCCGATGTTTTCATTCTATTATGTGTAGTCAAACGCATTTAAACCATTTTTGTAATACTCCACATTGTAGCGTTATATACAAGCTATATAAAAAGAACGAATAAACGTTGCGCAGAATCGCCTTCACTATGGAAACCTCGGGATAGTATTTCACATGGATTCCCCGTTTTTCTTTATTGATTTAAAATACAGTATCATGCAAAAAAGGGAGCATCCCATAAGGATACTCCCTTGGTCCGAGTGACTGGATTCGAACCAGCGGCCTCTTGAACCCCATTCAAGCGCGATACCAAACTTCGCCACACCCGGATATTTTATTCCACACATTCAGTGCTAGGATATAATAGCATATCTTTTTACAAAATGCAAGCTTTAATTTAAAGTATTTTAAAGCACTGAGGACCGCCCCAGTCCTCAGTGCTGCATTTCGCCCCACTATATTTCTGAAAAAATATACGATATTGCTCGTGCTACGCCGTCATCATTATTAGACGGAAGCAGCATATCTGCTTTCTCTTTCAATTTCGGAATGGCATTCGCCATAGCATAACGCATACCGGACACAGCAAACATCGAAATGTCATTTTCTGCATCTCCAATACAGCCAATCTGATCCTTTGTATACTTCAAATGACGCGAAAGCGCAGCAAGCGCCTTCCCTTTCGAGGCCATGGGGGAATAAAGCTCCACATATCGATCCGACCACGCCTGGGTCAGCTGCGGATAGTTCTCCAACAATCGTTTGAGTTTTTCCCGTGTATGTTTAGAAAAGAAAAACAACTGAACTTCCTCGACATCGGCATTCTCCCGCGCCAAAAATGCGGCAATATCCTTTTCACATACCGTATTGTCTATATCCTTACCATAGCTGATCCGCCCCATCAGCGTCAAAAGCTCCCCTTGAAGCAGGAATTGATTGTTCACATGAACAGAAACTCCCAATTTAATTTTCCTGCATTCCCGTAGAAGATTTTGAACATCTTGACATGAAATCTCTGCCCGATACAGCGTCTGATTCGTCTCAAGATCCGTTACTCTCGCTCCATTCGAACTGATAACATAGCGAAAAAATCGATCCTCTTGAAGCTGATATGGGAGACAACTCAGTGCTCGTCCTGTTGTTGGGACAACCATAATGCCTGCCGTATTGGCACGTTTCAGTGCAAGCAGTGTCTGTTCAGAGATTTGTTTTTTGTCATTCAAACAAGTCCCATCCATATCAACTGCAAGTAATTGAATCATCATTTTCTCTTCTTTCTGCATTAAATTTACAAAAAGTATAACATATTATCCGTCGGATATCTTAACCATTTTGTGAATCTTTTCAAATGCAAGCAACTTACAGCCATCATTTTTGTCAATTCAGCACATTTTCGATTCTGCCCCACTGATGCGCTGTATTTTGACACACAGCAGAAAATCCCCCGTGCAGATACCTACACGGGGGATTGCATTGTGAAGTTCAGTGAAATGTACTTCAGAAGTCTATCTTGTGGACATTAAATGCTGTTTGCCACATCATACGCAGAACGAATTGCGCTGGCGATATCTGCTGTACGCTCACCTGCGCAGTCGCCTGCAAAATAGACAGGGGCCGTGATACCACTCACATCAAATGTGTTCTTTTTGGAGCCAACTGCCATGACAACATAATCACAGGGAATCGTCACAGTCTCATTCTTGACTGTATCCATAGCCAAAACAGCCTTGCCATCCTCTGAAACGGCGCTGACTTTTGTATTGACGAATTCCTTAACCTCGTGGTCAGCAAAATCCTTCTGGATCAGGGGCATGATCGTGGGGGATTCACCACTTGCAATCTTATCCATCATTTCGACAATGGAAACTTTGCAGCCATGCTCCAGCAGATACTCTGCTGTCTCTGTACCGACCAATCCACCGCCGATGACTGCGCATGTGCCGCTGACCTTAGTCTTTCCACCCAGAACATCCCATGCCGAGACAACATTCTCCCGATCAGCGCCTGCAATGGGCAGAATCAGGTTATGGGCACCGACCGTTACGATCACTGCATCTGCTGCGTTCATTTCCTCAATCGTACATTCGCTGTTGAGGTTCAGTTTCACGTTAAGCCGAACCAGTTCCTTCTCAAAGAACTCAACTGCCCGAAGAATTTCGTTCTTGCGGGGAGGCTTTGCTGCAAGATGCAGCTGACCGCCCAGGCGATCGGATTTCTCGTATAGGCTGACTGTGTAACCACGGACAGCTGCCACACGTGCGGCCTCCATGCCTGCAATACCGCCGCCGATAATCACAACCTTCTTGCTTCCTTCACCGGGGCGAATGGAAACAGTGGCTTCATTGCCATTTTCTGCATTCAGAACACAGGATGCAATCTTACGTACCCCAATCGCATCAACACAGCCCTTATTGCAGTTCAGGCAGCCGCGGATAGGCAGATCCTGCGCAACCTTATTTGCAATATCAGGGTCACACAGCAGGCTGCGGCCATAACCGATAATATCCGCCTGACCATTTTCGATAATCTGCTCACCTGCCTCAGCCGTAACTACACGTCCAACCGTTGCAACGGGAATCGAAACAACCTTCTTGACCTTTTCCGCAACCGGAAGCGTCCAGTTATAAGGAACCGTACCCATAGGCGGAATTGTATCACCCATATTGCCGGTGTGGTTTGCCTGCGCAACCTGAATCATATCAACACCGGCCTTTTCCAGCATCTTGGCAAATTCAATGCCTTCTTCCTCCTGAAGACCGCCCTTACCACGCAGACTTCCGTCTGCATTTCTTGTAACAATAGGGAGCTTATACTCGATCATCATAGAAGGAGCTGCCTCACGGATAGCTGCGACAACCTCCAGCGCAAACCGGACACGGTTTTCAAAGCATCCGCCGTAGTTGTCGGTACGATGGTTTAGCACCACAGAGCAAAGAGATCCAACCAGACGATCTCCATGAACCTCAATTGCATCAACTCCGGCCTTCTCTGCGCGTTTTGCGCACTCCGCCATGGCAGTCTTGATTTCATTCAGCTGCTCGACAGTTGCCTCAGACTCAAAGTGGAGCATATCGTGGTGCAGTTTTGCAAATGCCTGCTTCCGAAATGTATTGCTCTCCTCCATCTTTGCAGCGAAGGTTTCCATATCACCGGCTGCCTTTGCTTTCTCAGCCTCCATCCCCGCACCCATGGAGGCACGGATCAGGCGGCCCACACCAGGCACATCGTATTCCGGATGAAATACCTGAAGAGCCAGCTTACAGTCATATGCGTGCAGCGCATCTGCAAGCTTTTGATAAGTTGGGATCTGGCTGTCATCATAAAGCTTGGGGGTAGGAGTTGCAGTATTGACCGGTGCCACGTCGCCAATAACCACATATCCAACGCCGCCCTTCGCCAGACGCTCATAGTACGCAAGGCTGCGCTCACCAATGGAACCGTCGCGTTCCTCATAATTTGTGGTCAGCGGGGGAAACATAATGCGGTTCTTGAGGACAAGATTGCCGACTTTAATCGGCTTAAGCAGATTAGATTCTTTGGACATCGTTAATTTTTCCTTTCCGTTGGATCTTTTCCAGCAGTGAAAAAAGCTGCTGTTTTTCTTCGTCGGTAATCCCCTCCAGCATCCGCTCATCCCAGCGGTGCAGCAAATCCCGACAAGTGAAAAAGACCTCTGATCCCTTCTCCGTGGTATACAGAACCGTCGCTCGTCCATCCGTAGGATGGGGCTTTCGCTCAAAGAACCCGCTTTCTACCAATTTCTGAATCGAGCGAAGCGCATATCCCCGATCCAGCCCCAGCTCTCGGCTGAGTTGAATTGGCGTACAGCCCGGATTCCTGTACACGTAAAGAATAAAATACATCAGTCCCACGGACAGGCCCTCTTTGCGCAGAGATTCTCCGCAGAAAAAGGACACCTCCCGATGGAAGAGATCGATGTAGGACGCAAGCATTTGCTCCTGCATGCTATCCCTCCTTTCGTTTTTTGATTCTAAATCAGAAAGATGACTTTGTCAACTATTAACTCCCACTTTTTTCCAAATCTTTACAATCTGTCTCCTGTCTGATATCCACTGAACGGAAATACTCCTTTGGCGTCATATGATATTCCTGCTTAAAGGCACGAAAAAAATGATTATAACTTCCAAAACCACCCATTCTGTAAACTTCTGTAATGGAATAGCCCTGTTCAATCAATACCCTGCAACGATCCAGCCTTGTCTTAACAATATACTGATGGACCGTCTGACCTGTGCGGATCTTAAATTGGCGGATCAAATGATGCCGACTGACAAAAAACACATGTTCCAGCTGCTCCAGAGAGATATCCTCCGTCAGGTGGGCATTGATATAACGAAACACCTCATCCAACGCCAAGTGACTCCCCTTGCGGACCCTATGCTTATCCGACTGAACGCATGTCCGAATCACAAGTGCCAAGAACATTTTTATAGAGCTTTCTTCCAGCAAATCCATTGCATAACCCTCTTTGTCCTCTGATATCCCCCCAAGCTGCGAAGTCAGACTTTTCAAAAGCATCAGAATTTCACTTCTGCCACGGATTTTTGCCACTGGTTCTGTGTTGACCTCAAAACTAGCCAATATATCTGTGGCATCTGTGGAACATGCCTTCATAAGTTCCGGAGAAACCTGCACCCAATTCGCCAATAATGGATACCGTCCGCCGGAATACTCCAGATAAACTGCCTGCTTTGGCTTACACACCAAAAGTTCATCTGTGCTCAGACCGTAAAAATTACGAATATGTGCCGTTCCACTCAGCACCATCAGGATGCCGTAGTTATCCCCCGTAGCAAGACGTTTCTGTGTCGGGTCTGTGAACTGATACTGGTAAATTTTGTAATTCACTGGTTTTCTCCTTGTGATAATGTGCAAATTAAGGATGCAAAATACGATTCTTTCATCATAATTTCATAATACATCAATTTTCGATAGTTTTCAACTAATTTTTGCAATTCCTTTTTTATCGATACGCTTTATAATAAATACATCCGAAGTGTGTGTGCACTTTTGTGTTTTGTAAGGAGGAAAAAAATAATGAGCAATACCCCTAATCAGCCAGTCCGTAAGTTCGGCATGCGCGACAAGATTGGCTACACCCTCGGCGATCTGGGCTGCTGCTGCAGTGAGCAGTTCCGCGCCATGTATTTGTCCGTGTTCTACACCTTGATTCTGAAAGTGAATCCGTTCCATGTTGGTATTCTGATGATGATTACCAAAATCTGGGATGCTATCAACGACCCCATCATTGGTGCACTGGTAGACTCTACTCATGCCAGAAAGAATGGAAAATTCATTCCTTGGATCCGTGCATTCTCTTTCCCCATGGCGGTTCTGGCTGTATTGGGATTTGTAAATGTCAGCAACTGGGCTTATGGCCTGCGTCTGGCTTATATGTTCATTACTTATGTTTTGTATGAAGCTGTATTCACCTGCGTTCAGGTTCCGTTCGGCACCCTGTCGAGCGTCATGACCGACGAAGTAAATCACCGCACTGCCCTGTCTCGTTACCGTTCCATGGGCGGCACCATCTTTATGACCGTCATTGTATTTGTCGGTCCTATGGTGCTGTACGTTGACAACCAGCCCGTTGCCGGTCGTTTCCTGATGCTTGCCGCAATTTTCGCACTGATTGGTCTGCTTTGCCTTCAGATCACCTGTGTATGGTGCAAAGAGCGTGTCGTTGTTCCCGAGCGTCCCAAGGGCGAAAAGCTCAACTACCTGCACGTACTCAAGGAAATCTCCAAGAATAAAGCTCTGCTGGGCGTTATGCTCTTCAGTCTGATCGGTATGATTGGCGCCGCAATCGTCAACGGCCTCAACACCTACCTCTTCAAAGATTACTTTGGCGATGTCAAAACCATGGCCATTTCCGGACCTCTGAATGTTCTTTATGCGGTAATCGTTTTCGCCATCACGCAGCCTCTTGCCAATGTATTCGGCAAAAAGGAGTGGTGCTGCATTGGTGCCGGCGCTGCTGTCGCAATTTATGCAGTACTTTTCTTTGTCCCCATCCATAACCCCATGGTCTTTATCATCATCAACGGCATCTGCTTTATTGGAGCCTCCGGTATGCAGGTTCTGGTCTGGGCTATGGTCAATGACGCAATCGATTACCATGAGCTGCAAACCGGCGAGCGCAACGAAGGCATTGTCTACTCGGCATACTCTTTCTTCCGGAAGCTGGCAAATGCTGCATCCGCAGCAATGTCAAACTTTGCTTTGGGTCTGATCGGCTACAATATCCATGCCGCTGTCCAGACTCCCGAGGTTACGCAGGCAATCTGGAAGGGATATACCGGTCTGTATGTTCTGGGTTATGGTCTTGCCATCGCTGTTCTGGCCTGGCTGTATCCCCTCACCAAAAAGAAGACCGCAGAGATGTTGGAAGAACTCAAGGTTCGCCGCGCTGCTCGTGAGGGTTAAGCCATGAGAACACATCAAGTATCCTTTGAAAATCGCAACGGCCACACACTGCGCGGCTATGTCACCCTTCCTGACGGAGAGGAAAAAGTCCCTTGTGTTTTGCTGCTTCATGGATTTACCGGAACAACCTGTGGTTATAAAGGCTTGAACACCAGAATTGCAAGAGATCTTGCGGAGGGTGGCATTGGCTGCATTCGTTTTGACTTCTATGGCAATGGTGAGAGTGACGGTGAGTTTGAAGACTGTACCTTTACCGGCCTTTATGAAGATACCGAAGATATCTTTGCGTGGATTCAGCAGCAAAGTTTTGCAGATCCTGACCATCTCTATCTCTCTGGTCAGAGCATGGGCGGTTATGTTGCCGCATCCTGTGCTCCTAAGCTCAATCCCGCAGGACTTCTGCTGATCTGCCCCGGCGCTGGTATGTGGTTCGGCTGCAAGGAACGTGCAGAAGCCGTCTGTCAGGGCGGTCAGAATTGGGTTGATATGGAAGGTCTCAAGTATGATATGGCCTTTAACTTCGATATGGCAAGTCACCCCATGCCCTTTGAAGAAGCTAAGGGCTACAATGGTCCCGTATTTATTGCACGTGCGCAAGACGATCAGTTGGTTGATGATCGCACTTTGCTGACATATGCCGGATGCTATACAAATCCCGAAACTCTGACAACTGAATGCGGTGGACATAATTTCACCTCCATTCCAATGCGCCATCAGTTGACAGAAGCAATGGTACAGTTTATCCGTAAACATATCTAGTGTAATTTCTTCAAAAATATGTGAGAAAGCGCAGGCCTTCGCCTGCGCTTTCTTTATCACTGTATCAAGTTCATAGTCGGCAGCTTTCAGGTTTGGTTTATTTTGTAATCCATTCCAGTGTGGCATGGACGACCTGAATCAAATCTTTGGGACTAATCTCCATCAGCATCCCCACATGACCGGCGGATACTACAATCGTCTCCCACTGCTGCGCACTGGTATCCAGTACTGTCGGAAACTGTTTCTTCATCCCAACTGGCGAACATCCGCCATGGATATATCCGGTCAGCGGCAAAAGATCCTTCTGCTTCAGCATTTCAATCCGTTTAACCCCCACTGCCTTTGCAGCTTTTTTGAGATCCAGCTCTTCGCTGGTTGGCACGCAAAATACGTAATACCCACCAGATGTATCCGTTGTCACCAAGGTTTTGAAAATCATGGCAGGCGGAAGATCCAGATGATCCGCAGCTTTCTTCCCATCCAATGGAAATTCTCTCAGTTTATAAGCTATTTTTTGACGATCCAAAATCCGCATTGCGTTGGTCTTTGTCTGTTTCATGGCTTTATACTCCTGTGTTTTTCTGCTGTTTTCCATCCGCTAATTTAAAAGTCTTATACGCCATAAAGCACGCCTTTTTTCAAGCTTTCAATCGTATTTGGGATGGTTAAAAAGCATATCATATTTCCTCAAAAAGTACAGGGTCCAAAGCCCTGTACTTTTTATATTTTATTCTTTTCCTTGCGAAGTGAGGATGGTGTCAGATTCTCCATTTTTTTAAATACACGAATAAAATTTACATCGCTTGAAAATCCAACTTCCTGAGCAATCTCTTTGATACTTTTCTCACTGTTGAGAATCAGTTGCTTTGCCCGATCAATTCTCAAGCGGTTGATGTAGCTGATGATACTGATTCCATAAGTATTCTTAAAAGATGTCGATAGATAGGAATTGCTTACACTTAACTGCTCAGATATCATATACAGCCCCATCATAGAATCTGTATAATTCTCGTCTATCAATTGCTTTGCACGACAAGCAACCGGAGTTTTTTCTCTTTTCGGAACGGAACTTTCACGAATCAGCATCAAAAGCGCTTCATTCATCCGATCTCTGTGCTGATCCGGCGGTCCGGCTGTCATCAGACTCATCATTGCCTGTTCCGCTTTCTCTGGCAGCAGCGTCTGTTTAAGTGCATCGATAATCAGACTGTCTACCGCATTTTGGCGCACAATTTCTATTCCTCTGATACCGCCGGTTCGAAGATATTCCGTATAGAGCCGCTCAAGCAGCTTTTGCGCCTGTCCGAATTCCTTTGTATACATATAATGCGTAAAAGCCTGCATAACGCTGGGATCCCCGCTGCCTGTTCGTACAAGATTCTCTGTGTAATGATAGATCGAACATCCGGGGGTTTTGCCCGACTGGTTCAGGGCGAGAAGCGCACAGTTATAGCTGGTAAGGATGTCCACCATGCTGTCATATCCCGGTCCGATTCCGACATATGCCGAAAGATCATGAAATATATGGTCCAGCAAGAATTTCGCCGCCTCTTCTTTTTCTGCTTCCGACAGACATTCCTCGGAATTTAACAATATGACATATTGTCCGTTAAAAGCTGATACAAGCGACTCATATCCCAGTGACTCCAAATGTCTACTTATGCGTATCCGCTCCGGTCCACCGTCTGAAATGCTCTGCCCAACACATGATAGCACCAGAATCTGATAGCATGGATGCTCAAAGCTTACATCATAGCGCTTTGCCGCCATAAATACAGCATTCTCGCTATACAGTCCTCCACGCAAAACCGTATGCAGAAATGCGTCATTGAGTAAGCTCTGATGCTTTTGAGCCAATTCCTCATTTCGGTGCTGTTGCGTGGTCATCTGCTGAAATCGCGCAGTGATGAACTCATATTCATCCTGACCGGGTAAATCACTGGCCCCCAGTTGACTGAGAAGTTTTTTCAGGGGTTTTGCATTGCGACTGCTGACAGCAACAGAAGCCAAAACATCAAAAGCCAAACATCCCATTGCTCCCAGCAGGCACACCCGCAGAGTCATCCAAACAGTGCGGAAAACCGTTCCGGAAGAACTGATATTCACATATTCCAGTCCGGATAGATTTGACTGGTGGAAAAATCCGATTGTCCCCTGAAACCGCATCTCAGATGGGTTCCCAGATTTCCACTGTTCATACATTCTTGGTATCACAGACAGAAGCTCCTGATTTCCGGTGTATGCCACAGTTTGCCCTGACAGCATAACTGCCAGTGCTGCGTCGGAGTCCGCTTCTTCTGGAGTAAATTCCTGAAGCAATTTCTCCCTGTCAACCTCAATCACGGTTACCGCAACAACTTCTCCCACTGACTTCGTCTGCCGAATATAACAAAGTCTTTGATCACCGGCAATCGGAAGGAGGATAAAGCTACTACCATGTTGCTCTAAAAGCATCTGCTGCCACTGTGCCTCACCCGTGCGATCTGGAACTTGCTGAAGCGCATAATACGACCTCGGCTGAAAACACCCCATATTCCCCACAACCAGATCTGCCCTCGGATAGTAAATATATACTCCCCTTGCCTGTGGATTTGTAACAAGATAATTCTTCATGGATTCTGATAACTGATAAGCTTCCGTCGGAACATCAGAGACAGGAGTTTCTATATTCTTGAGATATATATTCTCTTTCGTAATCTCGACAACATTGGAATAATGATAGAGCTGCTGCAATCTGGAATCAATACTCCGCTGCACATAGGAAATCACATCAGCATTGGCGGACAGCACATTTCTTTCCAACACCTTCAGCATATATATGCCCAGAAGCGAACTAAGCAGCAAGCTTAGGACCATAATAGTTAAAATCGATCGCAGCCAGCGCATTGTGTGTGTTTTACGATACATCCCCCGCTTCCCTCCCTGCTGATCTTCTTTGGAACTAAGCCTATCTTATCACAGGAAAATCCGATATGCAAAGCCAAGTTAACTGTTCTTTCCTTTTTCCTGAATTTTTTCACTTTTCGACATAAAACAAAAAATTTGTTAGCAAACAATTCATAGAATTCGCAAAAAATGTTTATTCCTCCCCTGTTTAATTCGTCATATTAAACAATATAAGTATCTAAATTACATTCATTTTTAGTCATAGTGCAATTTTTTATCTTTACAAACAGTCTCTGTTTCGATATGATTGACAGCAGAAAAAGGAATCATTTGTATCGGTTCCTGCAAAGAAATTTGCTTGCAGTCATTTCAAAGGAGGAAAAACAATGAAAAAACTAATCAGCATGGTTCTTGTATTCGTATTGGTTGTCGGTATATTCAGCGCCTGCGGCAGTCAGAACAGCAGTGACGGAGACAGCCAAGCCAAGGGAGACAAAACCGATCTTCTTTTATGGCTTCCCCCCTTCGCAGCCGGTGATGACGGCGCGCTTGACCATGAATTTTGGGTCAACACACTGGAGCCTTGGGCAACAGAAAACAATGTGAATCTAACAATTGAAATCACACCTTGGGGCAATTATGAAGAAAAGTATCTCACCGGTTTCTCCTCTGGTCAAGGTCCTGATGTCGGTTATATGTATCTCGAAATGTTCAATGACTTTATCGAGATGGGGGCCATTGAGCCGTTGGACAGCTATCTAACCGATGCAGAACGTGATAATTACCTATATCTGGATCAGGGCTTTGTGAAGGGAAAGCAGTACACGATGCCGTTTGTCGTGGGAAATGCCCGTATTTTATTTTTCAATCAGGACATTCTGGAAAAAGCCGGTGTTACCGAGCTTCCCACCACATGGCAAGATCTGATTGATGTTGCACTGAAAATCAAAGAAGCCAATCTTCCCGGCGTTATGCCGATTGCCGGTGAATGGGCCGACCCTGCAATCGGCGCTCTGAACAATCTTTACTATCCATATCTATGGCAGGCCGGCGGTGAGCTTTACAATGAAGATGGATCTGAAATCACACTGATGGATAACGATGCAGCTGTCAAAGCAGCTCAGTTCCTGCACGATCTCAAATTCAAATATGAGGTTGTGACGGAAGAATCCATGTCTCTGGTCGGCACCGAACTACGCAACCAGTTTATTGCAGGCAATATCGGCATTGCGTCCATGGATGCAAAATCCGGAAAGGTTCTTACTGATGCCGGTATCAATTGGGAATTTGTTGCGAGCCTCAAAGATCAGAACCGTGCCACTTGGACTGCTGCTGATGCACTGATTCTAAACAGTGCCTGCGAGCATAAGGATCTTGCGGCAAGTCTCATTAAATATATCACCAGCGCACCTGTTATGGAGCAGTTCCATTCCGAGATTTCTGCCTTCCCTCCCCTCACAAAAGATGCCAAATATCTCGACGATGAAAGATTCAAGCCCATTTATGAAGATGTTGACGCTCTGCACACGCTCTATGTTGCTGACGGCGCCTTTAAGGTCGGCGACGCATTGTATAAGAACCTGCAGCTGATGATGCTGGGAGATCTGACACCTGAAGAAGCCATCCAAAAAACGGTTGAATACGCCAATACACTGAAATAAGCATAAAAATTGATCGATCCATTCAATACGGCGGACAGCTGTCCGCCGTATTTGATAAAGGAGTTGTTTTCATGTTAAACCGTAAAAAAGAGTCCCTTCAGGGCTTTGCGTATATTGCGCCCAGTCTTATTCTAATCCTTACTTTTTCTGTCATTCCCATTCTGATGAGCTTATATTTCAGCTTCACGGATTATAACGTACTTCAGGCGCCGCAATGGGCTGGCGTAAAAAATTATGTGCGGATGCTTCGGGACCCCTATGTCCGAGCCTCTCTCAAAAATACGTTTTTCTTTACTCTCGTTACTGTTCCGATTCAGACTGTTCTCTCCTTGATTCTTGCCGCATGGATTGCGGAATTTTTCCATAATCATTTCGGTAATTTTATCAAAAGTTCCCTGTTTGTTCCCGTCATTGCCTCTGCTATTTTAGTTGGAACCCTATGGTTTACCCTGCTGTCTCCCAGAGGTGTCATCAATACGATTCTGAATTTTTTCCACATTCCTTCCGTGAACTGGCTCGGGGGCAAGATGACCTCCATGCTCAGTGTCTGCATTGTCTCTATTTGGAAAAATGTGGGTTATTTTCTGGTCATTTATTTTGCAGGAATTATGAATATCCCCCACAGTCTCTATGAAGCCGCCGAAGTTGACGGTGCCAGTCCGATCCAGCGCTTTTTCCACATTACCCTGCCCGGTCTGTCCAATGTGACCTATCTCGTTGTCACCCTTGGAACCATCTGGTCATTTCAGGTATTTGATCTAGTCTACACCATGACCGGCGGTGGTCCTGGGACCTCTACC
>JARIAT010000091.1 GCA_029257715.1 Faecousia sp. | reverse complement strand
CCCAGAGTCATAGCCTCAGTCTGGTCATGGGTAACGTAGATAAAGGTAGTATTGATACGCTCACGCAGCTTGATGATCTCGGCACGCATCTGGTTACGCAGCTTTGCGTCCAGGTTGGACAGAGGCTCGTCCATCAGCATGACCTGAGGATCACGGACGATTGCACGGCCGATGGCAACACGCTGACGCTGACCGCCGGACAGTGCCTTGGGCTTACGGCCCAGATACTGGGTGATATCCAGAATCTCAGCAGCCTGCTTAACAGCCTTGTCGATTTCATCCTTGGGGGTGTGACGGAGCTTCAGAGCAAACGCCATGTTGTCATAGACAGTCATGTGGGGGTACAGAGCGTAGTTCTGGAAGACCATTGCGATATCGCGGTCCTTGGGAGCTACGTCGTTGACCAGACGGTCACCGATGTACAGCTCGCCTTCGGAGATCTCTTCCAGACCTGCGATCATACGCAGGGTGGTGGACTTACCACAGCCGGAGGGACCGACCAGAACGATGAATTCCTTATCCTTGATCTCAAGGTTGAATTCCTGAACTGCAACAACACCCTTGTCAGTGATCTGCAGGTTGGTCTTCTTGGGCTCCTCACCCTTCTTCTTTTTCTTCTTGTTTGCCTTCTCGTCGTCGCCGCTGAACGGGTAGATCTTCTTGACATTCTTCAGAGTTAAACTTGCCATAGCTTTCCGGACTCTAACCATACCGCCTCCGCGCGTATGATCTCGCAGTCACCAATGAAAAGGTGACACTGCATTACGACAGGTCTCCACACTGCCGCACCGCGAGTCTTGCGGGTAAAAATATCCTCCTTATTTAGCAAAACGCGGCTATTTTGTGGAGTAGACACACGTTTCACCGATATGGTTAAATGATACCATGAATCCAAAAAGGATGCAATCGGGAATCCTGACGGATTTCAAAAGTCGTTTTTGGCTATTTCTCATAAAACAATCGGTGAAGATGGTACAACAAGTGTATAGGACGATGCCGCAAGATACCTCTCTTATGCGGCCATGGCCATTTTCGACATGATGAGACGGAAGAGATCGAACCATCCAAGCTTTTCTACAGTCTCGGGAGCGATCAGCGAGATTCGAGCCAGTTCCTTGTCGCCGCTGCGGACGAGAACCTGTCCCAGTTCACTGCCCTTTTGGATGGGAGCAGTCAGCTCCGGCAGGAGGGTTATGTCGGCAGTAATGCCGGAAAGCTCGGATTTGGGAACCAAAAGCTGGGCCTCTTTCTCCGGTACAGGGACAATGGATTTTTTCGTGCCTAGTTTGATGGGGATACCTTCGGTATGGGGGATATCGACGGTGTACAGGGCATAGCCGGCAAACCCGTAATCCAACAGCTGGCGGCAGGTGGCAAAGCGGTCTGCGGAGGTTTCGCAGCCCATCACAACTGCAATCAGCTCCATGCCGTCCCGCAGGGCAGAGGCGGAAAGACAGTATCCGGCGGATGCGGTGAACCCTGTTTTAAGACCGGTACAACCGGGATAGAAACGCACAAGCTTATTGGTATTGCTCAGACCGAAAGCGCCGTTACGGACAGAATCCATCCAGATGGTGGTATATTTTTTGATATCGGGATGCTTGGTCAGCAGCTCTCGGGACATCAGGGCGATATCGTAAGCGCTGGTTTTATGTCCGGAAGCCTCAGGACTGTCATCAAGACCGGTGCAATTGACAAAATGGGTATTTTCCATGCCAAGCTCGTTTGCCCGGCTGTTCATTCTTTCTACGAAGGCACTTTCGGTGCCGCACAGCAGTTCCGCCATGGCACAGGCACAGTCATTGGCGGAGGATACAGTGATGGATTTGACCATCTCTTCAACACACATGGTTTCTCCGACCTTCAGATAAACCTGACTGCCGCCTTTGGCGGCGGCGGCTTCGGAGGCGGTAACCGGATCATTCCATCCGATCTGGCCGTTGTCTATGGCTTCCATAATAAGCAGAAGCGTCATAATTTTGGTGACGCTGGCGGGAGCAAGCGCCTCATGCTCATTGTGCGCCAGCAGCGTTTTTCCGGTAGCAGCATCAATTAGACAATAGGATTTTCCGGAATATTGGGGCGTTTCCGCCCGGACAGCGGGAATCGTTGCCGCCAGCAGGAGCAAAAGCGCCAGCAGCATACAACCAACACGTTTCAAAGCAATCCCTCCTCACAAGTTTACCAAAGTGTATGCAGGAGGCACAGGAAAAAAGACCGGATTGCAGGAAGAGGAAATTTCGTATATACTATTATAAAATTATCACCCAGGAGGAGATACAATGGAGTTTAAGGTGCTGGCCGTAGGCGATGTGGTCGGAGAACCGGGAATGGATCGGCTGTGCCGCAGTCTGCGGAAGCTCAAACGGGAGACAAAGGCGGATTTTGTCATAGTAAACGGAGAGAATGCCAGTAATCTGGGAATGACACCCCGTCAGGGAGAGGAAATTCTGGATGCAGGGGCCGATGTGATTACCATGGGAAATCATACCTTTTCCCGCAGAGAAATTGTTCCGTTTCTGGAGGACAGCCCCTATGTGCTGCGTCCGGCGAATCTTCCACCCCAGCAGCCCGGACGAGGTTGGGGGATTTATGAGACGAAGATCGGTGAGATTGCGGTTGTGGATCTGATCGGACGCTGCGGTATGGATTACACGCCGGACAATCCCTTCCTTCTTATGGACAAAATTTTAAAGAAAATCGACACCAAATATATTTTTGTGGAGATGCACGCGGAAGCGACTTCGGAAAAACTGGCCATGGGATATATGCTGGACGGAAAGGTCAGTGCGGTATGGGGAACCCACACCCATGTGCCCACCGCAGACCCTCAGATTCTGCCGAAAGGCACCGGATATATTACGGACTTGGGAATGACCGGTCCGGCGGTCTCCGTGCTGGGCATTCAGCCGAAGCTCTCCGTGGATAAATTCCGGGGGGAGCTTTACGCCAGATATCAGTGCGCAGACGGTCCCACCAAGCTCAATGGGGTGCTGTTTACCATTGATTCTGCCACGGGAAAATGTATCAGAGTAGAAAGAGCGGATGTCCATGATTAAGATTCTTCACAGTGCCGATTGGCACATCGATGCACCGCTGCGCCAGTTTTCCCAGACGCAGCGGCAGCTCCTGCGGGATCAGATGCTCCGCATTCCGGACCGCATTGCCCAAATCTGCCTTCGGGAAGGCTGCGATCTTGTACTGCTGTGCGGAGATCTGTTTGACGGACCCTATACAAAAAGCGGCTATGAAAGCGTCTTTCACGCATTGCAGAATATGCGTGTGCCTGTATTTGTGGCACCGGGAAATCATGACTATTTTGGGCAGAACAGCCCATGGTTTCGGGAGAACTGGCCGGAGAATGTCCATATTTTCCGCAGTCAGGAGATTACCTCCGTCCGCATTGCACAGCTGGACTGCCGAGTATACGGCGCGGCATTCACCGGACAGAACTGCCCGGGGCTTTTAGAAGGGTTTCAAGCATCCTGCGATGAAAAATATGCGATTATGGCGCTTCACGGGGATGCGTCCAATGTTCATTCACCCTATTGTCCGGTGACGGCAGGGCAGGTGCAGGAGGCAGGGCTTGATTATCTGGCACTGGGACATATCCATGCAGTCGGCGGATTTGATGCCGGTGCGGGAGTGTGCGCATGGCCCGGATGCCCGATGGGGCATGGATATGACGAGACAGGAACCAAAGGGGTGCTGATTACAGAGCTGGAGCACCGTGCGTCAGCCAGATTTCTTCCGATTGATTCCACCCGATTCTATGATGCTGCGGTGCCTGCCGGAGAGAACCCCCTCGATGCAGTGCTTCAGGTACTGCCCGGAGGAGGAAGCGAGGATTTTTACCGGATTCACCTGACGGGAGAAGCCAGTCCGGATCAGCTGGATTTTATACATACGGGAATTCCGGGGTATCCGAATTTGACGTTTCTGGATGAGACGATTCTTTCCACGGACCTGTGGGAGACTGCGGGAGAAGATACGCTGGAAGGTATGTTTTTTTCGATTCTTCGGGATTCGGCCGAGGGACAGGAGGAGCAGGTACAGCAGGATCTGCGTTTGGCAGCGAAGATTTCCCACCAGATTCTGCGTGGAATGGAGGTGGAGCTGCCATGAGAATTCTGGAAATGGAAGCAACCTTCGGAAAGCTGGATCATGCAAAACTTTCCTTCGGAAGTGGGCTGAGTGTCATTACAGCGCCGAATGAATGGGGAAAAAGCACATGGTGCGCGTTTCTGACGGCAATGCTCTACGGCGTGGATACTCGGGAAAGAAGCACGAAGTCTGCGCTGTGCGTCAAGGAAAAATATGCACCGTGGTCCGGAAAACCCATGGAAGGGGTTGTGCAGCTGGAGCATCAGGGGCGGAAGATTACCATTGAGCGCAAATCCGGAAAAACGCCGATGGGCGAATTTCGGGCTTATGAGACGGACACCGGCCTGCCTGTTCCGGGGATGACCGGAGAAAACTGCGGAGAACTGCTGCTTGGAGTGGAAAAAAGCGTATTCTGCCGCAGCGCTTTTGTGAAGTTTTCGGATCTTCCTGTGGCGGCGGATGATGCGCTGCGGCGCAGACTCAATGCCCTTGTCACAACCGGCGATGAAAGCGGCAGCGCAGAACGTCTCGGACACCGACTGGCAGAACTGAAACGGCAAATCCGGTATCATAAATCCGGTCTTCTGCCCGAAACACAGCAGGAGATTGTGACGCTTCGGAGCCAGATACAGCAGATTCAGTCCTATCAGGAGCGACTGAAGGTCTATCGGGACGAGCTGGATCAGGGCAGTCAGAGAATGCGGGAATTGCAGCTTCATGCAAAGATGTGCGAGTATGAGGCATCCATAGAGCAGAGAAATCGACTGGAAGCGGCAGCACAGCAGGCCAAGGACGCCCGAAATGCGGTGGAGACACTGGAGAAAGTCTGCGTCGAAGCCCCTTCCCGGGATGTGTTGGAGCAGAAGCTGCGGCAGGGATATGATCTTCGGGATCAGCTGGAGATGCCTGTGGAGATTTCATCCGGATCGGCGGCTCCGGCGATTGCTGCTACGGCAGCGGCGGCAGCACTTTGCATGGCCGGCGGTGCATTGCTATGGCTTGGGAAATGGAAGATTCCGGGAATTCTGTTGATTGCCGGAGGGATGATACTGGGAGTGATTGGAGTCGGTGCCGCTGTACGTTACAGCCGAAGAGAGAAAAAACGCGGGCAGGAACTGGCAAGACGGGAAGCGCGTATGGAGGAACTGGATGAGACACTGGACCGCTGGGAGCAGCAGCGCAATGCGCTTGGGGAGCTGGATCAGGCTAAAATCCGCGCGGAGCTTGCAAAACAGCGTCTTCAGGATCTTTTGTCCGTGGTTAAGACGGTGCAGCGGCCGGAAGGGGAAGACCATTTGGCGTACACCATGGAGCAGACACAATCGGAACTGGAGCAGCTGGAGGCGAATCTGCGGTCTTGGAGAAGTCAGGCTGACCAGCTTCAGGGACAGATGGAAGTTCTGCCCCGAATGGAAACGCTTCAGCAGCAAATGCACACAGCACAAAACCGACAGAGGGAGCTGGAACGCTATTACCGTGCAATTGAATATAGTCAGGCAGCGCTGGAAACAGCACAGCAGGAGCTTCAGAGACGATTTGTTCCGAGAATTACACGCCGGGCGGAGGAGCTTCTGTCCAAACTGACAGGGGGACGGTATGCGAAGCTCTCCATTGGAACGGATCTGGAGCTGTCAGCTGCTCGGAAAGAAGAGACTGTGATGCACAACAGCCGATGGCGCAGTGACGGCACCGTCGATCAGATGTATTTGGCGCTTCGACTGGCGGTATGGGAGGTACTCTGTCCCGGGGCACCGCTGATTCTCGATGATGCGCTGATCCGCTTTGACGAAACCAGAATGGGTCATGCCATGGAAGTTTTGCAGGAATTGGGAAAAACCAGTCAGATTTTGCTGTTTACCTGCCAGAATCGGGAAGAAACCTTCCTTTCCAAATAACAAAACCCCGGCATGTGCCGGGGTTTTTACATACAAAACAGCGAGAAGATTTCTCGATTGGGGCGGTTATGCGCCCCAATCGGGTAGCCGCTCAAAGATTTTGGTTTCATGGTTCCAAGGAAAGCTCAGGCGGCAGGAAAACAGCCGAGGTTCCGTGTATTCATCCCGGGCACCGTATTTGTGATCGCCCAGAAGGGGAAACCCACGGGATGCGAATTGCACCCGAATCTGGTGGCTGCGTCCGGTGTGCAGTTTGATATGGACGAGGGATGGGTCAGAATCACACAGACGCACAAATTCCAGACTGGCTTTTTTTACGCCTTTACGCTCTTTTTTTACAACGAATACCTTGTTTTTCCGGCTGTCCTTAAAAAGAAAGTCCTGCCATACGGCGCTTTCCGGCGGTATCCCATGGACCAGAGCACGGTATTCTTTGACCATAGTGCCATCCTGAACGGCTTTTGAAAGTGCGGCGGCGGCCTTGGAATTGCGGGCAAATACCATCACACCGCCCACATTGCGGTCCAGCCGGTGAACAGGGAATATTTTGCCGCCCAGCTGTTCGATGAGCGCATTGGGGACTTCATGTTCAGAATCCATGCCGACCGGCTTTGCAATAACGGCCAGATCCCGGTCCGAATAAAGAATTTCCATCGTGAATCTCCTGAAACGTATTTTCTGTATTATATCAGTGCGAGAGGAAAAAGTCCAAAATTTCTTTTGGACGGGCGGTGGCTCGGAATCGGTCGGAAGTCCGGAAAATCGGCAAAGAAACGGTTAAATCCCAAGGCAGCTCGATTGACAAAGCACAGATGTTTCGCTATAATGAGCGCAATTTGAATTTAGAGGAGCGTGATGGATTCCGATGGACAGTTGTACCGGTGACAGTTGTGAGCGAAGGCATTATAATTTGATCTGTTTTTCGATGGCATACTGACGCTTTTGCGGGATCAGTATGTCTTTTTTGCACCCATTTTTAAAAAGTATCGTTTATTTCATTGTATAAAGGAGATCAAATTATGTTATACAGTATTCTGGCAATGATTGCCTGTATCGTGATGTCGGGGTATTTTTCCGCGACAGAAACCGCCTTTTCCTCACTGAACAAAACCCGCCTTCGCACCATGGCGGAGCGCGGAAACCACCGTGCGGAGCTGACCTTGAAGCTCTCAGGGGACTATGATAAACTCATTTCAACCATTCTGATCGGTAATAATATCGTAAATATTGCAGTTGCATCCATCGGTACACTTCTGTTTGTGGATCTGCTGGGACAGGAGCTGGGCGCCACGGTATCAACGGCAGTGGTGACAATTGTGGTTCTGATTTTCGGTGAGATTACCCCTAAGAGCATCGCCAAGGACCATCCCGAAGCGTTCGCAATGTTTTCTGCGCCCATTTTGCGTGGAATTATCTGGTTTTTCGGGCCGCTGAATTTCCTGTTTTCCCAGTGGAAGAAGCTGGTAGCCCGGCTGTTTGATTCTGGGGAAGAGAGCAGAATGTCGCAGGAAGAGCTGCTGGTTTTGCTGGACGAGGTGCAGCAGGAAGGCGCAATTGATGCCGAAGAGGGAATTTTGCTGAAAAACGCCGTGGAATTCGGGGACCTGGAGGCACAGGATATTCTGACCCACCGGGTTGATCTGGAGGCGGTGAGCATTGATTCAGAAAAGGATGAGGTGGCGAAGCGATTTGATTCCTCCCGGTTTTCCCGTCTGCTTGTCTATGAGGAGAATATCGACCATATTGTGGGCGTGATTCATCAGAAGGATTTCTATGTGGGCGGTGGCATCAGCGAAAAGCCCCTGCGTGAGATCATTGTACCCCCGATGTTTGTCCACCAGACGGAGAAAATCGACAATCTGCTTCAGCAGCTTCGTGCAGCCAAATCTCATATCGCCATTGTGGTCGATGAATACGGCGGAACGCTTGGAATTGTGACGATGGAGGATATTCTGGAGGAACTGGTCGGCGAAATCTGGGATGAGCATGACGATGTAGAAGAGCCGATCCGGAAAATCACAGAGGATACTTATCTTGTAGACGGAACCGTCTCACTGGGAGATTTTTCAGATCGATTTGATATCGATGCCGAATCCGAAAGCACCAGCGTCGGCGGTTGGGTGATGGAGAAGATGGAGCATATCCCGGTGCAGGGAGAATCCTTCTGCTATGAGTCGCTGACAATCACGGTAGAGCGCGCAGAGGCGCATCGGGTGGAATCGGTTCTGATCCATACAAAGCCCCTTGTCAAAACGGAATAATCAGCCGCCATAAGCGCCCCGGAAGATTCTTCCGGGGCGCTTTTCTTCGAGATAGAGAAAGTGAAAAATCAAACTTTTTTGCGGTCAAACGGGGCGAAAAGGACAGACTATTGGATTTGTTAAAATGCGTAAAAATGTAAGCGCATCCAAAAAAATCTGCGGCTCTGAATAGCGGCGGCATACGTGCGTGTCGGGTAAAATGAATAGTTCAAACCGAAAAAATTTAAAAAAACTGGATAATATGTTCAAATATATATCCGAAAAAGATAAAATTATCATCTAAAAATATAAAAGCTGGTAGAAATTTTCAATAAAAATGAATTGATAAAAATAGCACTAATTCACAAAAAAATCCACATTTAGACAGATCGCCCTTCAGAAGGTGTAATGCCTATTTACTTATTTTTCATTTGCGATATAATTATGATGGTTCTGAAAGAAAAGATCAGAACGATGATGGGCTGCGGCGGCAATGGCCAAGCAGCACAGAAACGATTAGGAGGAACAAAAATGAAAAAGATCATTGCACTGATTCTGTCTCTGGTTATGGTCTGCGCATTGGCTGCCTGCGGCGGCAATGGCGGCGAAGAGACCAAGGGCAGCGATGGCAACGGCGGCGAATCCAAGGGCGGCAACACCAAGGCCACCGTTTTCTGGTATGATGAGGCTGACCCCTACCTCAGCACCGTTCGTGAAGCTCTGAACAAGGAGCTGGATGCTGCCGGAATCAAGTACGACAACCAGTTCGCTGCCGGTAACCAGTCCAAGCAGATTGACCAGATCAAGACTGCTGTGGCAGGCGGCTCCAATATTTTGATTGTGAATCAGGTTACTTCCGGTTCTCCCGACACCGCAGAGGATATCCTGGCCATCGCCGGCGATCTGCCTGTAATCTTCTTCAACCGCGCAATCGGTACGGATGATGCTCCCGATCTGCCCGTGTTTGAGGCACATTCCAATGCTGTGTTCATTGGTACCGATGCTCCCGAAGCAGGCCACCTGCAGGGCAAGATGGTCGGTGACTATGTTGTCGAGCATTACGATGACATCGACCTCAACGGCGACGGCAAGATTTCTTACGCAATGTTCAAGGGCGACGAATCCAATGTCGAGGCAATCTTCCGTACTCAGTACGGTGTGGAAGACGCTAACAAGATCCTGACTGAAAATGGCAAGCCCACTCTGGAGTACTTCGATGCTGCCAAGGCAGAAGGCGACAGATATCAGGTTGACCTGGGCGGCCAGTGGTCTGCAAAGGCTGCTACCGATTACATGGAGACCAACTTCGTTACTTACAACGAGGCAAACGGCAACATGATCGAGCTGGTCATCTGCAACAATGACGGCATGGCAGAAGGCGTTATCGCAACCCTGCAGAACAAGGGCTACAACAAGGACGGCGCTCATGTCGTTCCCGTCTTCGGCGTTGACGCCACTGAGAACGCAAAGTCCCTGATTGCTGAGGGTGCCATGGCTGGTACCGTCAAGCAGGACGCTGAGGGCATGGCTGCTGCGATCCGTCAGACTGTTGAGGGAATTGCCGCACAGAAGACTCCCGTCGATGCACTGGCAGCTGTGACCGGTGATATCTTCAGCATTGCGAAGGACTGCACCGCTAAGCTGTATGTTGCTTACCAGCCCTACACCGGCAAATAATCAGCATTTTTGAATCTGTCAGGCAGCTGTCGCGAAGGCGGCAGCTGCCTTTTTAAATGGAAGCCCGGTGCCGGCAGGGAGCGGTGAGAACCACTGAAGAAACGCACAAAGCGGTTTTCACCGTTCTCCGCTGCACAGCTGTGCAAATCCAAAACTACACACATACGAGGGAGGAACGCATTATGGAGCATGATGTTCTACTCAAAATGGTAGACATTACGAAGACTTTCCCCGGCGTCAAAGCACTGGATCATGTTTCTCTGGAAGTCAAGCGAGGCACCGTCCATGCCTTGATGGGCGAGAACGGAGCAGGTAAGTCTACCTTGATGAAATGTCTGTTCGGCATTTATTCCAAGGATGAGGGACAGATTTTCCTGGAAGGGAAGGAAGTCAATTTTAAAAACAGCAAGGAAGCACTTGATAACGGCGTTGCCATGGTTCATCAGGAACTGAACCAAGCATTGAAGCGCTCGGTTATGGATAATCTTTGGCTGGGCCGGTACCCCAAGATCGGCGGTATTGCGGTCAATGAGTCCAAGATGCTTAAGGATACCAAGGAAGTCTTTGAGGAGCTGGAGATCGACGTGGATCCCAGACGTATCATGAGCACCATGCCTGTATCCCAGCGCCAGATGGTGGAAATTGCCAAGGCGGTTTCCTATCATTCAAAGGTGATTGTTTTTGACGAGCCGACATCTTCCCTGACCGAGGAAGAGGTTGAGCATCTGTTCAAGATTATTAACATGCTCCGGGATCGGGGTGTAGCAATCATATACATCTCCCATAAAATGGCAGAGATCAAGCGGATCTCCGATGAAATCACCATTATGCGAGACGGACAGTGGATTGCCACAAGACCCGCACATGAGCTTGAAATGGCAGACATTATCCGGCTGATGGTCGGACGTGAACTGACAAATCAGTTTCCTCCTAAGACCAATACCCCCGGTGAGGTAAACCTCAAGGTCGAGGGGATAACGGGCATGTACAATCAGCTGAGAGATGTCAGCTTTGAAGCCCGCCGCGGAGAAGTTCTGGGTTTTGCCGGTTTGGACAGCTCCGGCCGCACAGAGACCCTGGAAAGTCTCTTCGGGATCCGCACCCGCAAGGAGGGAAGGATTTATCTGGACGGCAAGGAAATTTTCAACCGTAACAGCCGTGAATCCATTAAAAACGGATTTGCGCTGCTGACAGAGGAGCGCCGCTCTACGGGTATTTTCAGCATTCTGAATATTCGGGAGAATACGGTGATCTCCAGTCTTCATCGTCATAAACGCTGTGGGTTCTACCTCAGCTCCAAGTCTCAGAAAGAGGACACGCAGCGTTATATCGATGCGATGCGTACAAAGACCCCCTCTCAGGAGACGAAGATCCGCAGTCTTTCCGGCGGTAATCAGCAGAAGGTTATTATCGGACGATGGCTTTTGACAGACCCTGAGGTTTTGCTGCTTGACGAGCCTACCCGAGGAATTGACGTCGGCGCCAAGTACGAAATTTATCAGCTGATTTTGGATCTCGCAAACAATGGCAAGACGGTCCTCATGGTTTCCTCCGAGATGCCGGAGCTTCTGGGCGTGTGCGACCGGATTGTCGTCATGTCCGGCGGACAGGTTGCCGGTGTGGTTGACGCAAAAACGACCACGCAGGAAGAAATTATGACATTGGCGGCCAGATATGTATAAGGAGGAAATATAAAATGGTTAATCCTGTAACAAAATTAAGCAGAAATGCGGCAGAATTCCAAGCAAGAGATAAGAAAGACAAAAAGCGGATCGTGATTGATGGAATTCTCAATAATGCGCTTTATATTCTAATGGCGCTGTTTATCGTATACACTGCCTTTGCAACGGATAATTTCCTGTCTCTGGGATCTCTCGCAACACTGATTACGCAGGTGGCTGCTGACCTGCCTCTGGCACTGGGTATTGCAGGCTGTATTGTTCTGACCGGTACAGACCTTTCTGCCGGACGTGTCATGGGCCTGAGTGCCGCGGTTTCCGGTGTTCTGCTTCAGAAGACCGGCTTCACCAACAAGATGTTTCAGAATCTACCTGAGGTTACCATCGGCTGGATTCTTTGCACCCTGCTGATTGTAGTCGCAATCGGCGCAGTGGTTGGTATTGTGAACGGTTTCTTTGTTGCAAAATTCAACCTGCACCCCTTCATTGTCACTCTGGCAACGCAGCTGATTACATACGGCATCATTCTGTGGTTCTTCGGTCTTAACGGCAATAACGGCCAGCCCATCTCCGGCCTGAGCCAGGAGTATAAAAACGCCATTGGCGGAGAAATGTTCCGTCTGGGCAATGTAGCAGTGCCATGGTATGTGCTTTATGCCATTATTCTGACCGGAATCATGTGGTTTATCTGGAACAAGACTACCTTCGGCAAGAATATGTTCGCAGTCGGCTCCAATGCAGAGGCGGCAAAGGTCTCCGGTGTCAACGTCTTCTGGACGACGGTTCTGGTTCATACGCTGGCCGGCATCATGTACGGCTACTCCGGTTTTGTTGAGGGTGTCCGCTCCGGTTCTGTCGCAGCAAACACCGGTATGAACTTGGAGTGTGACGCAATCGCAGCCTGTGTCATCGGTGGTGTATCCTTTGTCGGTGGTACCGGCAAGATCAGCGGCATTATTCTCGGTGTATTCGTGCTTCGCATTATCTTCGTCGCACTGACCATGCTGGGTGTGAATTCCTCCTCTTTGTATATCATCAAGGGTGCGATTATCCTCTGCGCCTGCGCTCTGGATATGCGTAAGTATCTGGTGAAGAAGTAATGGAAGAAGAAAAAGAGGAGAATCTTCCAAAGTTTCGAGGACTTTATCGTCATGTGCATATTTCTGTGAAGGCGCTGGACTGCATCATTGTTGCGTGTGTTGTGGTAATCATCCTTGCGACGGTTATGGGCCTTCAGAACAACGGCTATGTCGTGACATTTGATTCCAGAGGCGGAACGGATGTTGCATCGGTAAAATGTGACTACGGTGCGCTGGTTGAGACACAGCAGCAGCCCACAAGAGAGGGATATACCTTCGAGGGCTGGTATCGCGATCCGTCGTACAGCGAGAAATGGAATATGCAGACCGATCAGGTCACCGACTCCATGACGCTCTATGCCAATTGGATTCCAAACCCATAAACCAAATCCCTGCCGCAGAATTTCTGTGGCAGGGATTTTCTACTTTGTGAGGTGCGTTGTTTCTGCGATCATGCGAAGAGAAAGTGGGATTGGATTCCCCACGGAGCGATTCCGGGGAGACTGTCAGACAGGGGGATCTTTTCTTCTGACGGAAAAGATCGGGAGGGTCTATCCATGGATGAAGCTGACACCACGGCAAGAAAAATACGGATTCTTTCAGGAATGATATTCAATCCGAACACGGCTGTTTTCGATCCACACGTCTGCCTGTGTACCATATACAGGCAGATTCCGCACGACGGCGGTAGAAACAGATGCAGGAAGATTGGGCGTAACGGTAATCGATCTGGAGGAAGGCTCATAGGAAATGCCGACCATGTCACAGATAATGTCCGCAACCACCGCATAAGACAATTCCGGATATTCTCGGCGATGCAGCTGGGGATCAATCATTCGACGCAGCCAATAGGCTCCACGCTCCGGATCTTTGTATCGATAAAAGATTTCCGCCATGTGGGAAAGAATCTCTACAGGAACGCCGTGAAGTCCCTTTTCGTGGAGCTGATTCAGTGTGGCTCGGACTTTGGCTTCATCTTGAATCGCACCAAAATAGAGCGGCTCTTCGCAGGTGGCGCAGGCGAGATGGTCAAAGGATCCATCCTCTCGTTTGAGAAAATAAAACCGTTCCTGTGAGGAATCCCACCAGCTGTCGATTTGCTGGCATAGGGACTCTGCGGTATCCAGAGCCTTCTTTGCGGCAAGAGGATCGCCCTGCATCTGTTTGATCTGAGCATAAGAGCGGTAAGCCCGCTGCTGTGCACTGAGCATATCGAGCATCTGAATGGCATTGACATGATCTGTTTCATTATACGACGGAATTCCCCGCCGCCAGACACCTGCCTTGCGTTCGGGAATACCGTCGCCGTTGGCATCCCAACAGCGGATGTACTCATTCATGGATAGATCATAAAACCGACAGAAATCCGGATCATGGATATAGTCCTCATCACCGGTCAGACCATACATGCGGAAGCAGGCGTCCAGCAAATCAAAATTTGCAGGAAGATTGTACCAGAAATCCTCATCAGAAATATAGTCAGCAGGTGCGGGCATATTCTCTCGATTGATTTCCCAGTAACAGCAATAGTCACGGCTGACAGAAATAGACTGAGCAAAACGGCGCAGCATATTTTTTGTATGGTGCTCCAGACCCAGAATATGAGCGCCGCGGGCTTGATGGGAAACATCCCGCATACAGAACGCTTCTCGGCCCGGAAGTGCAGCCTCGTACCAGTCACCCACAGGATCGGATTCGTGGGAATAGGAAAGGGCCTGCTTTTTCGCCCAGGAGAACCCCTGAGTCAGAATGGGGTCGCTGCATTCAAATTCAATCTGTCCTTTTATCATAGAGATTCCTCCTGTACAGCTTCCGTTGAAACCGCAGCATCCGCTATCCGCTCAAAGTGCCAGAATTGACTGAAATGATCGCCATTATGCCAGTCGATGGTCAATCCTGCATACATTAACGTACTGCCGCTGTAAATCTGATCGGAGTCTAAGAGCCGATAGTGGGCGGTTTCGTCCAGATGTCGAAGCTTGATTCCAAGATAAGCTTCCTCGGCTTGCGCATAGGGCTTATAGTACCATACCAGAATATGGCGGCCGTGTTCTGCTGAAATCATCCATGCGGTTTCGTTTCCGTCAAATGGACTCCGCAGACGGTAGAAATCACCGAATTGTATCAGTGGGCGAAGCTGTTGATAGGTTTTGATCTGCTGGGCCACAGCCGCCAGTTCGGAATCGGACATCTGAAGCAGATTCAGCTCGTAGCCCAGATTAAAGGGCTGGCTGACATGCTGCCGAAATTCCATGGGGGTAGGGCGATCCAGCTGATGGTTCGGAGAGGCAGAAATGTGGGAAGTAATCCAGAGTGGGGGATAGACCATGGATGCGCCGTGCTGAATTTTCAGGCGGCTGACTGCGTCCGTGTTGTCACTTGCCCAGTTTTGCGAAAAATAGCACATCATAGCCGGATCGAATCGACCGCCGCCGGACGCGCAGTTTTCAAAGAGAACATCGGGAAACCGGGAGGTGATTCTCTGAAGAACATCATAAAGACCCAGCATATAGCGATGAAAGAATTCACCGGAACGCTCGGCAGGCAGAAGCTCCGAGGCAGCTTCTGTGATGCGGCGATTGCAGTCCCACTTGACATATTGAATCGGGCAGCTGGAAAGAATACTGCTGACAGACTGAACCAGATAGTCGCAGACGTCCTTTCGGCTGAGATCCAATACAAGCTGGTGGCGCCACTGGGTACGGGGGTATCCGGGAACATGGATGCACCAGTCTGGATGCGCGCGATAAAGCGCACTGTCCGGAGACACCATTTCCGGTTCAAACCACAGACCCATCTGAAGCCCCAGAGAATTGATTTCTTCGCAAAGTCCGGAGATGCCATTCGGAAGTTTGGTGTGATCCGGATACCAGTCCCCGAGAGAGGAATGATCGTTGTCACGGCGGCCAAACCACCCGTCATCGAGCACCAGCAGCTCGATTCCGGCTTTTGCTGCGGCTTTTGCAAGGGTCATAATGCTTTCCTGGGTAAATGTAAAGTAACATGCCTCCCAGGTGTTGAGAAGAATTGGCCGCGGTTCAAAGCGAAATCGGCCCCGGGCAATTCGCTCCCGCAGAAAATGGTGAAATGTCAGAGACATCCGCTCCAGACCACAGCAGCTATATACCATCAGAGCCTCCGGCGTATGGAATTTCTCGCCGGAAGTTAGCAGCCAGTCGAATTCACAGGGGTTGATTCCGCTTTGCAGCCGGATGCCGCCGTACATATCACGCTCCGCCTGCATGGTAAAACTGCCGCTGTAGACCAAACTCAGGGCAAATACTTCGCCGGAGGTTTCTGTGGTATCTTCGTTCATCAGTGCCACAAAGGGATTGTGCTGATGGGACGAGAACCCACGGCGGCTTTCAAAACCGTTCATGCCGGTGCCGAGGGATCTTCGTTCTACATGGGTTTCCCGCAGTGCGGTGCCGCAAAGCTCCATCATTTGCGCCGGACCGTGCTTGATATCCAGACTTACAGACAGTGCCCGGGTCAAATGAATCGGGCGGTCGGAAAGATTTGTAAATTCTGTGTGCCGCGTAATGACATCATATGCAGGGAAGACGGTATAATACAGGTCAATCTGAAGGTTGTGCGGCCGATCCAGCAGGGTAATGATAAGCGTCTGCGCTTCATCATCAGATTCACAGCAGCTTGAGGGCAGCGGCCCCATGGAAGGCTTTCCGGGCAGAATCTGATGACGGATATAGCGTGGATCCGTGATCCGATATCCGTCGCAGTCAACGGTCTGATAAGCCGGAGAACGGAAATCGGAGGTACCATAACACGGGTATTCAAAGGGCAGATATTCCCGGGAGAACATGGGATCATCGATGGGGGTCTGGGTCAGTATCGTATTTCGGCGGTAGGCCGTTTCCAGATGAGAAGCGGGCAGATCCTCCAAAATCCGATGTCCCCAGTAAAGATGGAGCGGATAGGCATTTTGGAAGAGCAGAATCTGATAGCTGGTAGATTCCGTGAAGAGGTGGAAGATATGCGTATTTTCGTGGTATGTAATTCCCATTGAAAAGACTCCTTTCGTGCAATGCTGACGCAATCGGATCGGACTGAAACCGGAGTAATCAGCAAGTCCAGTATCATCATATCAGAAAAATTCAAGCAGAACATGGAATTTTGTTTTGTTCTAATAAATTTATGTTGTATATTTATCGGGAAAAATGGCAGACAAATGTCATTAACCCGAAAAACGGAATGGAGATCTGCTGTGCAATGGAAAAAGCAGGCCTCAGATAGATCTGCCGGCCTGCTGAAACGAGGAGGGAACTCAGAATGTGCTTTCTGTGAAAAACGAGGTGCCCTCAGGACGGAAGGGGGCAGGAAGCTGCTGCATTCTGTATTCGGTAGGAGATATGCCGAGGTGTGCTTTAAAGATGCGGGAAAAATAAAGAGGGTCTCGAAATCCCACCTCTGCGGCGATTTCTGTTACGCTGAGCGTAGTTTCACAAAGAAAATGCGTGGCAAGCATAATTCGGTACTGCTGAAGATATTGTTTCAGAGAAATATGGGTGTTGACCTTGAACAGGGTAGAAAGATAGCTGCGATTCAGATGGAGATATTCCGCAATACGCTCAACAGTAATAGGTTCACGGTAATGTTTTTCAATATATTGGGTGGCGAGTTTCACATATTTATTTCCGTCATGACGCTGATTCATCAGGTAGCTGTTATCCACAGGGGTGTAGTCCAGATAGGACAAGGTGTTGCTGCGGGCTTCCTCAATCAGGAGGAACAGCAGAGAACAAATCAAAGGCATGGTGTGCAGAGACAGGCCAAGAGGATCATCCTTATACTGTAAAGCTGAGTTGATAATTTCCGGAACCAGATCAAAGACGTGGGAATTTGTAAAGAGCATTGCCTGATGGTCCGGAGAGAAGCCAATGGTGGAGAGAATCCGTTCCACGTCCGATCCGACAAGACCAACCCAGAAATACTCCCAGGTTCCGCCCCGGTCGGTATAGTAAACGGTTGGCTGATTGGGATAAATTAAAAAGCAGGTATTGGGGACAATGCGGTAATTTCGATCTCTCAAACGGAAATATCCCTCACCGGCCCGAACAAAATGCAGAACATAATGGTATTTGAGCTGCGGAGGCATGAGCGGTCTGCAATATGGAATCTGCCAGCCGGTCTGTCCCAAGGCAAGATCACAGTGTGGGGTTACATCAAAAAAGTGGATGTAGTGTTCGGAGCTTCCCGAAAAAATCTGAAAGGGAATGTGTGAGTCTGTCATAATATGCACTTCCATCTGTATTGTGGTGCTCCCAACGGCAGAAATGCGGTGAGCTGCACGGGAGGAAACGGAAAAATCGGCGAAAATGATGAAACTATCATAGCATATGGCAGGGAAAAGGTAAATAGCGATTCGACCTGAATGGGAAATCAATATGCAGCAAAATGTTCTGAAAAATGGAAAAATCATATAGAAAGAAGAACCTGCGGAAATGAACAAAAAAGTTAGAAAACCAATGGGAGGAATCGTCTGGTTTAGAGGACTTTTATTTCAGCGGCCATTTTTGAAAAGCCTCATTGAAAAGCAGGAATAAAAATGTGTGCTGTTTCCAGTCCATTTTTCTGCGAATACCGGAAGTGTGTATGAGGATTGCGCGGAAGATCGCCGGGGAAATGATCGGGATATACAGGGAATATCGTCATTTCTGATACGGAAAAAATTATAAAATATAATAAAATTTCGAAAATACAGCAAATAAACTAAAATATAAAATATAAAACAATAGAAAATATACAAAATATATAGAATACAACAAAAATCCATATGAATGAAACATAAATAGATTGCGTGTATTTTATTGTCTCGTTATACTTATGCCAAGAAGTTTTTCCAGTAGATAGAAACTCGAGAAAAAATTCAAAAAACAGGAGGAATTAAGATGAAGAAAATGAGCCGTTTCGTGTCTTTGCTGCTGACTGCTGGATTGTGCCTCAGCAGCTTTTCAGCCTGCGGTGCTTCAAACGGCAGCAATGCGCCGCAGGGAGATGCTTCCGCAAATCAGGGGACGGGGAAGGTGAACGCCTTTGGCTGGGAGATTCCGGAAAAAACCCTGAAATTCACAGTTTCGCATCTGGGTGGAAACTACGCTCCGGATGAAAATACCAAGCAGGGCCTTAAGAATATGCATGATTACCTTCTGAAGGAATTCAACGTGGATATGCAGGTGGAGATGACCTCCGGGGATGGCGCAGAAGCGCAGAATCTTGCATTGGCGTCAGGGGAATATGGAGATGTGGTCACGGCGATCAGCTATGCGTCTGCACAGAAATTCCGAGATCAGGGCAGAGCGGTCGATTTAAGCCCGTATATGAATGACATTGCGTCCAATGTCAAGAAGGTTATGGGGAATGTCTATGGCATGGTTGAGGAGGATGACGGAAGCTTCTATATGCTTCCCCGCTCTGTTGGCGCAGTAGAAGAGCTGCCCGATTTGTGCGCAGCGCTGCGGTATGACGAATATCAGGAGATCGGAGCGCCTAAAATTGAGACCCCTGAGGACTATTACAATGCGATAAAGCAGATTTTGCAGCTACACCCCACCAATGCTTTGGGAGAGAAGCGCTATGCACTGAGTCTTTATGAAGAAGAATATCCGGAGATTCTGGGTGGCTACTGGGGCCTGAAGCAGGGTTGGGATATCAACGATCAGAACGAGATGACATACTGGGCCTTTTCCGATGCAGGATATGAAATGACGCAGTGGTTCAATCAGATTTATCGGGACGGCAATCTGGATCCCGACGCGTTTGTGAATACATTTGAGGACTGGGGCGTAAAATGCGCCAATGAACGGCTGGTCGGCAATGTGGGCTACTGGTGGACGGTCTACAATAAGGGGCATGAGGTCTGGCAGAAGAATAACCCCGATTGGAACGAAAATCAGCGTTACTTCCACTTGGGCTTCAAATCTGAGAATGCCAAGCAGGCTACCATTACAGGAAAGAACCATCTGGGTTATGCGTATACGATGATTACAGACAAGGCAAAGGATCCTGAGGGAATTATGAAGTTTATCAACTTCATGTCCACGGATGTTGGAATGGCACTGTTCAATTGGGGAATCCCCAATGGTGTCGAGGACATGGATGGCTCGGGAAATATCATTAAAAACTGGGAGATCCACGAAGACGGCACGTGGGAATTTGATCCTGATGCGAAACAGGCATTTCTCGACAATACCTGGGACTACTCTAAGGAGTTCCAGCTGGGCGGAAGCAGCAGTATTTTGTACCTGTTCCGCACCTGCAGCCGTTGGGATGATGGGGAATTCTGCATTTGGCCCAACCAGTGCTGGTATGAAGAAAATCCTTGGAAACAAATGATGATCGAAAATCTGGAGGGAACAATCTTTGATGCCACGCCTCTGATGGTGCTGGATCGGACACCTGAATTCTCTATGATGGAAAACTCGATTAAGGATGCGTGGGGCCAGTTCTGGCCAGTTTGTGTCATGTCTGCGTCCGATGCGGAGCTGGAGTCCAATTGGAAGGCGCTTCAGGATGCACTGAAGGCGGCCGGCATCGATGCTTACACGCAGATTATGCAGGAGAACTATCTGCATAATCTCGGGCAATAACTTAAAAAAACAATACACACGATAGATTATATCGGGGTGCAGAGGGAGACTCCTCTGTACCCCATTTTAGAAAGGGTCGTATTTTGGTGAAACATGTTTTAAAAGAGGAAACCAAAACCGGCAGAAAACAGCTTCTTTCGGAAAAGTATCCCCATGGCACTTTTCGAGGAGAGCTTTTGCGGAGCTTCCGCAGAGACCGCCAGCTCTGGATTTTGTGTATTCCGATTATTATTTGGGCATTGATTTTTTGCTACTACCCTATGTATGGGGTGTTGATGTCCTTCTTTGATTACATCCCGGGAAAAGCGCTGTGGGAATGTCAGTTTGTGGGACTGAAGCATTTCAGATCGTTTCTGACAAATCCGATTTTTTTCCGGCTGCTCCGAAATACGCTGGCAATGAGCCTTTTGCAGCTGACAATCGGATTTATCGCCCCTGTTGTTTTTGCATTGCTGCTCAGTGAGGTCAAGCGGCCCTCCCTGAAAAAACCAATTCAGACAATTTCCTATCTCCCCCATTTTATTTCATGGGTGATTGCAGGCTCCATGGTTTATAATCTTCTGTCCTCCGAGGGGACACTGAATAATATTCTGCTGCATTTTGGAGTAATTGATGAGTATATTCCGTTTTTGACAGAAGGCAAATACTACTGGGTGATTTACCTGCTGGTCAACATTTGGAAGGGCATCGGATGGTCTGCAATCATCTATCTGTCTGCAATATCCGGAGTCGATCAGGGGCTGTATGAAGCAGGGGTGCTGGACGGATTGGGCCGATTCGGCTTGGTCTGGCATATTACGCTCCCATCCATTCGCCCGACGATCATTTTGATGTTTATTCTGGGAATCGGAAGCTTATTGAGTGCTGGATTCGATTATCATTTGATTATCGGTAATGCCTCCACCATGGCATACTGGGATGTTTTTGACACCTATACCTACCGCTACGGTGTTCAGGAGGGGTATTACTCCATGTCCACGGCGGTCAGTCTGATGAAGTCTGTGATCGGGTTTATTCTGGTGCTGACTGCGAACAAAATTTCCAAGCGGTTTGGCGAGTCTGCGATCTTCTAAGGAGGTACCCATGGAAAAAGTTGCTTATCTGAAAGATACAACGGGGAGAAAGGTATTTAACTTCTTTAACGGCCTTTTTATGCTGATTTTTACAGTCCTGATGGTTTTCCCGTTTTTGAATATTCTGGCCCTGTCATTCAATGAAGGAAGCGACGCGGTTCGCGGCGGAATTTACCTCTGGCCAAGAGTGTTTTCCCTTGCAAACTACGAATTCGTCTTTTCCAACAGTGACTTGTGGCGGGGATTCTGGGTGTCGGTTCTACGGGTGGTCGTTGGAACAACTACGGCGGTAATCTGTAATGCGCTGCTTGGATATATTGTTTCCTGCCGGAGATTTTATGGCCGCAAATTCATGCGGATTTTGTTTTTGGTTACCATGTATTTCAGCGGCGGTCTGATTCCCACCTATTTACTGATGGTCAGACTGGGCTTTATGAATACCTTTTCGGTGTATATTATTCCGGGGCTGTTCAGCGCTTATTATATGCTTTTGGCATCTTCGTATATTCAGGGGCTTCCGGAATCAATGCTGGAGTCGGCTCGGATTGATGGAGCAAGCGAGCTTGTGGTGTTTTCTAAGATAGTGCTGCCGCTGTCACTGCCAATGCTTGCGTGTCTGGCGGTCTACATCGGCGTGGGGCACTGGAATTCCTGGTTTGATGTATCTCTGTACAGCAGGAACGGTGTGTGGGACAATCTGCAGATCATCCTTTACAGACTTTTGAATCAAGCGGATGCCCTGAGCAAGCTTATGGATGCGCAGGAGCTGAGTCAGGCAATGCGTTCGATTCAGCCGGTGACGATGCGCGCGGCGACAACCGTTGTAGTCGTACTTCCGATTATTATGATTTATCCTTTCCTGCAAAAATATTTTGTCGGAGGTATTACACTCGGTGCGGTGAAGGGTTAGAAAAAGGAGCTTGTTATGAAAGAATTATCCATCACAATGAATCCGCAGCCCAATCAAACGGTCACAGTTCAGCCCTTTGTACAGGAACTGATTTACAGATTTTCCGGGGCAAGTGAGAAAAATGCCGTGGAGTTGAGCTTTCCATACCTGGACTGCGCGGGTGTATGGCATCCGGGAAGCGGCACGGACCGTTCCAATCTGGCGGATTGGAGCGAGCCGTATTCTACAATGATCTCGAAGTCTGCGCCGGTGGTGGCTGTTTTCAGTGAGGCGTCTGTAAACCGATGCACGGTTGCGCTGTCTGAGGCTGCGGAAAAAGTGTACATTGCACCGGGAATCCATGAAGAGGATGGAACCTTTCACATTCGGGTTGAACTGCCTCGGATGCAAAACGACCAGACGGATCAAGAGATTGTGATTCGATTGGACACCAGAGCGGTCAGCTTCAGCACAGCGCTGCGGGAAGTGTCGCAATGGTGGGAGCATGATTGCGCAATCCAACCGATGGAATCACCGGACTGCGCTCGCCAGCCAATGTATTCCACATGGTATTCCTATCATCAGATGATGCAGTCCGATGTGCTGGAGCAGCAGTGCCGACTGGCAGCCGCGGCAGGGTTTCGGACGATTATCGTAGATGACGGATGGCAGACAGATGATAATAACCGCGGATATGCGTTCTGCGGGGACTGGCAGCCCGATCATGGGAAATTTCCGGATATGAAGCGGCATGTTGCCAATGTTCATGCAATTGGTATGAAATATATGCTGTGGTATAGCGTACCGTTTGTTGGAAAGAAGTCGAAGGTGTGGGAGCGGTTCCGGAATAAACTGCTTTATCAAATTGATCGTTTGGGGGCAGGCGTCCTGGACCCAAGATATCCGGATGTCCGGGAATATCTGGTTCAGACCTATGTAGACGCGGTGAAGGAATATGACATTGACGGGCTGAAGCTGGATTTCATAGGCCAGTTTTCCGGTCGGGACAATGCGGCGGATTTCTGTGAGGGAATGGACTGCTCCAGCGTACAGATTGCGGTGGATCGCCTGATGCTAGATGTTGCGCAGAGTCTCAAAGCGATTCGCCCGGATATCATGCTGGAATTCCGCCAGCCTTATATTGGCCCGCATATCCGAAAATACGGAAATATTTTTCGGGTCAATGACTGCCCCAACTCTGCACTCACCAACCGTGTGGGAATTGTAGACCTGCGATTGCTGAGCGGACGAACGGCGATTCATTCGGATATGCTGATGTGGCATGATGGGGAGGATGCGGAAAATATTGCCCTGCAATTGATTGCCTGTATTTTTTCCACGGTTCAGATTTCTATTTTGTTGGAAAACATGTCTCTGCGGCAGAAAAAAACACTGGAATTCTGGTTGCAATTCATGCAGCAGAATCAGCAGCTTCTTCTGCACACTCCGCTGGAGGCGTTGGAGCCGCACAATTTGTATCCTCAGGTGCAGGTAACAAATGATTCTCAGCAGATGATTGCCCTGTACTCCGGAAATCGAACGGTTCGGGCATTGGAAGGAAAGAAACTGACGGTGTTGAACGGGAGCAGCAGTGATGCTTTCTATGTGGAAACAGCACAGGGAAAATCCTTTCATCTGGTGAGAAAGGACTGCACTGGAGCGGTATTGGAGGAGCGTATTGTGAAAGCGGACACCCGGGTGATGCGAATCCCTGCGACCGTGGGAGGTTTGATGGAGCTTGCTCCATTGGATACGTCTTCTCAGTGAGAGCTGAGACGATTTTGAGCGGGTTTCCTCTGGAAAAATCCGGAGAAAAGAGATATACTGGAAACCATAATCATGGACAATGGGAAAGGCAGAACAGGGGGAACATTTATGGAATTAAATGACGAAAGCGGAGCGGTCATTCCGCGAGAAAAAGGGGCGGCACGTTTTTGGGAGGTCTTGGATCGGGATTTCATCAAGCTGCTGACTGCGGGGCTGCTGTTTTTTGTGAGTTTGATTCCTCTTGGGGCGGTCATTCTTTTAAGCGTTGAGACAGGAGATGTTCCAATGCTGTTTTTAGGCGGTGCGCTTGGGGGCATGATCGCAGCTCCGCAGCTGACGGCACTGCTGGATTTGATTCTGCGCAGTTTGCGGGATCAATCCTTTCTCTGGTGGCAGACCTACTGTGTGGGATGGAAACGGAATCTGCGCAGCAGTATGCTTCCGGGTGCGGTGACAGGTATATTGACAGTGCTGGATTTGTTTGCGTTTTGGAAAATGCGGCCGGAACAGATCGGTGTGGGGATGCTTTTTTTCTTTGCTGTGAGTGCAATCCTGATTGCAGCGCTTTCCTTTCTTGTGATGATCCAAATTCCGATCATGGAATTGGGGATACGCGCCATGTTCCGAAATGCAGAAATCCTTTTGCTTCGGTTTCTGCCGAGGTGTACAGCGGCGGCGATTGTGATGATTGGATACAGCATGGTCTGCTATCTGTTTTTTCCGGCATCGCTGATTTTTTTGATGCTGCTGAACAGCTGGTTCCCGATTTTGCTGGCGGTGATGATTCTTTATAAACCTCTGAATCAGGTATTTGAAATTGAAGAAAGACTGCGGAGCCTTCAGGGGAAATCGGCGGATCAGAAAAAGGAATAATCGGAGGAATCCGAGCGATAAGGCTCTGAAAATTCGGAGCCTTATTTCTTTTTAAGAAGGCATGGAAACGGATGTGGCAGAATAAGCTGAACGGAGGGGGTGAAGGATATGCTGCCCACCGTATGGCTAGCCTTGGGAGGACTGCTCTATTCGCTGCAGCTTTCCTCCGGCGGGTTTCCAAAGCCATTGGAACCGGAAGAGGAACAGCACTATCTGACTTTGGCTGCTCAGGGGGATCTGGAAGCCAGAAATATACTCATCGAACGGAATCTGAGGCTGGTGGCCCATATTATGAAGAAATACTATGCGCAGGAGTCGGATCAGGAGGATCTCATTTCAATTGGGACCATCGGTCTGATTAAAGCCGTCAGCACTTACCAGATGGATAAGCACATTCGCCTTGCGACATACGCATCCCGATGTATTGAAAATGAAATCCTCACACCATGGAATTCTGGCATGGGCAGTGCAGTCTCTTTTTCTTTCTGGATCCTCAATGATGGGCAAGGAAGTCAAATCCGTTCCATCCGCAGCCGGACAGGCCTCAGCCAAAAAGAATTTGCAGAAAAGTCCGGCATCCCCATCAAGAGGCTGAGGGTCTGGGAGAATGAAGCAAAGATCATTAGTTACAGAAGCTGGGAGACGTTTTTCAAATAATGGATATAGCATAAGCCCGCGAGACTAATGTCTTGCGGGCTTATATTCGTTGTAAAACCAGATAATGGAAATGTTTTTCTCTGCGTGTGTTATGCCTTTACGGTTTCTAGTTCGTAGACCTTGGTGAACTGTGCTTTTCGTTCGGGGGACAGATGATGGCTGACGAGGATCAATGTCAGATCCGGGTTCTCCAGCAAGCTTTTTTCAACAATATCGGCATTCTTCTGATCCAATGCACTGGTGCCTTCGTCCACCAGAAGAATCGAACGGTTATGGATCAAAGCTCTTGCAATGGCCACACGCTGCTTCTGACCGCCAGACAGGTTGCTGCCGTTTTCTCCGATGGGGGTTTCAAGCCCCAGAGGCATTGTTTCCAGATCAGAAATGAGAGCACTGTTTTTGAGCGCACGGTTGAGTAACTCGTCTGAATACGTTTCCCCAAGTGTGATATTATCCCGAATGGTGGAATGGAACAAGTACACATTCTGCTCGATGTAGCTCATCTGCTGCTGTAGCTGCTCAACGGTGTAGCTTCTAATATCTTTGCCGTCTAGCTTGACCATACCGCTGTAGTCTGTCAGCCAGCCCAGCAGGATCTTGAGCAGGGTAGACTTTCCACAGCCGGAGGGGCCGGTCAGTGCATATTTTCCGCCCTTTTGGAAGGAGAGGGACAGATCATGGATGATCTCGTGATCGTCATAGCCGAAGGTCAAGTGTTCGACGGAAATCCCATTCTGCATGGGCTTGATCTCATCAGATTTGTGGTTAGAGATGGTGTTTGCCCGAACAGTGATCTTTGCGAAATAGGGCTTACTGGACTTGATGGCAACCAAGTTCTGACCGACAGAGCCGAGACCGTTGCAGACGGTGCTGGCATAATTACCGCCGCCAATCCATGCAGTCTCAATGATGATTCCCTGAATAGACATGACACCCATCATAATATTCAGAATGACCTGCGTGAACAGCGTGATGAGGTTGATCCCAATTCCGTAAATTCCCTGAACATAGGTCATTTTGTGGTGGGGCTGTTCCATCTGCCGGCTGGCTTCCAGATTCCCTTCCTCAAATCTGCGCGTACGGCCAAAGAAGCGGAGTATATCCAGACCCTGCAGCAGATCTCTCATCTTGTCCATGGCTTTTGCTTGCTGCCGGGCACAATCTTCTCCCAACTTTTCTGCTCGCTTGGAGAGTAGATTTGGAATCGTCAGAATTATAACACTCACCAGAAGTGTTGCCGCAAGTAAAGACCAGTGAAGGATTGCAAGACTGATGATGCTGAAAACAATTTGCGCACTAATGGAGATAATTGCGTAGAAAGAATCCCAACCCAGTTCAGAAATCTGCTTTACATCATTGGTCATCATGGACAGATACTCACCGCTCTGTTTTTCGTGAAAATCTTTGTAATTCTGATGAAGCAGGGTGGCTGCCATGTCCTGCCGGACATGGTTGTTCATAATCATCTTGGCTTTCGATTTGGCCCATGTGCGTGTATACTCCAGTCCGATATATACCATCCAGATGGTCACCTCAATGAGACTCCAAAACAGGAATCCCTTCAGGTTTAGATCAAAAATCTGCTTCGACGAAATAATCAGTACACCGTTGATTAAAACGGTGATTCCTGCCCATACGATTTGCAGAAAGACTACAAATCCGTTGATTAACCAGTGCTTTCTGAGATAATATGCCATACTAATCACTCCAATCTAAAAACTGTTACCGGTGAGAAAGAAAGATGCAATTTATTTTATATATCATACCGTATAAGAATTAGAAAGAACATATCGTTTTGTGTAAATTACAATTTCCTCAGATTAGAATTTTTTAAACACATATCGCAGTATGTATTGGGATCAAGGCCATGGGTGATGACATTTTTTTGCATCCTCTATTCATACACGATAATAACTCTTTACCAAGAGTCCCGTTTATATTATTATTGCAACTCATCCCAAGAGAGCAAACATACGGTACATGTTTTTGCATAGAGTGGGTTCACCGCCAAACCATGCAAGAATTACTTTTTTGTAGTGGGGGACTTGGTCTACAATGTATCGTTGAATAGTCTTCAGAATTTCAGGACGAATAAAAATTGATGTATGATTCTCATAACAGTATGGACAACGAAAATTGCAGCTCTCGGTAGCCATCCTTACAGAAAAGATCCTTATATGAAATTGAGCGTACCAGAAAATAATTCGGATACGCTCAATTCCCAATGGATTACCCATGGATAGGACAAATATTGTTATGACAAGTTTTGTTCAAATCCATTATAAGAGCTATTTCTTCGGGATTCTTTTCACAAATAACTTCCATGATTTTACCTTCTTTCCTAGATTTATATTAAACATTATCACGCAACATAGTGAAATAATGTATAATATACAAAGCTCGTAACACAATAGACAATTGTTTTCATTTTTGATACAATATAATGGAATAAAAAGGGGAGTAAGTTTATGCAAGAAATATTCTTAGGCGAAGCGATGAAAAAGCGTCGGTTGGAACTGGGGTTGACACAGGAGCAGCTATGCGATGGAATTTGTGAACCGGTGACGATCTCCAGATTGGAAAATGGAAAACAGACCCCGTCTCGACGGAATTTAAATGCACTATTGGGCAGACTGGCTATGCCCACCAACCGATACTATGCGCTGCTCAGCAGCAAAGAGTTGAAAATTGAAGATCTCTGGCGTCAAATAACCGACTGCAATACCCATTTTGAACACTGTTCTGAAGAAAATCGTTTCCAATATAGGGAAGAAGGTCTCAAGCTTCATCAAAAACTAAAAGAAGCAGCAGATCCTGATGACCTCTTAATACAGCAGCATATCATTTGTTCGATGGTAATTCTCGGTAAATCAGATGGCCCATACACACCCGAAGAAAAGAAAAAAATGTTGATTCAGGCAATGCAGATGACTTCTCCCTCTTTTGATATTTCGGATATTGGAAGAGGCCTATATACAACAGATGAAATCAAAATCATCAACCAAATTGCAGCGGTCAGTATTGAAGACCACAAACATATGGATGCGATTGAAATTCTGCATCAGCTCTATCAATATATCAAAAAGCACTTTTCCAATCCGGCTGTGGGACACATCGGACTTGTCATTTACAATTACGCTGTTGAGCTGTATACAATTGGTCAATACCAGGATGCGCTGGAATTAACAAGAGAAGGACGATCTATTGCATTAAAACACGCCTATTACGAATATCTGCCTGAGCTTATTGGACTGGCTGCGGGATGTGAGCATGCTTTAGGGGACGATCAGAAAAGTTTGGACCTCTTTTTACAGGCATACTATGTTATGAAAGCCTTCGGCAAGGAAAACAGCCGACATTACCTGATTGAAGAAGCCAAAACTCTTCTGAATGTGGATCTTCAGTCTCTTACATTCTGTTCTTCTGTATAAATTGGATAGTGATATGTACTAGGCGAATCTGTTCGACTTTGGGCCTGCTTGTAGCACGGAACTGTAACTGACCACATGGTTATCAGAGAGAAGCAGGCTACAACTGCACATAACATTGATTTTAAATTTTTTATGTCATCACAACCTTTGTTAACTGATGTATTTATCATACTGTGATCTCTTGAAAAGAACATATCGCCAGAAGATATACAAAAATTACACAAAACGATATGTTTGTTTTTCTTTGGTTCAACTTCAGATTCAGCAAATATGTTATTTAACAAAGACCGGCGGCAACATAAGAATCGTTTTTGTAATGTGTATAGAGCGGTTAACAGCCATTCTCAATTATTAGAGCAATCCTGAACGGATTTAAGTGTTCCCCTGATGAAAAAACGAAGCCCCAAGCTGTTTGGCTTGGGGCTTCGTTTTACTTCGCAGCGGTCATCTTCTGCTTTGTATCTTCAATAATAGCGTCCAGAAGCTGTAACTTCTGATCCTGGGGGCAGTCCAGGGCGTTGATCCTTTCCAGGATGGAGTCGGCGTGGATCTGTGCCGCCCGGCGGGCCAATTCCTGTCTGGCAGCCTCCGTCTGTGGGAAGTGCAGAATGAGATTGATAGTGGATTTTTTGCCCATGAGGATCACCCCTTTCAAATGTGATAAGTTATTTACGAAAATTTGTTCATATCTCTGAAGGCCTATGATACAATGGGCTTACCTTGTTGTGAGCATATCTTACAAAAGATCCGCAGAAAAAACATGGAGCGCCAATCGGGAGCGAATGGAACCGCCAAGGGGGTAAATATGGAAAGATTGGATTTTGCATCAATCATGGCAGTTTTGCGCAGGTATCTGGACGAAGATCTCTGTTCCAACCAGCTGGATTTGATCTACGTACTGTTTGAGGACTTTTTGAATGATAATGAGGACTTCGACTTTGACAACAGCCAGGTGTGCAAGTGGTTCAATGGTCAGGCCCCAATCAGTCCCCGGATCAGCAGCCATTACCACGATCCCGGCCATAAGGTACAACTAAGAGAGACGCTGGAGAAGAAAATTTTTCCTATGCTCATAGACCGGACTATGGCTGTTCAGGAACTTCGGGATCTGCTGATTCAGGACCCTTCGGTGTCCGAAGACAAAAAGCAGGAGCTGCTGTTGCAGAAGTTGGAGCAAGTCTTTGTCTGCGAAGAACTGTGCTATGCTATGTTTCGTAGATTTCAGAGGAGAGATCCCAAGCTGCGCTGTCGGATGGAATCAGGGAGCCTGTCACCGATCCTACGGGATCTTGTATTTGATGAGGGCATTCCCAGACCCTGCCACTGGTTTCAGGGCAGAACCCGGGAGCTGGAAGAACTCCACAGGTTGATGACAGAGAAAAATAAAGTTTTTCTCTGGAGAATTCCCGGTATCGGCAAAAGTGAGCTTGGCAAAATGTACGCCCCAAATTATGGAAAATGGTACACAAATGTATTATATCTGAATTCCTCAGGGGATTTGAGCCGGGATATCCGGAATCTGGATTTTGCGGATGACCGGCCTGAGGATTCGGACGATGATCGACTGAAAAAAGCACAGCCGACTATTGAAAAGTATGAAGGAAGATACCCTGCTGATCGGGGACAACTACAACACCCCGATGGGACAGGATGATTTCCTGGATACGGTATTGGACTATCGCTGTTCCATCCTATTCATCACCCGCTGTCGATATGAGGACCGGGACGGTCTGGAGCTGGGGGAGCTAGAACCGGAGGAACTACTGGCACTGATGCATTCGTTTGTTTCTTATCCGGAGCGGCGAGATGCGCTTCTGCGGGAGATTATCGACACGCTGCACCGGCATACCTTTGCTACGGAACTGGCGGCACGATCAGCTGGTCCAGTATCAGAATTACGCCATGCTTCTGCTGGAGCTAGGAAAGCCCGAACAGGGCTATCAGATTATGGAGCAGGCAGAGAAAATCGTCCGGCAGTGGAACTCTGACCAGTGCCCATTCTATGCCGAGGTTCGGCATAGAATGGGGTATCTGGCCTTGGTTATGGGAAAACGGGACGAGGCACGGGAACATTTCCAAAGGGCACAGGAATTATATTCGCAGAACCGTTCAGAGGACTCTGAACAGCTGCAATCAGTCACGCATCAGCTACAGCAGGCGCTGATCTTCTGCGGTACAATGGGATAATCAAATGCAAAAGCCTCCGCTCGTCTGAGCGGAGGCTTTTCTCTGTTTTTGCAATTTATGCTCTATTTGCGCTCCGTGTGGAAGGGAGGCTTTTTTGATAAGATGGAAAAGGCAAAGCGGTATGTGGAACATTGGGACGAGATGCAGAAAAAAGCCATGGGATTGCTGCTGTGGGGTAATGTGGGTACTGGAAAAACCTACATGGCCGGGTGCATTGCGAATGCCCTGATCGATCAGGGGGTAAAGGTACTGATGACCAATTTTCCCCGGATTCTCAATACGCTGACGGGACTCTATCAGGGAGATCGAAACGAATTTATCGACAGCCTCAACCGCTATCCGTTGCTGATTATTGACGATCTGGGCATGGAGCGGGATTCAGAGTTTGCCCGGGAGCAGGTGTTCAGCGTCATCGATAGCCGCTATTGTAAAATGTTATTTGCGTTATAGTAATCAGCCCGTTTGGTCCCTGTCTTGATTTTTGATTGTGAAAAAGATGTGATAGTGGGATTTGAAGGTGTTTCTGTAATAGTTGTTATAATATAGCCCCCCTCTTCCCAAGCTGATATGGATGTATGGATTTTATTAGACGGGACAGTCCTAGCGGTAACTGTAACAGTATTTAGGCTTAAAAGTATCGTAATACTTAAAAGCAAAGAAATCAGTTTTTTCATAGTTTTACTCCTCAGTAAAATCGATTATAGTTCCATCATTTGGAAAAGTACCGTCAATAATGATTGTATCCTGCTTGGATACAATTTTACTATTGGCAACCTCATGCAAATATCCGGCGGTAATACCGATGCATACACTGATGACCAGTACAGTCAAAAGAATCATCAGCCGTTTCTTTTTCTGAAATGCGGTATGATATTCCGGTAGATCGACAGCTTCCTGTAATTCATGTGCAATAATCTCCGGGGCACCATAGCCAGATAGAATTTCCTCATAATTCGCACACTCGGAGAAGTGGTCTTGAAGTTCTGAACGAAGGCCTTGTATCAGACTTTTTCGGGTGGACCAATCGCACATCAGATGCTTTTTTACTTCGTGGCAATAACAATCAATTGATGAACGCATTATATTTTTCCTCCTTCCGTAAGATGCTTGAAGACGTCCGTAAATTGGTGGAATTCTTCCAGACAATCCCTCAGGTATTCCCTTCCCGCAGGGGTAATCTCTATATATAGCATTGACGTATATATTTTAAAATGTTAATATTGAAACACAGGAAGAACAAGCTTCCAGAAATCTTTCACCAAAGGATATACTCTAATATAGAAAGCGGGTGAGTCCAATGCAGTAGGAAGAAATTTACTTAGTTGTGCTGCCATCTAAGGTAAGTGACTTTCTGCTTGTATATGCAATGAAATTCTGGAGAGTAGAATAAATATGAAAAGATATGTAGCGAGATTTCTAGTTTTTTGGATATGTGTTTCTTTGATGATTTTTCCAGCTATGGCTGAAATGCAATCATCATATAATGATAAATTGATGGAATTTAACGGTGTCTATATTCCTTCAAATGCTCAATATGAATACGAAGGCAATGATATCGTCTACTATGATTTTTACGATAGCGTGAACGGAATGCATTATGCGTTTTACAATCCAGAAACGGGAGAACATTTTGCAATGTCTGATCCAAAACGTGAGTATATCTATGAAAATACTGAAGAAAAAGCGTTAGGTAAAGGGCGTACAGTGACAGCACACGAATATTCATTTGAAACAAGGTCGGAAGTAAATGGAAAACATAATAAAGTGACATTCAATGTACCGGCTACAGAATTGTATTTATCCGGAGATGCTAAGATTAAACGAATGTCGGACAAAGCAGATATGACACAAAATTATGACGGATATCGATATACAATTAAGGTTTGTCAGGATAAATGGGTTGCGCCTCAAACCAAGACATTTTCCGGAACAGCAGGATCAGGAATATCAGGTACATTAAATACCAAAAATGATGCATATTATTTAATCATAAACGCCGTCGATAGGTTTAAAACTGATGTAGACTGTCTATATGGCTCTGGAAGATTGTACTATTAAGAGTAAAAAGGAAACAATAAAGTTCTATCGACATCTCATGTTCATAGAATAGGCTCATTTCTTCAAAAATAATAAAGCTATTTGGAAACACATCGATATCAAATTCAATCGATGAGGGTATCAATCTTAGTTCTATGCCCCGTTGGCACTGGAACGCAGAACTTTTCTGGGAATGAAAGGGGAAAATATGAGGAATAAGAGTATATGTAAAAAATTGCTGCTGATTGTTGGAATCTGTGCTTTTGCAATCTACGGATACAGTTTATGGCGGCTGCTGTATGGAGACCGGGGGAGCAGGTGGATCGATGCCAGCTTGAAAGAGTACTTTCTCCATTTTTCCAACCTGATTCCCTTCCGCACCATTTCCGAATATCTCACAAATCTTATTGACGGATCTGCAAACCCGATCGTCGCCGCAAGAAATCTGCTTGGCGGTCTGGTGATGCTTCTCCCGATGGGCCTGTTTTTACCGTTTTTCTTCTCCAAAGAACGAAACGGGAAGATTTTCGGGCTTACCGTGTTTTTGATGATTCTAACAATTGAATGCAGTCAAATCCTTCTGAGAAACGGTTCTTTTGATGTGGATGACTTTATTCTGGGACTGGCGGGTGCCTTCCTGGGATTCTGGATCTGGAACGCAAAGTGGTTTCAGAGGATCTTGAGCAGAGTTGCGGGATAAATATACCTAGGTGCATACACCGGGGGCTCAGTGTTCGGCTGAGCCCCCGGATTTTGTATTTTTGAGATCCGTTGACTCATAAAGATGCTTCATTATAAAATTTTTGGATTTTTCAGCCTTCCCTTTTCTTGGACGATATTTTGTAATAGTATTTTAATATAATATCACTTAATATGAAGGGGGAGACGGAAATGGACAAACACTATGTGATCTACTCCCGAAAGTCCCGCTATACCGGCAAGGGTGAGAGCGTGGAGAACCAGATCGAGATGTGCCGCAGCTATATCGCCATGCATTTTGGCGATCAAGCGGCGGAGGAAGCGCTGGTCTATGAGGACGAGGGCTTTTCCGGCGGAACACTGGATCGACCTCAGTTTAAACAGATGATGAAGGATTCCCACAAGCAGAAATTTGCCGCTATTGTGGTCTATCGTCTGGACCGGATCAGCCGCAACATTGGCGATTTTGCAGGTCTTATTCAGGATCTGGGGGATAGAGGCATTGGTTTCATCTCCATGAAAGAGCAGTTTGACACCAGCTCGCCCATGGGCCGGGCCATGATGTATATTGCTTCGGTCTTTTCCCAGTTGGAACGGGAGACGATTGCCGAGCGAATCCGGGACAATATGCACGAGCTGGCCAAGACCGGCCGCTGGCTGGGCGGCAATACGCCTCTGGGCTATGATTCCGAGGGTGTCACCAAGGTAACTGTGGACGGCAAGAGCAAAAGTGCCTATCGTCTGGTGCAAATCCCGGAGGAAATTCGGTTGGTGGAGTTGATCTTTGATAAGTTTCTGGAAACCGGCTCTCTCACAAAAACCGACCAGTATTTGTTGGAGGGACGGTACCGTACCCGTCGAGGAAACGAATTTACCCGCTTTGCCATCCGAAGCATTCTGACCAATCCCGTCTACATGGAGGCAGATCAGGAGGCTTATGCATATTTAAAGGAAGCCAATGTGGAGTTGTTCTCCGATCAGGCGGACTTTGACGGAAGCAGGGGCGTCATGGCTTACAACCGCACCTTACAGCGGCCTGGCAAGACCAACCAGATCAATCCCATGGAGGAATGGATCGTGGCGTTGGGCGCCCACCAGGGTGCTGTCAGCGGCAAGAAGTGGGTGCAGGTTCAAAATTTGCTTGACATGAATCGGTCGAAGGGCTATCGCAGACCTCGTACCAACGAGGCGTTGCTGTCGGGTCTGCTGATTTGCGGTCAGTGTGGAGATTTTATGCGTCCGAAGCTCACCAATCGGGTCAACGAGAAGGGAGAGCGGATCTACACCTATCGCTGCACGACAAGAGATCGCAGTCAGGGACATCTGTGCAGCGGCAAACCGGTGGACGGCAATCAGCTGGACGAGCAGCTTTTGGAGCAGCTGGTAGAGCTAAGCAAGGAGCCGAGCTTGTTTCTCCAGGAGTTGGAGAGGGGGAGACGGGCCCTTGGTGGCAATCGGGCGGCCTATGATCAGGAGATTGCTGACCTGAAACTCCAGCTTAGGGAGAATGAAATCGATATCGGCAATCTGGTGACGACTCTGCCGAGGTATGTGAACACTGATATGGAGGGCTATATTGCCAACCAGATCACAGAGCTTCACGGAAAGAGCGAGGGGCTGAAAAAGCGAATTGCAGAGCTGGAGGTAATGACTGGTGAGAAGGCCCTGCACGATTACCAGTTCAACCTGCTCCGGGATATGATTACCCGGGTGGGTAGCCAGATTGAGACCATGAGCGTGGAGCAGCAGAGGAGTGCTTTGCGTCTGGTGGTCAGTAAGGTGGTATGGGACGGAGAAAACGCGCATGTTTTCTTTCTGTCAGACGAATCGAGTCAAAGTAAAGATATGGTCGTTGTCGCACAACGGCTCGGTGGGCCGGAGAATTCCCCTGTCTCGGAAGTTCCGGGATGTGCGGATAGCAAATGAAATCCTCATGTACTTCCGAAGCCGACGCAAGTCCAGTCAGGATGTATCTCTGTCGGATTACATTGAGACAGGAACTGACGGCGCAGCTCTGTCTTTGATGGATGTGATCCACGAAGACGGAAGAGATCTTCTCGAGCAGGTGGATGCCAGAGAAAGTGCCCGGTCGCTGCGAAAAGCAGTTCTTGGCTGCCTGACAGAGCAGGAACGGCGTGTAATTGTTATGCGCTACGGTCTGTTCGGTCACAAGCCCAGCAGACAGCGAGAGGTTGCTCAGGCTCTCGACATCAGCCGAAGCTACGTATCGAGAATCGAAAAACGGGCTTTGGAGAAATTAAAGAAGGAACTGGATTCCTAGGACAAAGAAAAGCCCCTGTGTCTGACATGTCAGACACAGGGGCGGTATTTATTCGGAAAACTGCATCAGGTTGAGTCCGATGTCGGGATTGGGCTGCCGTTCCACTTCACCGTCGAGTACGGTGATAAAAAGTTCAGCAGAGCCATTGACTTCCCCATGATTGAGATGGCCGCCGTAACAACGGCCGCAGGAATCGCTCACCGCCATATGGATGTGGAGATAGGGCTTTCCGTTCTGGGTTGTAAGATTTCCTGACAGGGACACAATCTCAAAATCCGCATGGAATGTGGTAGCCTTATACTGACGGGTTTCGGTGGAGTAGTTCCCAAGGGTGATGATATTCACTTCCCCAAGGCCGCTGATCTGGGCCAGCCGGATCTGTTCGGTGGAAGCAAGCCACAGAACCTTTTCGATCATTTCCTCGCCCCGGTCGAGCCGAACCACATATGTGTTTCCAAATTTACGATAATCCATGACATTACCTCCTTATTACTCCATATTGTACCATCAGAAAATGGGAAATTCAATTGTTTACTATTGCAAAATAATCACAAATCGCATATAATATTTTGCGACAAAATTCTGGTTCTGGAGGCAAATAAATGAAGGCCTGGAAACATTTTAAAACAGTTTCACACCACAGACGTCTGGTAAGACAGGGCTGCTTCAAGGTTGGACTTTACTGGCAGGGGCTGACCCATGATCTGAGTAAGTATTCTCCGGCAGAATTTATCGTTGGCGCGAAGTATTATCAGGGCAGCCGAAGCCCCAATGCCGCGGAGCGGGAGGAGAAGGGATACTCCACCGCGTGGATGCACCACAAGGGAAGGAATAAGCATCATTATGAATACTGGACGGATCTGAATATGCAGACCCGGCAGTACGAATCCTACCCCATGCCCCGCAGATATTTAGTAGAAATGGTGATGGATCGCCGTGCGGCCTGCATGACCTATGAGGGGGAGCGCTATACCGATGCGTCGGCGTGGGCGTATCTCGACCGATCCAGAGAGCGAAACCTGATGCACCCGGAGCTTCTCAGGCAGCTGGAGTATCTGCTGCTGATGCTGAGAGATGAGGGAGAGGAGAAAACCTTTTGCTATATTCGGGAGCATGTTCTCAAGGGGGATCCATTCCCGTGGGAACAGCAGGCGCATTTTTTAGACGAATAAAAAATTTAAAAATATTTTGGAAAAACACTTGACATTTTCTGAAATATGGTTATAATAAGCCATGTTGTTACGGAGTCAAACAACAAAGCACTTCAAAAGCGCTTCTTTTTTGATAGAGGATTAGTGTAACGGTAGCACACCGGACTCTGACTCCGTTCGCGGGGGTTCGAATCCCTCATCCTCTGCCATAAAATCCCGTCACTGATGTGACGGGATTTTTTTATCATACACTGCAAAATGGCTCGGAAAGGCAAAGAGCCGGTGTTCTATCGCTGTCGTACAGACGATGTACGGCAGCGATTTTTATTTTCAGGATTGACTTTCCTGCGGTTGTGCGCTATATTGATATCGTTCACAAAAACGGAAGAAGGAATGTTTATGAACATTTTAAAATGTAGAATTCTGAACGCACTGGCGGAGACACCCTATACGAACCAGAGAAATCTGGCATCTGCCTGTGATTGTTCTCTTGGAATTGTCAATCGATCCCTCAGGGATTTGGTTCGGGACGGATATCTGACAGACGACATGGCCCTGACCCAGAAGGCCCAGGAGGAATTTGAAGAGAAGGCCCCCAGAAATGCAATCATTCTGGCTGCCGGATTCGGTATGCGGATGGTGCCGATCAATCTGGAAACGCCCAAGGCATTTTTGGAGGTCCATGGACAGACACTGATTGAGCGGCTGATCTGTCAGCTCCGGGAAGCCGGTGTCCGGGAAATTCATGTGGTCGTGGGCTTTATGAAGGAACAGTTTGAGTATCTGATGGATGAATATAATGTCAACCTGATTGTAAATCCGGAGTATGATACCAAAAATAACCTTCATTCTTTGGCATTGGCATCCAAGCATCTGGGAAATTCCTATATTGTTCCCTGCGATATCTGGTGCAAACAGAATCCCTTCCGCAGACGGGAGCTGCGCTCTTGGTATATGGTATCGGAATCCACAAAAACCCACAGTCAGCTCCGTGTCAACCGCAATATGGAGCTGACCACAACACCGTCCGGCGGAAATACCTTGATTGGCGTCAGCTACATTCTGAAGGAAGATGCGCCGGAGGTGTGCAGACGGATCAGAGAGATGGATGCGCAGATGAAGTACGACAATGCGTTTTGGGAAGATGCACTGTATCATAAAAACCAGATGATTCTGGAAGCAAGGGTCGCCGCTGCGGGCGATGTGGTGGAGATTAACAGCTACGAGCAGCTGCGGGAACTCGACAGCGGCTCTGCACAGCTGAAATCCGATACGCTGGAGCTGGCGGCATCTGTGCTGGATGTTACCGTGGCGGATATTACACAGATTACAGTATTGAAAAAGGGGATGACCAACCGTTCATTCCTGTTTACCTGTAAAAATCGAAAGTATATTATGCGTATTCCGGGCGAAGGTACCGATCACCTGATTAACCGCCGAGAGGAAGCCTCGGTCTATCATGCCATCTGTGACCGGAAGATCTGCGATCAGATTGTCTATATCAATCCGGAAAACGGCTATAAGATCACAGAATTTCTCGAAGGCGCCCGTTCCTGCGATCCGGACAATCCGCAGGAGGTCAGCGACTGCATGAAACGGCTGCGCGGCTTCCATGCCTTGGGACTGAAGGTCGATCACGAATTCGATATATTTCAAAAAATAGATTTTTATGAATCTTTGTGGGAAGGACGGCCTTCCGCCTATCGGGATTACGAGAAGACAAAGCAGCGGGTTCTGTCGCTTCGACCCTATATTGAGTCTCATGTGACGGAAAAGGTTCTGACGCATATGGATGCGGTGCCGGATAACTTCCTGTTTGTCAAGCAGGAAAACGGCGGAGAAGAAATCCGCCTTATTGACTGGGAATATGCAGCCATGCAGGATCCTCATGTGGATATTGCGATGTTCTGCATCTATGCGCTCTATGACCGTGCGCAGGTGGAGCAGGTGATCGACAGCTATTTTGTCGAGGGATGCCCCCGAGAGATCCGCATCAAGATCTACTGTTATATTGCGGCCTGCGGCCTGCTGTGGAGCAATTGGTGCGAATACAAGCGGAATCTGGGGGTTGATTTCGGAGAATACAGCCTTCGTCAGTACCGTTATGCGAAGGACTACTATAAAATTGTCATGCAAGAGCTGGAGGGATAGGTAATGAATCACAAATACACGGTAAAACGAGCAATTATCATGGCGGCAGGCAAGGGAACTCGACTGGCTCCTGTGACATTGACGACCCCCAAGCCGCTGGTGAAGGTAAACGGAAAGAGAATGATCGATACGGTTATTCAGGGGCTGCACCACAACGGAATCACAGAGATTTATGTGGTAGTCGGTTATCTCAAGGAGCAGTTTCGGGAACTGCCAAAGCAGTATTCCGGCCTTCACCTGATTGAGAATCCCTATTATGATACCTGCAATAACATCTCTTCGCTCTATGTGGCACGGGAGCATCTGGAGGATGTAATTATTCTCGACGGTGACCAGATTATCTTTAATGATGCAATTCTTTCTCCGGGGTTCGATCGTTCCGGTTACAGTGCAATCTGGACAGATGGAGAAACCGATGAGTGGCTGATGACCGAGCAAAACGGCATCGTAACGGGCTGCTCCCGCACCGGCGGCAGCCGTGGCTGGCAGCTGCTCAGCATCTCCAGATGGAGCGGTGAGGATGGACGGAAGCTGCGCCGGCATCTGGAGCTGGAATTCGACGAAAAGCAGAACCGGCAGATTTATTGGGACGATGTGGCGATGTTCTGCCATTTTGATGAGTATGAGCTGGGCATTACCCCCATCCAACAGGGTGACATGATCGAGATTGACAGCTTTGCGGATCTGGTTGCAATGGACCAAAGCTATCAGGAACTTGAAAGGAGCGGTAAAAAATGAAGAAACAGGAAACGCAGCGTTCTCCCATTGACTGGGTGATTACGCTGGTGCCTTTGACCGTCATCATCGCGCTGTGCGTGGTCTTTTTTGTGGCTCCGGAGCGCTCAAACGCAGTTTTAAGCCAGATTCGCTTCTTTTTCGGCGATACCTTCGGTTCCTACTATTTGATGATTGGCTTGGGTATTTTTATCGTGTCGCTTTATATCGCTTTTTCCAAATACGGAAGCATTGTTCTGGGCGGCAAGGATGAGAAACCCCAGTATTCGTTCTTTGCGTGGGGCTCGATGATGTTTACCTGCGGCTTGGCGGCGGACATTTTGTTTTATTCCTTCTCGGAATGGTTTATGTATGCAGGCAATCCCCATATTGCCGAGATGGGCGCCATGGAGGACTGGGTCTGCGTGTATCCTGTGTTTCACTGGAGCCTGATTCCCTGGGCTTTTTATCTGGTTTTGGCGGTTTCCTTTGGCTTTATGCTCCATGTTCGCAAGCGGGATCGTCAGAAGTATTCGGAGGCTTGCAGACCGGTTCTGGGGAAATACACCGATGGATGGATGGGACGCATCATCGATCTTTTGGCGGTTTTCGCCCTTCTGGCCGGTACAGCCACAACCTTCAGTGTTGCGACACCCCTCATGGCGAATATCATCAATAAGCTTTTCCATGTAGAGCTGAACCGCACGGCGGTGACGATTATCATTCTTCTGATTACCTGCGTGATCTATACCTATTCTCTGCTGCATGGCATTAAGGGCATCAGCCTTCTGGCCAATGGATGTGTCTATCTGTTCTTCGGGCTGCTGGCCTACGTGCTGCTGTTTGGCGGTGAGGGACAGTATATTGTCGAAACCGGTATGGAATCCATCGGACGCATGGTGCAGCATTTTGTAGAATTGGCGACCTTTACAGATCCGCAGCGGACCAGCAATTTCCCTCAGGACTGGACCATTTACTATTGGGCCTACTGGATGGTATGGTGTGTGGCGGCACCCTTCTTTATCGGAAGTATTTCAAGAGGACGCACCGTTCGCCAGACCATTTGCGGCGGCTATGTCTTCGGCGTCGGCTCCACAGTGCTGAGCTTTGTCATTCTGGGCAACTATTCTTTGGGAAAGCAGATGTCCGGAAGTGCTGATTTCCTTGCACAGTTTCAGGCAAACGGCGACACCTATGAGCTGATTACGAACATCATCGAGACGCTGCCCGGCGCGCCCATAGTGCTTGCGGTTATTCTGATTACCATGGTGGCGTTCTACGCAACCTCCTTTGATTCCATTGCACTGACGGCTTCCCGTTACAGCTATCATCGTCTGGGCGATAAGGAGCAGCCCAGCAAGCTGATTCAGCTGATCTGGTGTATTTTGCTGATCGTTCTTCCCATTGCCCTGATTTTTGCGGAAAGCTCCATGAATAATCTTCAGTCTGTCAGCATTGTGGCGGCATTCCCCATCGGGGCGGTCATGGTGTTGATTGTCTGGAGTTTCCTGAAGGATGCAAATGCGTATTTGAAACAGTCCTGATGGATGAAACAGCCTCCCCTGTCCGTTCGGACAGGGGAGGCTGCTGTTATCAGGTTAGGTGTTTGCCTGTTTGGCATCCAGACGGTCGAAATTGTGAATCCAGTCGGCCTTCAGATAATAGATGAGGAAGAAGACGCTGCTGCAGAACCATGTAAGCGGATAGGCCCAAGAAACAGTAGAAAGCTTCGGGATAAACCGGACTGCGATGGTAATATAGCTGACACGCAGCACACACCAGCACAGCAGCATGGTGACCATGGGAACCGTCGCTTTTCCCGCACCTCGCAAAATACTGGCAATGCAGTGGGAGAAGGCGAGAAGACCGAAAAACAGGGAAATGGTCCGGGAATGACTGACGCCAAAGTTCAGAGATTCGGCACTGGAGGAGAACAGCCCAATGAGGGTCGGAGCAAACAGATACATACAGATTCCGATAAATTCGGCCATAGAAACAGAACAGGCAATGGAGAAAACACAGCCTTTTTTGATCCGATCATACTTGTGGGCACCGAGATTCTGCCCGACAAAGGTTGCAAGAGCGGTGGTGAAACAGTTGACCGGCAGGAACGCAAAGCCCTCCAGCTTGGAGTAGGCACCGCAGCCAGCCATAGCGGCCGCACCAAAGGCATTGATGTTGGACTGTACCACCACGTTGGCAAGGGCAATGACGCTGTTCTGCACACCGGAGGGAAGACCGAAGCTGATGATGGAACGAAGGGTCGGCCAATGAATCCGGATTTTGTGAAGATAGAGCCGTCCGGGGCCTTGATGTTTCAGCATCAGCCGCAGACAGAGTAGTGCGCTGACGCCCTGAGAGATACTGGTGGCCAGTGCCGCCGCAGCGACACCCATGTGGAATACACCTACAAACAGCAGGTCGAGAATCACATTGATAATGCTGGAGCAGATGAGATAGTAGAGCGGATGGCGGCTGTCGCCCATGGCCTGAAGGATTCCCACAAAGATGTTATACATGACGGTGAAAATTGCACCGAGGAAGTAGAAGCGGAAATAGCTGATGGATTCCGGCAGAACATCGGGCGGTGTTCCCATCCAGCCAAGGATGGTGGGAGAGAAGGCGACACCGAGGACGGTGATGAACATACCGGTGCAAAGACCGAAGGCAACATCCGTGTGGATGGCCTGCTCCAGACGGGCGTAGTCCTTTGCGCCGAAATATCTGGCGATGATGACTCCGGCACCCATGGCAAGACCGGAGAAAAATCCGACGAACATAAAAATCAAATTGCCGGACGAGCTGACCGCAGCCAGTGCTTTGTCACCGAGAAAGCGGCCGACAATCAGGGAGTCGGCAGTGTTATAGAGCTGCTGAAAAATGTTGCCCACCAACAAGGGCCACGCAAAACAGATTAGTTTTTTCCAGATAACACCCTCTGTCAGGGAATTGCGGTTTGGATCCATAGACGCCACTCCTTTACACATATACAAAAAAGACGGTTGCAGTCGCAACCGTCTTTATTATGCCTTCTGCATCCGCAAATGTCAATAGGTTGCGGAAAAACGCAGATCACTGCCGATTACTCCTTGGGCAGATTCTTCATGGTCAGACCGATGCGGTTTCGTTTGACATCCACATCCAGCACAGCAACCCGGACAATATCACCGACTTTGACCACCTCACTGGGGTGACGCACCCGACGGGAAGCAATCTGAGAGATGTGAACCAGACCGTCCTGATGGACACCGATATCCACGAAGGCACCGAAATCAATGACATTCCGCACGGTTCCCGTGAGAACCATGCCGGGCTGAAGATCCTTGATTTCCAGAACATCCTTGCGAAGGACAGGGGCAGGAAGATCCTCTCGGGGATCCCGGCCGGGTTTGCGAAGTTCCTTGGCAATGTCACGCAGCGTCATTTCACCGGCCCCGCACTGCTTGGTCAGTTCGTCCATGCCGATGTGCTCCATGCGGGATTCCAGCTCGCCGAGCCCTGCGGGAATATCCTTCTTGTCATAGCTGCAAAGCTTCAGAAGCTCCTTGGCTGCCGAATAGGATTCGGGATGAACACCGGTGTTGTCGAGAATTTCCTTGCTTTCGGGGACACGTAAGAAGCCGGCACACTGCTCGTATGCCTTGGGTCCGAGCTTGGGAACCTTCTTAATCTGGGCACGGGAGGTGAAGGGACCGTTTTCCTCCCGATAGGTGACGATGTTTCTGGCGGTGGTGGCGGTGAGTCCGGAGACCTGCCGCAGAAGACTTGCAGAGGCAGTATTGAGATCCACACCCACAGCGTTGACGCAATCTTCAACCACAGCGTCCAGTGTCGATGTCAGCTCCTTCTGGGGGCAGTCGTGCTGATACTGGCCCACACCCAAGGCTTTCGGATCAATTTTAACCAGTTCGGCAAGGGGGTCCTGAAGTCTTCTTGCAATGGAGATGGCGCTTCTGAGGTTGACATCATAATTGGGGAATTCTTCCGCCGCCAGCTCAGATGCAGAGTAGACAGAGGCACCGGCCTCGTTGACCATGGCATAACCGGCATCTGGAAATGCTTTCAGCAGCTCCACCGCCATGGCTTCCGTTTCCCGGGAGGCAGTGCCGTTGCCGATGGCGAGATGCCGGACATGATGACGGCGCATGAGGCCGGAGAGAATCTCAATGGCCTCCTGTTTTTTGTGCTGGCTGAAGGTGGGATAGACCACAGCGGTATCCAGCACTTTTCCGGTTTCGTCAATGACAGCGACCTTACAGCCGTTGCGGTATCCGGGGTCCAGACCCATGGTGACAAACCCCTTGATGGGGGGCTGCATCAGCAGGGGCTTGAGATTCAGCGCAAAGTTATGAATGGCACCGGCACCGGCCTGATCGGTCAGTTCAGAGCGAATCTCACGGCTGACACTGGGGAAAATCAATCTGTCATAGGCATCCTCGGCGGCGGCCCGAACGAACTGGGAGACATTCAGCGTGGGCCGCAGCGCCTTCCGGCAGACCAATGCAGCGCCTTCGTTTCCGGGCAGTGCCAGAGAAATCTTCAGGACATCTTCTTTTTCGCCTCGATTTATTGCCATAATCTGATGATCCATCAATCGCTGAACGGGGCAGGAAAAATCATAGTACTGACGGTAGACCGTATCCGCCTCGGGGTCGGCAGCCTTGCAGATCAGGGTGCCCCGACGATGAAACAGGGCGCGCAGCTCTTTGCGGATATCACTGTCATCGGAAAGATTTTCGGCAATAATATCATTGGCGCCTGCAAGGGCGTCTTCGCAGGTTTCAACCCCTTTTTCGGGATCAATGAAATCCGCGGCGAGCACTTCGGGCGCACGTCCGTCCTGTGCGAAAATGGCCTGAGCCAGACCTTCCAGACCCTTTTCCCGGGCGATGGTGGCACGGGTGCGGCGTTTCTGCTTGTAGGGGCGGTAGAGATCTTCAACTTCGGCAAGGGTAGCGGCCAGATCGATTGCGCAGGACAGCTCGTCGGTGAGTTTTCCCTGATTGGCAATTGCGGTTTTAACCTCCTGACGGCGCTGCTCCAGTCCACGCAGGTAGGCAAGACGGGTTTCCAGAGTTCTCAGTGTGGTATCGTCCATGGCACCGTGCATTTCTTTTCGGTAACGGGCAATAAAGGGAATGGTATTTCCTTCATCCATCAGGGCCACAACATTTTCCACATATTCACGCTTCTGACCCAATTCTTCGGCCAGAATTTCAATAATCGTTTTCATAGAATTCCTCCTTCAGACAGTTTGCCATTATATCACAAATCCGATCGAAGGAAAAGCAGAAACTTCTGCGTCTATCTCTTGACAGAGGGAAAACAGAGGACTATAATATATAGCGAAAACGGGCTTGTAGCGCAGTTGGGAGCGCACCACATTCGCATTGTGGGGGTCGGGAGTTCGAATCTCCTCAAGTCCACCATAAAACACCACCCTTTGGGTGGTGTTTTTTTATGTTGCAGGGAAAGGACAGCCAACGGACTTGCAGTGCGGTTAAAATAGGCGCCGAAAGAATGTCCGGTATCGCTGTCTGCTGCGGGCATTGCATGAAGAGCTTTCGATGCAGAGAATTATATAACGTCATAATAACCAAAAAATAGGAATTAAGCATTGACATATATAGTGAATATGATATATTACAGATAGAAAGACATAGATGAAATATCATCAAGGCGATCCCAACGGTCTAATTTGCAGAGCCAATTGATCGTGCGAAAAAGGGTTGGGCTGAATGTCAGATATTCTGAATATAGTTGATGAATCAAACGGAACAAATATGATAGAAATTCACTGGGAAAATCATTTAACAGCTGATCAAAGACCTGCATATGCATATTGCGCTCATAATGTTTTGCAAGGAACCTCACATAAGGCTCAAGTAGTACGTACAGAAATATCTATTAGCTACTAACTAGCAAATCTATTGCATGGGACCGATGAAACATCATCGGGTTTATTATGGATGCGAAGGAGAATGTGTATGAAAAAAGAGCGGTTCTTTGCAGTCACATTACTCCTGTTTCTTTTAACAGGATGCAAATCAAATGATACATATACAGAAACCGCAACCCTGCCGCCTTTGCCGACGGATGCGACAGAAGCATCTGAGATGGAATCTATCGCAGCCACAGAAGAAACTGAACAAAAACTGGACGGTAGTTTGGGATTGGGCTTTGCCGAAGGAACGCCGGAGGTGATTCCGTATACCGGTGGAGAGATTCGACTTCCGTATGAGCTGAGGGCAACCGGTTCAATGGCATGCAATGGCCAGGGACTGCTGGTGTTTTTGGACGGACGTCCCCAACCCTACAAAACCAGTGAAGACGACACCTATCAGTATATGCATATTTTTGAGGGTGATGGATTGATCCATTTTCAAGGAGATCTGATCTTTCAGCCTGTAACCGGGCAAAAAGGAGATCTGTTGGAGGTCCATACGGTGAATATCGGCGATCCGAATTTCCGCTTCAAAACAGATAAGTATACGGGAACCATATACACCTTTGGATCTGTTCCATCTGGAATCATTGTGCGGTTTGATGCAGAGCCGGAGCTGCTGGAGCTGCCGGAATTGACCCCGGGTGTCAGCGAAATTCAGCTGAGCCAGAAGGAAGTCGCATATGCAGATATCTTTAACTGGCCGGAAGAAGACCTCGAGACAATGATCGGCACGAAATTTTATCTCAATGGAGAGCCGGATAATGCATCCGGCAAACTCTATAATATTACAAAAGAATCTGAGATTTCCATGAGATTTGAAGCCTATGGGTGTCCCCATGTGAATTTCGGACTGTGTCTGTTTGTGAACAACCAACCGGTAAGCATTGATGGAGAACCTTTTATCCCTCTGACCGTGGAGCGAGGAATGAAAACCATCGTAGAAGGGACGCTGCGGGTTCCGAAATTTGATGGAGAAGCGCCGGTCTATGCAATGTTAGTTCCCCGGAATCAGTTTACGAATGATTATCGCACTGCGGACGGAAATCGTACCTTTGCCATTCTTCATCCCACATGG
>JARIAT010000063.1 GCA_029257715.1 Faecousia sp. | reverse complement strand
TAGCTGCGGGTAGAATTTGACGGCGGATCATGTCGATGGAGGTGAGTGCTTCAATATTTATAAGCTTTCCGTAAGCCTCCATATGAATTTCGTATCTTGCACGGAACTCATTTTCCGTGAAGATGCCGTGCTTTGTGACAAGATCGATATTTTTCTGGCTGATATAGCTGGGCATACATTCGGGGGTGCTGGGCAGATTGCTCAATCCGCGGCGCTGCGCTTCTTCTTTCCAGTCATTGCCGTATCCGTTGCCGTCAAAGATGATGCGCTTATGCTCACGGAAGGCGCGGCTCACAATCTGCTGCAGGCAGCTGTCAAAATTCTCAGCCTGTTCCAGTTCATTGGCAAACTGATTCAGCTCTTCTGCCATGATGGTATTGAGCGCAATGTTCGGGCCTGTGACAGACTGGCTGGAGCCGGTCATACGAAATTCAAACTTATTGCCGGTAAAGGCCAGAGGAGAGGTGCGGTTTCGGTCGGTGGTATCCTTCGGAATAGAGGGCATAACATCCACGCCGATCCGCATTACGCTTTTCCCGGGTTCTTGGTAATTGGTATCGTTGATGATGGAGTCTACAACTGCATTCAGCTCATCACCCAAAAAAACTGAGATAATCGCAGGAGGGGCTTCATCTGCCCCCAATCGATGATCGTTTCCGGCAGAAGCGGCCGTGCAGCGCAAAAAGTCCTGATATTCATCCACGCCCTTGATGAAAGCCGCAAGAAATACCAAAAACTGCGCATTCTGACGAGGAGTCTTTCCAGGACTGAAGAGGTTCTTGCCGGTATCCGTGGAGAGAGAATAGTTATTGTGCTTACCGGAACCGTTTACGCCCTCAAAGGGTTTCTCGTGAAGCAAACAGACGAGGTTATGCTTTGCGGCGCATTTTTTCATGATCTCCATAACAAGCTGATTGGAGTCACAGGCGGAGTTTGCATCGGAATAGATCGGTGCCAGCTCATGCTGGGCAGGCGCAGCCTCATTGTGCTTGGTTTTTGACAGGACACCCAGCCGCCACAGCTGCTCATCAAGATCCTTCATAAAGTTCGATACACGGGTTCGGATTGTACCGAAATAGTGATCGTCCAGTTCCTGTCCCTTAGGAGCCGGGGCACCGAACAGGGTGCGGCCTGTCAGACGGAGATCTTCCCTCTGGGCATAGAGATCTCTCGGAATTAGAAAATACTCCTGCTCCGGGCCGACACAGGTGATGACCCTGCTGGATTGGTGATCGCCGAAGAGCCGCAGAATCCGAATGGCTTCCCGAGAGACTTCATCAATAGAACGCAGAAGCGGAGTCTTTTTGTCCAGTGCTTCCCCCGTGTAAGAGAAAAAGCAGGTAGGGATGAAGAGACTGTCATCCTTGACGAACGCAAAGGAAGTAGGATCCCATGCGGTATACCCTCTGGCCTCAAATGTGGCACGAAGGCCGCCGGAGGGAAAAGAAGAGGCATCGGGTTCTCCGCGAACCAGCTCTTTTCCGGAGAATTCCATGATTACCTTTCCCTCACCGACGGGTGTCAGGAAAGAATCATGCTTCTCAGCGGTGATGCCTGTCATAGGCTGAAACCAGTGCGTATAATGCGTGGCCCCCTTTTCTGTGGCCCAGTTTTTCATGGCTTCTGCAATATGGTTTGCAACCTCCAGCTCCAGAGGTGTTCCGGTACGGATACACTGCTTCCATGCTACGTAAATTTCAGGAGCAACCCGCTCCTTCATGGTTGCTTCGTTGAAGACATCGCTGCCGAAAATATCAGGGAGGTTTGTAATCTGAGTCATGTGTTCCATCCTTTCAGAAAGTCCAAAAAGAACTCTGTTATCAAATAAGTGGCCCCATAGAGGCTGCCTGAATTGTAAAAAGGCTAAAACATCCATCATAGGATGAATATATCTTGATAAGATGATATTCGTAAAAAGATGGAAATGCAAGGGGGAAAAGTGTATAAAGAATCAAATAGGCGAAACCTGCCGAATTGTACAAAGAGGCGAAATGAAATGTAAATGAATTTTTAACATATGCAGACTTGCATTTTAGAAGGGGGTTATATATAATAAACAGCAAATATCAGGAAAAATAATGAAAGGATGATGGATATGGCTACATACGCTTGCAGAAGCAGGGAGGAAATCCGCACAGAGTTCAAGAAACAGATCGCACGATATGAGGAGCTGAAGCATGAAAATCTGAATTTGGATATGTCCAGAGGAAAGCCCAGCAAATTGCAGCTGGATGCCGTCAGTGATATTCTTACCATCCTCACAAATGCAGATGAGTGTCTTTTGGATGGAAATGATACACGCAACTACGGAGATTTGTCAGGACTTCCGTGCGCCAGAGAGTACTGGGCAGATGTTCTGGGCTGCAAACCCGAAGAAACATTTGTTGGGGGCAATTCCAGTTTGGCCCTGATGCATGATGTGATAGCCCGTGCGTATACCCATGGCCTCAAGGACAGCCCCAGACCATGGTGCAAAGAGGAGCGGATCAAGTTTCTATGTCCTTCTCCCGGTTATGATCGTCATTTCCGCATCACAGAAAGCTTTGGGTTTGAGCTGATTACCGTGCCGATGACGCCCGATGGGCCGGATATGGATATTGTAGAGGAACTGGTACAGGATCCGGATGTCAAGGGCATCTGGTGTGTCCCAAAGTTTTCCAATCCGCAGGGGTATTCCTATTCTTCGGAAACTGTCCATCGCTTTGCAAGGTTAAAGCCTGAGGCTCCGGATTTTGTTATTATGTGGGACAACGCATACTGCGTCCATGAGTTTGATGGGACATTTGAGCCGTTTGAGGATATCATTTCTCTGTGTGCTGAGGCAGGAAGATCCAATATGGCATATGAATTCGCCTCAACCTCCAAAATTACATTTCCCGGAGCAGGAATTTCTGTAATGGCCTCCTCCAAGGAAAATATTGACTACATGACAAAACTGATTTCCATTCAGTGTATCTCTTATGATAAGCTGAATCAGCTGCGGCATGTGCGTTATCTGAAGGATAAGGAACATACCTTGGAGATTATGAGACGTCATGCGCAGATTATGGCACCAAAATTTGAAATGTGTTTGAAAATCCTGCGCAGGGAAGTGACGGATAAGGGGATTGCCCACTGGCATCACCCCAAGGGAGGCTATTTTATTTGTGTGGCGGCCATGCCCTGCACAGCAAAGCGCACACTGGAACTTTGTCAGCAGGCAGGGGTTAAGCTGACCGAGGCCGGCGCTACTTATCCCTATGGTGTGGATCCGCATGATTCCATGATTCGGATTGCGCCAAGTTATCCCCCTATTGAGGAACTGGAAAAGGCCATGAATGTGTTCTGTACATGCCTGAAACTGGCAGCGCTTGAAAAATATATGGGTAAAACGCTGGAACAGGTGATCGGAGAATAAGCAAAAGCGTCGGCAGCTCAGGAAGGAGTGTCGACGCTTTACATATGAAATTCTCGGTGATATAATCGTTATGACAAAATGGAGGTGGAGATGTCCATGGAACAGGTAACAAAATTATATTATGAAAAACGTGCGGCAGTGCTGATTAAAAACATCGAGCGCCGACATAACACAGCCTGCTACTGCGCTACAAAGGAAGAAGCACTGAAAAAAGCGCTGGAACTGATTCCGGAAGGTTCTGTTGTGGGATGGGGCGGTGCTATGAGCGCCATGCAGATTGGCCTTCCACAGGCACTGAACGCCGGAAATTATGTGACATTGGATCGCAATAAGGTGGATACACCGGAAGAAAAAGAGGAGATTGCACATAAGTGTCTGCTGGCAGATTTTTATTTGACAGGTGCAAATGCCATCAGCATGGATGGCCAGATGGTTAATATTGACGGAAACGGCAATCGGGTGGCGGCGATCATTTATGGACCAAAGAAGGTTCTGGTAATCGCAGGAATGAATAAGGTGTGCGATACTGTCGAAGATGCCGTTCGTCGGGCGAGAACTGTGGCGGCTCCCATGAATCAGCAGAGATTTCTTGGGAAAACGCCGTGCACGGTAACAGGAAGCTGCGGCGATTGCATCAGTGATAACTGCATTTGCAATCAGATTGTGATTACACGCAACAGCAGAGTCCCCGGAAGAATCCATTTTATTCTGGTTGGAGAAGAGCTTGGTCTGTAAAGCTGCTAAGTGATTTCAATTTTATAGCAAACAAGCCTCCGGAAAACCGGAGGCTTGTTTTTGAGCTTTTACTGAATGTGGACATGGTTATTGATGTGCTCTTCACAGTAGCAATGATAGCCGTTGCATTTCGAACAGTAGCGGAATTCCAACTCAGGGTTGGAAACATCGGTCCTGCCGCAAACCGTGCATTTGTGGTGATAGGGGGCAGTAGGACTTGCGTGGGTTGCCTGATAGGATCCTGCGGAATGAAAAGGAATTGTTTTACCGCGATTTGCAGGATTTGCTTTCGATGCAACTCGTCCGGCATTTACTCTCCAGTCGACGGGGATGACGTTAAGCACGTCTTTCCCAAAGAACAGGAAGTAGTTGCCCAGTGCCACCAGAGGGAATAGATTGTAGGGAAATGGATTAAACAATCCGAGAATTACCATAATCAGATCCAGCAAGGCAAAAATCCATGCCTTGACAGGGATGATGAAGAAAAGAAGGAAGTTTGCGTCGGGGTAGAGCGTTGCATAGCTGAGAAAAAGGCTCAGATTCAGATAGTATACATCTGCTTGTCCGCCGAAAATCAGACAGTAAACATCCATCAGCACCACACCAGTAAAATAAAAGATGTTAAAGCGGAAGGTGCCCCACAGATTTTCAATGGCTTGGCCTAAAGACCAGTAGCAGAAGAGTGTGATCGCTGTCATAAATACGGTTCCGCCATTGTAGCACAGCGGATACGTAAACAACCGCCAGATCTGTCCATGGAGAATCGCCTGACGGTCAAAACGGAAGGTATGATAAAGAACATTGCTCGGATCAATCTGTGACATGACATACATAATCGCTGATCCGATGGTCAGATAAAGCATCAGATTTGGAATGCCTTTATCTCGATTCTTGAAGCAGAACCGATTAAAATTACGACGTAGGTCTTTCAAAATGTTCACCTCTTGGGAAAAGTTGGGTCTATTTTACCAGTTTTAGTAACAAAAGTCCATAGCGCAATTATGAACTTTTTATCAATGTGCGGATTTCTGCGCAAAAGCCATTGACATTTTCGGAATAAAGTGTAGAATATTAGCGAATTAAATAAAAGCCTTATCAAGAGTGGTGGAGGGAACGGCCCGATGAAACCCGGCAACCTGTTTTTCAAGGTGCCAAATCCGGCGGCAAAAACGAAAGATGAGGATTCGAAGAACTTTAAGCGCTCCGAATCTGTCGGTGCGCTTCTTTTTATGCGCACAGAAAGGAAACTGTAATGGAAAAAAGACTTTTTACTTCTGAATGTGTTACCAACGGCCATCCTGACAAGGTGGCAGACACCATCTCTGATGCAATTCTCGATGCCTGCCTTCGTCAGGATCCTGATTCCCGTGTTGCATGCGAAACGATGGTGACTACCGATCTTTGTGTCATCTGCGGCGAGATTACGACCAAGGCTGTGGTCGATTACGAAGCGGTGGCCCGAGATGCGATCCGTGCAATCGGATATACCCATGAAGGAGACGGCTTCCATGCGGATACCTGCAAGGTGGAATGCCATATTCATACCCAGTCTGCTGATATTGCGCTGGGAACCAATGATGAGGTCGGCGGAGCAGGCGATCAGGGTATGATGTTCGGTGGTGCGTGCAACGAGACTCCGGAGTTGATGCCGTTGCCCGCGGCACTGTCCCGTGCACTTGTTAATCGACTGACTGCTTGTATTGCTGAAAATCCCCGCCTGCGGCCCGATGGAAAGACTCAGACCAGTGTTGAGTATGATGAAAACGATCATGTAGTTGGAATTGATACCGTGGTTGTGTCTGTCCAGCACAGCGTTGATTTTCCGGTCGAAGAGCTGAGAAGCTATGTCCGCGAACAGGTGATTGCGCCTGTTTTGGAAAATTACGGCTTTAAGGTTGAGGATGTTGCGCACATTTACATCAATCCCACAGGAAATTTTGTGATCGGTGGTCCGAACGGCGATACCGGTTTGACCGGACGTAAGATCATCGTGGATACCTACGGCGGATATTTCTCTCATGGCGGCGGCGCATTCTCCGGTAAGGATCCCACCAAGGTCGATCGCAGCGGTGCGTATATGGCTCGCTATATGGCAAAGAATCTGGTTGCAGCCGGTCTGTGCAGCAAGGCACAGGTTCAGCTGGCTTATGCCATCGGTGTGGCAGAGCCGGTTTCTGTCCGTGTAGACAGCTACGGCACCGGCAAAATTTCTGACGAGGATCTGACAGCACTTCTGCGCAAGACCTGCGATATGACTCCTGCCGGAATCATCCGCAAGCTGCAGCTGCATACGCCCATTTTCTGTGATACAGCTCGGTTTGGTCATTTTGGCATTGAAAACCGCCCTTGGGAAAATACGGATCTTGCAGTGGAACTCAAAAAGCTTGCAGGTATCTAAGAGATAGATCAATACAGAAAAAAGGAGATGCTTCGGGCGTCTCCTTTTTTGCGATAGCAATTGAAATTGATGGAAAAACCTGATATGATAACGAAAACCAGATTTTATGGAGGAAAATCAAATGCTGGATTTTGTTCGGATTGCCTGCGCCGTGCCTCCCGTGCAGGTAGGCGATGTTTCCAAAAATACGGAGGATATCTGTAAATACATTGAAAAAGCGGACTTTGCCAAAGCAGATGTGCTGGTTCTGCCGGAGCTTGCTATGACAGGATATACCTGTGCGGATCTGTTTTTTCAGTGGAACATGGAAAAAGCTGCAATGCGCGGACTTCAAAGGGTTATTAACTGCTCTGCGCAGCATCCCCATGTAACAGTCGCGCTTGGAATCGGAACTACAGTCTGCGGACAGATGTATAACTGCTGCGCCATGATCAGCGGCGGAAAGCTGCGTGGACTGGTGCCAAAAACTTTTATTCCCAATTATAATGAATTCAGTGAATATCGGTGGTTCTCTTCGTCTGCGGATCTGACGGTAGATAAGATTTGTGTGAAAGAACTGGGGTTGGAAGGGGATTACATGGTCCCGGTAGGGAAGGATCTCATCTTTACGATTGGAGACGGGACCCGCCTGAGTGCCGAAATTTGTGAAGATCTTTGGACGCCGCTGCCGCCTTCGACACTGGCATGTCTCAATGGAGCGGAAGTGATTGTGAATCTTTCTGCCTCTAACGAGATTGTCGGAAAGCGCGATTATCGCCGCAGCCTTGTGAGTCATCAGTCCTCAAGCTGCAACTGCATTTATGCGTATTGCTCGGCCGGATCCACGGAATCCACAACGGATGTTGTATTCTGCGGACATAGTGTGATCTGTGAGGATGGAACCGTTCTGGGGGAGAATCAAAACCTGATCGATACGGACTATATGATTGTTCAGGATGCGGACCTCGGAATTATTCGGGCGGAGCGCAAGCGCAACAAAAGTGTAAGAGAATGCACCAGTGTTTATGGAGTCCTGACCCCGATGCGGTATGTGGACTGTGAATGTGACAGCCTCCGCAGTGATGGTACACTGTATCCCATCAGTAAGCTGCCTTTTGTTCCTGATTCCGGAGATGAAAGACTTCGCCGATGCGGTGAAATCTTCCAGATTCAGGTCAGCGGACTCAAGCGACGGCTGGAGGCGATTGGGTCCAATGCGGTGATCGGCATTTCCGGAGGGCTGGATTCAACGCTGGCGCTGTTGGTGGCGGTGGAAGCGATGCGGCAGCTGGGACGCCCGGCATCTGATGTCTATGGCGTTACGATGCCATGCTTCGGCACCTCTGACCGAACTTATCGCAATGCGCTGGAGCTTATGAAACAGCTTGGAATCAGCCAGAAGGAAATCAATATCTCAGAGGCTGTCAGAGGGCATTTTAACGATATCGGCCATGATGAAACGATTCATAATGGCACCTATGAAAACGCCCAGGCACGGGAGCGCACCCAGATTCTGATGGACTATGCTTCTGTTGTAGGTGGAATTGTGATCGGAACGGGAGATCTCAGCGAGCTTGCACTGGGATGGTGCACCTACAATGGGGATCACATGAGTATGTATGGGGTGAATGGTACGATACCCAAAACGCTGATCCGTTGGATGATTGATTCCATTGCGCAGATGGATCGGTTTGCCGGCGTAAAAACAGTTCTGAAGGATATTTTGGACACCCCGATTAGTCCGGAACTTCTGCCGCCGGATCAGGCGGGGGAGATCTCACAGCAGACCGAGGATATTGTAGGGCCTTATGAGCTGCATGATTTCTTCCTTTATCATATGATCCGTTTTGGGTTTGAGCCGGAAAAGATTTATGTACTGGCCTGCCGTGTCTTTGAAGGCGACTATGATGGAAAGACCATCAAAAAATGGCTGGCGCTGTTCTATCGGAGATTCTTTACGCAGCAGTTTAAGCGCAGCTGTATGCCGGACGGCGTCAAGGTTGGATCGATTTGTCTCAGTCCCAGAGGCGACTGGCGGATGCCCAGTGAAGCGAGCTACCGCACGTGGATGGAACAGGTTGAAAAACTATAAACAAGATCCCGGCCAGAGGGAATCCTCTGACCGGGATCGTTTATATTTGCAGCATAAGAGGCTGGATTTGCCGTTCGTCCAATGCTGCTTGAAGCGCAAGGGGAATCTGGTCAAAATGAGCGACCATGCTTCGGGGTTTTCCGATGGGGGCATCCTGCGAAAAAGGAACGAAATAGAAATATTTTCGTGCCATAAGACGGCCAATGTTTTCGGCAGCGGTTCCTAAGGCATCGTTCGTGGATACGGCAACCAGAACGGGACGGCCGTTGCGCAGATGGCTTTTAACAGCCATGGTGACGGGGGTATCTGCAATCCCCCAAGAGAGTTTGGCAAGCGTGTTTCCGGTGCATGGTGCGACAATAAGGGCATCAAGGAGTTTTTTTGGACCAATTGGCTCTACGGCCTCGATGGAATGTAGAGGCTCCATGCCGCAAATATCACAAATGCGGTTCCAATTTTCTTTGGCTGTGCCGAATCGAGTGTCCGTGGCGGCAACAATATCAGAGACAATGGGAATCAGGTTATGTGTTTTGGATAAGGACTCCATGATCGGAAAAATTTTTGAGAAGGTACAAAAAGAGCCACATAGCGCAAAACCGATATTCAAGAGATTTCAACTCCTTTCAGATAATTCAGGATGCTGGATGCAATCAATCGCCCGGAGGCTTCCGGTTTGTATTTGCCGGGAAGCCCTCTGGCTGAGATTACAGATTCCCCTGGCAGAAATACACCGGAGGCGAGATCCAGTTTGAGACAGTCGGAAGAAAATGTATCGTTGACGGACAGAATGGGCGCTGGGACGGTGTTTACCACACAACGGTAGCGTTGGAGCCGTGAGGGAACCATTTCCGGGGAAATTGCCTGATACCGAAGGGCGGCCAGCATAGATAGATCTGATGGATTTCGAGCACAGACAGAAACTTCTGTCCCAAGATTTTTCAACTGCTGAGCGAGACATTTTCCAATTCTGCCCCACCCGATTATAAGAATTTCGGTCCCGCAGAGACAGCATGGCAGATTATTCAATAAGATTCCGAGGGCGGCTTCTGCAGTGATTTCTGCATTTTGGGCCAAATAATACGGGTCTTTTAGCAGATCAAAATGCGGCTGTGACAGTGGGCTGAGATTGCCCCCTAGGATAAGTGTACGCTCGGAAACGGGAAGCAATACGTCCTTCGGCGTGGGAATGGGGTACAGAATTACATTTGCGTCGTCGTCAGATGACGCAAAGCTGATCCCTGATTTGGCCAGTTCGTTTGCGGCATAGTGAAGCGGATCTGTTTTGATTGGAATGTACATGTGAAAACGATTCAAGCTGATTCCTCCTTTCATTCATCAAATTATGCTGTTTTGCGGGATTCTGTGCCTACTTGATTTTTAACAGCAGTTCGATATATAATAAATAAAAATAAAAGAGGTGAGCGTATGCAGAGAGTTGGATTTATTCACGATATGCTGGATGTTAAGGTTTTGATTCTATTTGTAGTATCCCGTTCGGCGTATCCTGTAACGATGCAGGAGATATATGAGCTCTGTTTTCAGGATGAATGTTTGAGCTATTTCGACGTATGTACTGCGATTCCGGAAATGGTTAAAACAGGCCACCTGAAGGAAGTTGGTGAAGAAAAATACACCGTAACGGAAAAAGGGCGAGAGCAGGGAGAAGTGACTGCGGATTCCATTGCCTATACGGTTAAGGTTAAAGCGATGGAAGCGGTGGATGAATTTAACCGAAAATCCACTCCTAAAGAATATGTTTCAACAGAAGTTCACGCTTCTGAAAATGGTGAAATTTCGGTAACGCTGACGCTGACTAACGATTCAGGAAAAATGATGGAGCTGATATTGGCGGTTCCAAATCAAAATCAGGCTCAGAAACTATCGGCGATCATGGAAACGAGAGGCGAAAAACTCTACCAAATGATCATCAAAGAACTATTAAGCGCAGAAGAATCCTTCGAGCATTGAAATACACCCCTTGTCGAAACTGAAGAAAGGGTGTATAGTTTGGTCACACCGGAGAACCGGTGAGATGAAAGGAGTGCCGCATATGAAGTTTCAGTACAGTGAAAAGAAAGTTAGACTGCCGGAAAAGGTCCACGACTATGCAGAGAAAAAGGTTATGAAATTAGCCAGATTCTTTGACGACAATGCAGAGGCACTTGTGGTATTCTCTGTTGAAAAAAATCGTAATAATGTAGAACTAACCGTGAAAGGTTCCGGAACGCTGTTCCGTGCAAGTGAAAGCACCTCCGATATGTTTGCGTCAATTGATGCTGCAGTTGGTACAATTGAAGGCCAGATTCGAAAGAATAAGACTCGGTTGGCTCGTAGATTGCGTCAGGATGCTTTTGTACGCAGTGTAGACGAGACGTCATTTGTTCCTGACGAAGAAGAGGATGATTTGAAGCTTGTTCGGATGAAGCAGTTCTATATGAGACCGATGAGCAGAGAAGAGGCTATGATGCAGATGAATCTTCTGAATCATAATTTCTTTGCATTCCGAGATGAAGATAACGGCGGTGCATTTGCGGTTGTTTATAAAAGAAATGACGGTGGATATGGTTTAATTGAGGATATTCCGTAAAATTTAATACATAAGAGAAGGGGCCTTAATAGGCCCCTTTTTATCTATAAAGATTTTTTAGAAAGTTAAATAAAACTTCTTGACAAATTAAGAAAATAAGCGTATAATGCAATACATCTCAGCAAGAACAAGTTAAGAATTAAAAAAATAATAAAAGTTCTTGACAATCTGGGAATGCTGTGATATAATAAATAAGCTTTATCGCGAGAGCGAAAAGAGCTGAAGACTGTACCTTGTAAATTGAATAACGTAAAGATAACTTTTTATCACCTTGGACAATTTATGGATTGTTTAAGCGAATAGCGAA
>JARIAT010000026.1 GCA_029257715.1 Faecousia sp. | reverse complement strand
TACACCATGACCGGCGGTGGTCCCGGGACCTCTACCGTGACACTGGTTCTGACCATTTATAATGCTGCATTCAAAGAGCGAAGCATGGGTTATGCCAGTGCCATTGCAATGCTGATGTTTGTATTTGTCATGCTGATTTCCGGTGTGCAGAAACTATTCCTGAAAGGCGGTGACGACGAATGACCCACACCCAAAAACGCAAGACATTCAGAATATTGCTGAGTATCTTTCTGATTGTTATAGCATTGTTTGCGCTAATGCCCTTCGTCTATATGGTGCTTGTGTCTCTGACGCAGAAAACGACACTCGATCTGCGATTCAATATTTCCGAATTCAGTTTTAAAAATTTTATCCGTGTCTTTCGCAATCTGAACATTGGTCGAAACCTGATGAACAGTATCATTGTTACAGGTGGAGCCTGCTTCCTCAACTGTATCATCTCCTCTATGGCTGCATATGGCTTCGCCAAAAAGCGTTTCCCCGGAAGAGACAAGTTGTTTCTGATGTATCTCGCCACACTGATGATTCCCGGGCAAGTTACGCTGATTCCGGTTTTTACAATCATCAAGCATATGGGGCTGATGAATACTCATATTGCTCTGATGCTGCCGATTCTTAATGCTTTTGGTGTATTTCTGGTTCGTCAGTTTATGATGGGTGTTCCGGACGAGCTGCTGGAAGCTGCCCGAATAGACGGATGCGGCGAATTCCGTTTGTTTGTCTCCATCGTTCTGCCCCTTATTAAAACCGTTCTGGTATCCTTGACCATTTTCACGTTCATTACAAGCTGGAATGACTTTCTTTGGCCGTTGGTAATTTCCACCCATGAAGACATGCAGACCCTTACTCTTGCAATTTCCGCTTTAAAGGGAAATTATTCCACCAATTACGGTCTTGTCATGGCTGGCTCTGTCATCGCATTCCTTCCGCCCTTCCTTCTTTATATGCTTCTCCAGAAAGAATTTGTAGAAGGCATTGCACTTTCCGGCATTAAGGGTTAAACTAGTCTTACAAAGCAATTTAAAAAAGGAGTAAATGAACATGGCACGTTACGAATTCTTTCTGGCATCCTCTCTGGAAAAAGTATTTCCAGAGCAACGCCCTGCCGCTTTACCTGCCGATTCCCGGCTGTCAGTCTGGCATGGCACCCGAGCTTCGGTGCAGCTCGTCTACCGTGCTGATTCCGGATTTTGCGGTATTCCGGATCAACCGTTCCAGTTAGAAGTCATGGGTGGGCCAGTTGACTGCAAAATTCGGAGCGTCGAACTAATCCCTTCCGACTTCCCCTGTTTTGAAGATGCGGATGACAACTATATAGTAAAAAGCCCCGGTCTGTTCCCAGACCTTCTGTCCCCTGCCTCTACACAGATCATTCCGCTTCCAAATCAATACAGAAGTCTCTGGCTGAGCTGGGATATTCCCTCCGATGCCGAAAGCGGTGATTACCACATCTGTATCTCCGTCCGTGCCGTCCGTCAGTGGACCCGCTGCAATGGTGTCAGCGTCACCGCTCCAGAGTCCGACAATCTCTGCTTTGAGCTTCCCTTGACTCTAAATATCGGAAAATCAGAGCTTCCTGAGCAGTCCCTGATTCATACGGAGTGGTTCCACGCAGACTGTCTTGCCAGCCACTATGGAGTCGAGCCGCTCAGTGAGGAACATTGGCAGATTCTTGAAAACTTTATCTCTTCCGCAGGTCAGGAGCATGGAATCAACATGCTGTTGACCCCCGTCTTCACACCTCCTCTGGATACAGTTGTCGGCGGTGAACGTCCGACCGTACAGTTGGTGGAGATTTCTCTGGACAATGGGGTATACCATTTTGGCTATAAGAACCTTTCCCGCTGGTGTTCCCTCTGCCGGAAATACGGTATAACATATCTGGAAATTGCGCATCTATTCACCCAATGGGGGGCTTTGGCTACTCCAAAAATTATCGCTACTGTAGATGGGGACGAACAGCAGATTTTCGGATGGGATGTTCCTGCCTCAAGTGAAGAATATCGCGCATTTCTTGCGTCCTTCATTCCTTCCCTCCGCTCGGCACTGGAACATATGGGATTCGATCAGGACCATGTCTACTTTCATATTTCCGATGAACCCTCTACGAATCAGATGGACGCTTACCGCATCGCAAAGGCTCAGGTTGCGGATCTGCTGGAAGGGTGCCCTGTCATTGACGCACTCAGCAGTTTTGAATTTTATCAGCAGGGTGTTGTCCGCCAGCCAATTCCCAGTAACGATCATATTCAGGCGTTTATCGATGCAAAGGTGCCGGACCTTTGGGTTTACTATTGCTGTGCCCAAGGTAATCTGGTTCCGAACCGCTTCTTCTCCATGCCAAGTGCCCGGAATAGAATTATGGGCGTACTGATGTATCTATATGATATCAAGGGCTTCCTTCATTGGGGATACAATTTCTACTACTGTCAGTATTCCATTTATCCGGTAAACCCCTACGAGGTGACCCATGCCGGCTACGCCTTCCCCTCAGGCGACAGTTTCCTTGTGTATCCCGGAAAAGATGGGACACCACTTTCTTCCCTTCGAGCTGAGGTTCAGGACGACGCTTTGGTGGATCTGCGCGCCCTGCGTAAGCTTGAGTCCCTGACGGACGCAGATTTTGTCCGCCATCTGATCTATGAAAATTCCGGAATGGATCTTATGACCTTCACCCACTATCCCACTTCCTCCGATTATCTGCTGAATCTTCGGGAAAAGATTGCGGATGAAATAAACAAACGAAGCTAATGATCCGCATTTTAAAAGCCGCCCCATCCTGAGATGTGGCGGCTTTTTGGCCCTTGTACAAAAAAATTCACAGCAATATCACACGGTCTCTAACCAACTTAAAATGTCTGCTTTGGCGCTTACTATTATTCCCACTCGTGATAATTTTTCACCGGTTATTCATTGAGATTTATACCACATCCGGGCATGGAACGGCTAAAAGCCTGCCACAGTTCAAGTAGCAGGCTTTTGTTAATTACTTATTTTCCAAATCAATTTTCCGGTGGTTGTCAGAATTGGAATCTGTAACCGATTCCATCCGGATTTGTTCTGACACCTTTCCCGTAGCGCATATATAATCCGCTGTATTCTCAGAAAGATTTCTACGCCGAAGTTTGCTGTTCACAACTCTTTTAAGAATGCTATAAAGAATGGCAAAACACGGTACTCCCAGAACCATACCTGCAAATCCAAACAGGCCTCCCGCAAGAATAATGGAGAGCAGTACCCAAAACGAAGCCAATCCAGTGGATTCTCCTAAAATTTTCGGTCCCAAAATATTACCATCAAACTGCTGAAGAACCAAAATAAACACACAAAAATAAACGGACTGGATAGGATCTACCAGCAGAATTAAAAATGCTGATGGTATTGCTCCGATAAACGGCCCGAAAAACGGGATAATGTTAGTAACTCCGATAATCATTGCGATCAGAGCCGGGTAAGGAAAATCAAATATATTGCAGCACACCAGGGTAATCACACCAATAATCAAGGAGTCCAGCAATTTTCCGTTAATAAAACCGCTCATAATGCGGTAAGCATTTCTCGTCTCTTCAACGAACATATCGCCATATTGAGGCGGTAGAATGCTGTACACGATTTTTTTGCTCTGGGCTGCAAAGATATCTTTGCTGGCCAATAGGTAAATTGACACAATTACACCGATAAAAATATCCTTAACCAGCAGCAGCGCCTCGGCTACCACAGATGACACATTAAAAATGACACCTGTGATATTGGGCAGTAATGTACCTCTCAGCCACTCAAATGTAGAAGATAGAGAGTTTAGGTTCGGAATAATTTCGTTATTCAGCCAATCCTCAATGGTAAGCACCGCAGGATTATACGCAGAAAGAAACATCTCTTGAATTTCAGGATTATCCTCCAAAAAACCCATAATCCAGAGCTGAGCTGTATTGATATAGTCCGGAATTGCCTTCACAAGACCCACAACGCTGACATAGACTTGCGGAATAACCATTGCAAGCAAAACATACAGCACGGCAAATGCAAACAAAAGACTGAGTAAGATAGAAACACCTTTTAAAATATTGATTGTACGTCTTTTAGATTCGTTTTTTCGATCAATATTGTCACATAAAAACGCAAATAGTGCCTTATGAACCGGAAGCAGCAAATATGCAATAATGAGTCCCAAATAAATCGGTCTTAAAATATGCTGAATCAGTGCAATTTTCTGCGAAATCTGCTGCAAATTGATCAGCATGAAGCATGCTACAAGTGCAACCAGAATCACTACGAATGCAGTTACGCCCGCTCGCACATAGGGTTTTAATTGATTATTCTTCATTTGCCTTATCAACTCTCCAATCCGGATTTCTCCAATTTGTCTATCATTATAATCAATAATGTGATATTTGACTAGTCTGTAATAGACATTTATCAAAACTTTTCTAAAAATGTGCAAATCTTTCCCAATCTCGACGCTTAAATGATTGATATATCTATATTTCAAAAGTGTCCATACCATCTTGTTTGCATCTGCTTCGCTCCTATGGCTTATTCCCTTTTCCATGGGAATAACAAAAAGGGAGCATCCTATTAGGATACTCCCTTGGTCCGAGTGACTGGATTCGAACCAGCGGCCTCTTGAACCCCATTCAAGCGCGATACCAAACTTCGCCACACCCGGAAATTTATTTCTTTCTTGAAAGCCTATTTATATTACCACACATTCTCTGCAAATGCAAGTACTATTTTCATGTTGTTTCGAGAATTTTCCGGATTCCTCCGGACTTTCCCCTTTCTATCATATCTTTCGTCTCATTTCTGCCCATACGATCAGCAAAATGCCTGCGGAATACAACCGCAGGCATTTTATTAGGATTCATCTTGAATATTGATATTGACTCCATTGACTTCTACGCTCTCATCCGCGCAGATCATAATATACTTAACCCCTCCAATGACCCTTGTTTCAATCAAATCACTTCGTTCAGGATTCACCTTAATCGTCACATCTGGAGTCTTAATCTGGAATTGCTTTTGATCGATCACATTCTTCGGATGCAGCGAGGCCTCAAAGCCGAATGTCTCATCATAATCGACACTGAATTTACTCATCTTTTCTTCAGAAATCCCGTTGGCTTCCAGCACACCCCGAACTTCTTCCTTACAAATCAACAGTGGCTCATCCACCTTGCTCTCCTTGTGAAGCTGGATCATTTCCGCAATTTCAGAATGGACCGCCTGCACAACCTCCAGACTGCATTCCTCCTCCAGTGCATTGCTGAGCAGCGCCTCAAAGGACTGTTTCTGTGCCTTGGCTGCCATTGTCGGCTTGGTATTGAATATCGCCGTCACAAAGGCTTCGTGATCATCTCCGGCATCCTTGGAATACATCAATGCGTTATAGATATTTGTGCTGCGGTTATCGAAAGCAGGAAACAAAAAACCCAACACTGGGGCACTCAGCAACTGTGTAATCGCGCTGTCATGGAACTCCTTCTGCTCCGCTTTATATTCCAGTGCCGGCTTGCTCAGCTTTACCGGACAAATGCCGCACAGAAGATATCGATAAATCTCATTGGACCCGTCTGCCTGAATATGATCGTCTTTTCCTTTAAATGGCACATCGTAACGATCACATCCAATCAAAATGAGATATCCGGTATCCATAGTTACAGAGTCAATCACCTTCTGATAAAATGTGTTAAGCGATTCTTCATCCTTCAGCTCACTTTCTCGCAGCTGCATCAGGAGCTTGTGCTCAGGGCTGTCAACCACCTGCTGTGTACGGAATGTGATATCAATCAGATTCTTCCCCAAAGTGCCGGAAAGACTTCGCTTCAACATTCCAAAATACTTATCTCCCTCATTTTCGGGCATCATCCCTGTGCTCAGCCGAAATGTTGAAACAATTTCCTTTCCTTCGCTGACAAAACACCCATAAAGTGCCGTCATATTGCTGCGATCCCGCCGCACATGGCGCCGAATCTCGCCAATTTCTTTTTCAGTCATTCTACTTACCTCACGGATTCATAGGTTTCAATGGATTTGCTCCGATTATAGCATACATTTTCCGGTTTTTCCAGAGAAAGATTGCTTTGGTAAGACTTTACCAAACGGAAAAACTTTGGAGAAAGCAGGAAAATCGCCAGCAGATTAGGTATTGCCATCAGACCATTCATCACATCCGATAAAACCCATACCATTCCTGTTTGAAGAAATATGCTCATAATCGCACATCCTGCCTGCCCGAGCGCAAACAGCCACCAGTTCATTTTCCCAAGCAAAAATTCTACACAGCGTCCAGCATAAAATCCCCAACCCAGAATGGTTGCCAATGCAAACATACTGAGACATGCGCATAAAAATGCGCCTGCCCAGGGGCCGAAACTTTTTGCAAAAGCCTGAGCGGTCAATTCCGCACCCGCAAAATTTCCATATGGTATTTCGATCCCGCTGGTTAAGATCACAAAGGCTGTCAGCGTACAAATGACGATCGTATCCAAAAATACTTCACAAATTCCCATTAACCCCTGCTCTACTGGATGGTCTACCTCCGCTGTGCCATGTGCCATTGCTGCGGTTCCCATTCCGGCTTCATTTGTAAAGATTCCACGGCTGATTCCAATCCGCATCGTCACAATTGCGCTACCAATTGCACCTCCGGTGACAGCTTTCGGAGAAAAAGCTCCGTACAATATCTCATACAGAGTCGAAACAATCCTGTTGGAATGAATTCCAATTGCAATGAAGCACATGAACGCGTAACCCAAACATGCAACTGGAACGAAAAACTCCGCCCCCGCACCGATTTTTCCCATGCCGCCGGATACCAAAACAAAGATCACCACAGCCATCACTATCCCGATACTCCAACGCATTGATCGAGATAATTCAAACCCATACTCCGCTCCGCACTCGGAAATTGCCGAAACGACTGCGTGGATTTGGGTGGCATTTCCAACTCCAAAAGATGCGAAAATTCCGAAAAAGCAATAAACTACCGCAAGAAACTGCCATTTGCGTGAAAGGCCCTCCCGAATCATGTACATGGGGCCTGCCAACGGCTCACCATTTTGATTTCTTATACGAAACTCCACTGCAAGCGTACTTTCACAAAACTTTATGACCATCCCAAGGAAACCACAGATCCAAATCCAAAATACTGCCCCCGGTCCTCCTATTGATATCGCACATGCCACTCCGGCAATATTCCCTGTTCCTACCGTAGCCGCCAAAGCGATGCAAAGGGCTTGCATGGAAGACGTTCCGTCTTTTCCCATCAGGCGTCCAAAAAAAGTTCTCATTGCGCAGGGAAATAATCGCAGCTGTGGTGCTTTTCCCCGCACTGTCAGATAAATTCCTGTGAATAGAATCATTCCCAGCACAGGAATTCCCCACAAAAAAGCGTTCAACTGTTCAATCATGTGTGTTATATTGCTCACAATTTTCCTCCCTAACCCGAAAAAAAGCAGTTTCTTTTTCAAGAAACTGCTTTCGTATTTATTCCCATTTTGCCCAGATTTCCGGACAGTAGCCGACTGTCGCCTGCCTACCGTTGCGAACCACCGGTGCTTTTATAAGTTCTGGGTGGTCGAAGACTTTGTCTTCCTTGGCAATTTTATCATCCATATATTTCATCAATGTTACCTCTGGTGCATTGGAATCCCAGTCTATCAAATGATCGATTCCTCCGACAGCCTGCAACACCGAATCAAATTCCTTACCGGACATTCCATAGCGGGCAAGATCAATCGACTGAAACTTAATCCGACGTTCTTTAAAATAGCGTTCCGCCTTCTTTGTATCAAAGCTCTTACTCTTTCCAAAAATTTGAATATTCAATAGCGAACCTCCTCCAGGCATAATCCCTTTCCCGGAACAAGAAATCCAGCCATTTCCCGTTTCTGACCGAATAAATTCGTCATTTCTTCTGGCTGGCGTTCTCCCCGTCCTACTTCAATCAGCGTCCCCACAAGGATTCGAACCATATGATGCAGAAATCCGTTTCCGGTTACACGGAATCGAATTTCTTCTCCGTGACGCTGAACCTCGAAAGTCTTGATGCACCGCTGTGTGGATTTTTTAAAATTCTTATTGGCGCAAAAAGCTGAAAAATCGTGTGTTCCCAAAAACTCCTGAGCTGCCCGATCCATACTTTCCACATCCAACGACTCCGGAATCACGGTCACAAACCGACGTTCAAACACGCATGGGCGTGTCGAATTCCAGACGCGATATTCGTAGGTTTTTTCCTTTGCATTCAGTCGGGCATGAAATCTTGGAGACACCTCTTTGCAGGAGTCTATGCCGATGTCTTCCGGCAAATACGTCTGAAGTTTCTCCAAAATTTCTTCACAGCTCATTTCACTCTCACAATGAAAATTTGCTACCTGTCCTCTTGCATGAACCCCAGCATCTGTTCTACCACTTCCTGAGATTTCAATTGGCTCCTCTAGAATTCTACTCAAAGCCGTTTCAATTTTCCCCTGAATCGAGTTTGGATTATTCGCCAAACGCTGCCATCCCTGATAACGTGTTCCGTCATAGCAGATGTCCAGACGAACATTTCTCATAGTCCTTCCTCCCATGCTGTCTCTCCATTACATTCCCCTATATAGAAGATATATGTTAAAATGCGCATTTGCTCCCGGAGGATTCCCCGGGAGCAAAGATCGTATTACTTATTCAGGATTCCGCTGACAAGGGCCTTAAGTATGGTTGCGCTCTCCGCACGGGTCAGACTTCCTCTTGGATTCAGAATCAGACCATCATCTGCGGGTGAACCATTGATGATATTTTTGCTGACTGCCCATTTCATAGCGGTTTCTGCATAATCTGCCACACGGTCTACGTCCGCAAATCGGCTCATATCCGAATCGGCACCACTGTCGAGTCCCAGATAGTTCACACAGTACTGATAAAAAATCAGAACTGCATCTTGTCTGGTGACCATCTGATTCGGTGCAAATCGGTCGTCGGAAACCCCGTACACAATTCCATTTGCCTTTGCCCATGCAACTGCATCTGTATAGTATGCGTTCTGGGTATCCGTAAAACAGGCTCTCTGTGCATCCGTCACAGCAGGAGTGCCTGCAATTCGATAGAGCACCTGGACAAGCATTGCCCGAGTCATAGCCATATTGGGGCTAAAGGTCGAGCTAGCCGTGCCTGCCATATAACCATTGGCATAGACATAAGACACAGGCTCATAAAACCATTCATTCATTCCCACATCTCTGAACGGAAGCTGATCGGAAATCTTCGTTTCTCTCATATCAACCCCATTTGTCTCCGGCTCTGTCACCTCAGGCACTGTCACCTCAGGAACAGTTACTTGCGGATCTGTGGGTCTGGGTTTAATAACCTCATACTCAATATGAGTAGGTTCCGTGGATTCCGGTTTTGTTGCTGCCGGCTCCGTAGGTGCAGGCTTTGTTGCTGCCGGCTCCGTAGGTGCAGGTTTTGTTGCCGTCGGCTCCGTAGGTGCAGGCTTTGTTGCCGTCGGCTCCGTAGGTGCAGGCTTTGTTGCTGCCGGCTCCGTAGGTGCAGGTTCCGTTTTTTCAGGCTCTGTTACCTCGGGTTCTGCTACCTCGGGCTCCGTTGCCTCGGGTTCCGTCACTTCAGGCTCTGTTGCCTCGGGTTCCGTCACTTCCGGCTCTGTTGCCTCAGGTTCCGTCACTTCAGGCTCTGTTACCTCGGGTTCCGTCACTTCGGGCTCTGTTACCTCGGGTTCCGTCACTTCAGGCTCTGTTACCTCGGGTTCCGTCACTTCAGGCTCTGTTACCTCGGGTTCTGCTACCTCGGGCTCCGTTGCCTCGGGTTCCGTCACTTCAGGCTCCGTTGCCTCGGGTTCCGTCACTTCAGGCTCTGTTGCCTCGGGTTCCGTCACTTCCGGCTCTGTTGCCTCAGGTTCCGTCAC
>JARIAT010000013.1 GCA_029257715.1 Faecousia sp. | reverse complement strand
GGTAAAATTGCAAAGCGGACAATTATTTGCAAGTGTCGACAGGATCAGAATTTACACAGCTGTAAACAAAGAACTTTTATTTTTTCTCTATACTAACGCTAACTCTACAAACTACTTCCTCACTTAGATTTAAAGCTCGTTCCAACATATATTTCAACTCTTTAAGTTGCTTGATTTCTTTTTCTGAATAATTTGAACTTTTAGAAACAAGTATTCTTTGTAAGGCAGAACACAGAACAGAAAACTCAACCGAAATAAGATTTCCTTTATCTCTCTGCTCCTGCAAATACACTGAATCTTCCGCTAAAAGGAAATCGCCTCTGGGACTAGTGTTATATGAGATAACTCCATCTATTTCAGAATGTTGCAAAATTTCATTCACACATTCAGCGATATCTAAGATAGACAAACTTTGGTCACGTTTTAGTGAATCAATAAGGATGTCCTGGCTGTTATCTTCCACAACTAAAATAAATGCATACTTTTTATCAGGATACTGCTTTCGGGCCTTCTCCATATATGCCTCATAGCTGTTATCTTTTAAGTGACTTGCCAAACTGTAGTGAAAGCTTTCCAGAAGTTTCATTTTCTGCGGGAATAATTCTTCTGTTTTTATAATCCTATCGGGATTTTTTTCAAAGTACTTATTCTTTGGGCCCATTGCTTTTTGATATAAATCTTGATGTTGCTCATCTGTATAGATTGAAATTTGAAAATGTTCCAAAACAAAGACGGTATCTCCAATCAAAACAATTCCATCTGGTCGGTCTTGATTGGTTATTGTTTTAAAGTTCTGCACAATTTTTTCAAAATTATATTTTGCTGAATGGCTTTGCAAATGGATATTATTTTGAGTTATTTTTTCGTGTAATTTCTTTAATTCATTTTTTGCCATTTGTCAGTTCACCCCTGATGATTACCTTCTATTCTATCTTATGTAAATCCTTAAAAAAAGAATGAGAGTATATTTTTTTACAGTATACTCCTCAACGCTATCTTTCTCAACATAACCTGATTTTTTCGTTTGGGTAATTGATTGGGTCAAGCGAATTATGTGTGGGTATTATGGATGCTGAAAAACAGCTATATTAAAAAAATTGACCCAAACCGCAAGCCACGGTTTGGGTCAAAACTTATCAAGAAAAGTTATCAAAAATAAAGAAAAACCGCCTAAATAGGCGGTTTTTTGGTCGGAGTGGGGAGACTCGAACTCCCGGCATCCTGCTCCCAAAGCAGGCGCGCTACCAACTGCGCTACACCCCGATATTCAGTTTTAGCGGCGGTTCGCACATGCTCCCAAAGCAGGCGCGCTACCAACTGCGCTACACCCCGATTCGGAGGAACGAGACTATTATAGCGGATTCTTACCGAAAATGCAAGATCAAAAATTCGGGCACATCCGCAAAGATGTGCCCGAATGATAAAATCAAACATTAAACAGGAAGTTGACAATGTCTCCGTCCTTCATCACATATTCCTTGCCTTCGCTGCGAACAAGGCCCTTTGCCTTGGCAGCAGCCATGGTGCCGCATTCTTTGAGATCTTCAAAAGCAATGACTTCGGCACGAATGAAGCCCCGCTCAAAGTCCGTGTGGATTTTACCCGCAGCCTGGGGAGCCTTGGTGCCGTTTTTGATGGTCCATGCACGACATTCATCAGAACCGGCGGTCAGGAAGGAAATCAGACCAAGCAACGCATAGCTTGAACGAATCAGGCGATCCAGTCCGGACTCCTTCACACCGAGCTCTTCCATAAACATGGCCTTTTCTTCCGGATCGTCCAACTCGGCAATGTCGGCCTCAAGCTTGGCGCAGATAGGAAGCAGCTGGCTGCCTTCGGCCTGCGCAAGCTCCTTAACAGCCATATAGTGGCGGCTGGATTCGGGGTCATTGACTTCATCTTCTGCCAGATTTGCAACATAAATGGTTTTTTTCAGTGTTAGAAGATCATTAGCAGCAATCAGCGCCATATCATCCTCGGTGCAGTCAAAAGTTCTTGCAAGTTTTCCTTCGTTGAGGTGGGTCAGTAGTTCAGTCAGAACCTCTGCCTCGTGCAGGTACTTCTTGTCACCGCCTTTTGCGGCCTTCTGGCACTTATCGACGCGGCGCTCAACCATTTCGATATCAGCCATAACCAGCTCCAGATTGATGATATCGATATCACGCAGAGGATCGGTCGTGCCTTCTACGTGGGTAACATTGGAATCCTCGAAGCAGCGGACAACATGGACGATTGCATCGGTGGTTCTGATATTGGACAGGAACTTATTGCCGAGACCCTCGCCCTTGGAAGCACCCTTGACCAGACCGGCAATATCGACAAACTCGATAACGGCGGGGGTAGTCTTCTTAGGTGCGTAAAAATCGCTCAGCCAAGACAGCCGCTCATCGGGCACGGAGACAACACCCACATTGGGGTCGATGGTGCAGAATGCGTAGTTGTCAGCGGGAACGCCAGCATTGGTGATGGCATTGAACAGGGTGGACTTGCCCACGTTGGGCAGACCGACGATACCTAATTTCATAGATCGTAATCTCCTTTATTTCCAATCGTTTCAGCGCAGAATCGAAGCTCTGCAGCCCAATTTATCAAATAGAATTCGTCAATTGTATATTATAATCGATTTTGTGCGTATTTTCAATAGCGGCAAGCGGGATTCTCGACTTCTTATGGGAAATCAGCTGCGGTGCAAAAACTCCCTGCTGAGAAGCAGGGAGTTTGGATGGAATTGCAATAAAAATAGAACCTTAATCGCAGGTATTTTGCTTTCTGGCATAAATCCGCGCCAGACCACCCTCGCTGGTTTCGCGGAAACGGTGGTTGAGATTGATGCCGGTTTCGTGCATGGCACGGCAGACCATATCATAGCTGATATTACGGCTGCCGCAAAGGAAATAGCTGAGATTGCAGGCGTTCATGGCACGAACCGCGGCAACAGCGTTACGCTCAATGCAGGGAATCTGAACAAGTCCGCAGATGGGGTCACAGGTTAAACCAAGATGATGCTCCATTGCAACCTCGGCCGCATATTCCACCTGATCGAGGTTCAGACCGTAAAGCTCGGCAGCAGCGGCGGCGGCCATAGAGCAGGCGGTGCCGACTTCTGCCTGACAGCCGCACTCTGCACCGGAGATGGAGGCATTGCGCTTTGTCAGAGAACCAATGATACCGGCAGCGGCAAGGCCACGCAGCATTTGTTCATCGCTGAGATTACGGGTCTGCTGGATATAGTAGAGCACTGCGGGAACCACGCCGCAGGCACCGCAGGTGGGGGCAGTGACGATCCGTCCGTTGTCAGCGTTCTGCTCAGCAACCGCATAGGCATAGGCACAGATCTGCTGGAATTCCCGCAGCTGAGGGACATGATCGGGGCAGTGGCTTTCGTAGAGGAATTTTGCTTTGCGCTGGACATTCAGTCCGCCGGGAAGAACGCCGGTGGCATTGAGACCTTCCTGAATGGCGTTTTTCATAACCTGCCAGACATCCATCAGGAACGGCCAGATTTCAGGGCCTTCATTAAGCTCTACATAATCGGAGAGCTTTTCGATATAGCGCCAGTGGCAGAAATCGGAAACTTCCGCAAAGGAGTTTTCCAGATAAACCTCAGGGGACTCAAGGCTGCTCTGACCGGGGGCGCGGATGTCGCCGCCGCCGATGGACTCCACGCGCATGGAGCCGATAGCTTTCTCTCCGCAGAACGCTTCAAAATCCAAGGTGTTGGGGTGGGAATTCTTCAGCTGCTCTTTGGAGAAGATGATTTCCGTTGGAACCGGGGCCAGTGTTTTCAGAATCACGCGGTCGGTTCCATGACCGACACCGGTTTTGCTCAGAGAGCCGTAAAGCGTGACACGGAACCGATCAGCTTTGGGATATTTTTTCAGAAAAAGCTGTGCGGCGCGCTCCGGACCCATGGTATGGGAGGAGGAGGGGCCATAGCCGATTTTGTAGATATCACGAATAGACTTCATGGTATTACCCGCCTTTATTTATAGTTATTTTTTTCAGTATAACAAATCGTATGAAAGATTACAATGGGTTTTTGTGAAATAATTTGTTCGGGGCTGCGGATATGGCATCGTAATTCCGGTGAGCGGAGAGGAGAATGTAAAACTTCCGGAATAAGACAGCTTTCTGCCCAAAAGTTCGGAAAATACGAACCTTAGGCTGTACATACCCTTGACATATGTGATACAATATAATAGTCAAAAAATGAGAATTTTTCCTGAGAGGATGAAAACGATATGGCAAAAGACAAGAAGGTTGAGCAGATCACCGATATGGAGGTTGACTTTGCTCAGTGGTTTACCGATGTGTGCAGGAAGGCACAGCTGATTGATTACTCCGCAATTAAGGGTGTGTTTATTTACCGTCCCTATGGCTATGCCATCTGGGAGAATATGATGCACATTCTCGATAAGGAATTTAAGAAAAACGGTGTTGAAAATGTCTACATGCCCATGCTGATTCCTGAAAGCCTGCTGCAGAAGGAAAAGGACCATGTTGAGGGATTTGCACCCGAATGTGCATGGGTTACCCACGGCGGAAATGACAAGCTCGAGGAGCGCTATGCCATTCGTCCTACCTCTGAGACGCTGTTCTGCGAGCATTTCGCAAATGTTTTGCAGTCCCATCGGGATCTGCCTATGAAATATAATCAGTGGTGCAGTGTTCTGCGGTGGGAGAAGACGTCCCGTCCCTTCCTGCGTCATAGAGAGTTTTTGTGGCAGGAGGGCCACACCATTCATGCCACCGCTCAGGAGGCGCAGGAGTTTACCGAGACAATGCTGCATGTCTACGGTGATTTCTGTGAGAATGTGCTGGCAATGCCTGTTACCCGTGGACAGAAAACCGATAAGGAGAAGTTCAACGGTGCAGAGGCTACCTATACCATCGAGTGCATGATGCACGACACAAAGGCCCTTCAGGCAGGTACTTCCCACTATTTCGGTGATGGATTTGCGAAAGCGTTCAACATTGAGTTCACCGATAAGAATAACCAGAAGACCGCTCCCTTTGAGACGTCCTGGGGCGTGTCTACCCGTCTGATCGGCGGAATTATCATGACCCACGGTGACAATAACGGCCTGGTGCTGCCTCCTCTGGTGGCTCCCATTCAGGTTGTGGTGCTGCCTGTGGCACAGCATAAGCCCGGTGTTCTCGATGCAGCTGCAGAGCTGCGGGATCGGCTGACTGCTTCCGGTCTGCGCTGCAAGATGGATGACTCTGACAACTCCATGGGTTGGAAGTGTGCAGAATACGAGATGAAGGGTGTTCCCCTGCGTGTCGAGTGCGGCCCCCGGGATCTGGAGAAGGGCGAATGCGTTCTGGTTCGCCGTACCGATCGGGAGAAGGTCGTCTGCAAACTTGAGGAGCTGGAGACTGCGGTTGCGGAGCAGCTTAAGATTGTGCAGCAGCAGATGTTTGACAAGGCCAAAAAGAACCTGGATGACCATATCTACGAGGCACACTCTCTGGAGGAAGCAAAGCAGCTTCAGCAGGACAACGGCGGCTACATCAAGACCATGTGGTGCGGCGATGAAGCCTGCGAGCTGAAGATGAAGGAGGTTGCCGGAATGTCTTCTCGCTGCATCCCCTTTGCACAGGAGCATCTGGATGATGTTTGCCCCGTCTGCGGCAAGCCCGCAAAGAAGATGGTCTATTGGGGTGTTGCATACTAATTCCCCCTTTGACGCATCGCTTCTAAAATTATATGAGAAAGCACGCAGGAGAAGGCTCTTCTGCGTGCTTTTAGCTGGGGATTATTTGGGGTTGTTCTCAGGTTCCCGAGGAGTTCCGTCCTCTTTGAAATGGTTTTTCAAAGCCTTTTCCGTTGGAAGAATGGGAAGAAGCAGACAGATGCACTGTAATACACAAATCACTGTGCTTACATTGCTGATTACGGTCTTGGAACTGCGAAGGAGCATCAAGAGCACCAGGATTGAAGCAAGCATTGTTGTCCAGCCGATTTTTTCATATAGATGACCGGAATACTGGTTGGCAAATTTCCATGTGTCCTCATTTTTGGTGGAGCGTGTCGTTCGATACCCCATCAGTGCATTGATCTGTTTCGGGTAGTGGCGCCATGTCATTCTGCCGGAAAAAATCATAACCATCGGAATCAGAAGAACAGAGCCGAAGATATAAAACCAAAAATCCATAGAATCCCTCCTGACCATTTTTATATGCCTCATGCGATCACAGTCAGAATCGAATCGCAAGCAATGCCGCTGCAGTTTGGAATATGACCGTGCTTTCAATCAAAATAGCGAAAACACCCCAAAGGCAAGGCTTTTGGGGTGTTTTGAAAATTACATTCTTTCGGGAGCCTCAAAGCCCAGCAGATGAATACAGGTTTCGAGAATATCCTTTGCAAGACCGATGGCTGCGATATAGCCGGCCTTCTTTCCCTCATCCTCTTCTCCGAGAATACGTGTCTCGTGGTAGAACTTGTTGACAGCGCCTGCAAGCTCGTAAATATAGGCGCAGATCAGGTTGGGCGCGGAGGACTTGAGTGCATTCTCCATGGTGGGAGCGAACTTGGTAATAGCCCGCATCAGATCCTTCTGGCTGTCGTTGACAGGTGCCAGAATGGGCAGATGCTTCCATTCGCCGTACTTTGCCAGAATCGATTTGATACGGACAATGGTATAGAGAATATAGGGGCCGGTATTGCCCTCAAAGGCGGCAAAACGGTCCAGATCGAAGATATAGTCTTTGGTGGGCTGATTGCTCAGATCTCCGTATTTGAGGGCGGCCATGGCAATTTTCTTGGTAGTGGCCTCCACTTCTTCAGCGGCGACGATCTGATTTTCTTCGACCTTCGTGCGGACGAAGTCGGTCATATCCTTGACCAGCTGCTCCAGCCGCATTACGCCGCCGTCACGGGTCTTGAAGGGCTTGCCGTCGGTGCCGTTCATGGTGCCAAAGCCAACATGCTCCAGCTCCGTCTCGGGGGTGACGATCTCGGCCTTTCTTGCGGCACGGAAGACCTGCTCAAAGTGCAGAGCCTGACGCTTATCTGTCAGATAGAGAATTTTGTCCGGATGGAAGTCCTGCATTCTCTGAACCATGGTTGCAAGGTCTGTGGTGGCGTAGATGGATGCACCGTCAGACTTGACAAGGATGCAGGGGGGGACCTCTTTTTTATCACTTTTCTCAGCCACAGGCATGACCCATGCGCCTTCCGATTCCACCAGCAGATTTTTCTGCTTCATATCGGCAATCATGGCAGGGATATAGGGGTCCGCATCGGATTCACCCAGCCAAGACTCAAAATGAACATTGAGATTATCGTAGTTGCGCTTAAGGTCGGCAACGGAAATATTCAGAATATGCTTCCAAATGGCACGGTAGCCGGGGCGTCCCTGCTGCAGCTCAAAGGTTGCGGTGTGTGCCTTCTCCGCGAAAGAGGCGTCTTCCTTCTTCTTCGCCGAAGCGGTGGGATAGATCTCCTCCAGCTCGGAAATGGTAAAGGGAGGCTCCGCAGGGTATTCACCGGTGTAATCGGGGTCAAAGTAGGGCAGGTCGGGCTGACGCTCCCGAAGCTCTGCGATAATCAGACCCATCTGGAGGCCCCAGTCGCCCAGATGGATGTCTCCGATGGCATTGTAGCCGAAGAACTTGTAAAGTCGCTTGAGGCTTTCACCGATGATGGCGGAGCGCAGGTGGCCGATATGCAGAGGCTTTGCCACGTTTGGTCCGCCGTAGTCTACAACGATGGTTTTGCCTGCGCCGAGCTTGTCAATGCCGAAAGAATCGGCACCACGCATTTCTTCCAGATATTTCTGAAGAAATGCGCCGGAAACCTTCAGATTGATAAAACCGGGCATAACAGCCTCAACCAGATCATAGTCAGATGCGTCCAGCTGTTCCACGACAGCATTGGCAATCTTGATGGGAGCGCATTTGTAGGTTTTTGCGGCAGCCAGCGCACCGTTGCACTGATATTCGCAAAGGTCAGGACGGTTGGAAACGGTCACGCGGCCGAAGGAGGCGTCGTAGCCGGCGTCTGCAAAGGCCTGGGCCATCTTATGAGAAATGAGATCCAGGATTTTTTCCATAATTCTACTCCTTCTGATAGATTACTTGGACTCTTCCATACGGGCGAGGTAATCGTCGTAGGTGCCGTAGTAGTCGATGATGGTGCCATCGGGCTGGAAGGCAATGACACGGTTACAGACAGACTGAAGCATTTCGTGGTCATGGGATGCCAGCAGGACAACGCCGGAGAACGCTTCAAGACCCTTGTTGACAGCCTGAATGGATTCCATATCCAGATGGTTGGTGGGCTGGTCCAGCAGAACCACATTGGCACCGGAAAGCATCATCTTGGAGAGCATACAGCGAACCTTTTCGCCACCGGAGAGGACATTGACGTGCTTGAAGACATCTTCACCGCCGAAGAGCATCCGGCCCAGGAAGCCGCGCAGATAGACGTCGTCTTTTTTCGCGGAGTATTCCCGCAGCCAATCGACCAGTTCGGACTCGTTACCCTCAAAATAGGGGCCGTTATCCTTGGGCAGGTAGCTTCTGGAGGTGGAAACACCCCACTTAATGGAGCCTTCATCGGGTTCCAGCTCGCCCATGAGAATCTGGAACAGAGCAGTCTGTGCCAGCTCGTTTTCACCGACAAAAGCGATCTTATCGGTACGATTGACCGAGAAGTAGACATTGTCCAGCAGCTTGACTCCGTCAACCGTAACGGATACATCCTTTACGGTCAGCACGTCCTTTCCAAGCTCCCGCTCGGGCATAAAGCCGACGAAGGGGTAGCGGCGGGTGGAGCAGGGCATTTCTTCAACGGTCAGCTTATCCAGCAGCTTACGGCGGGCAGTTGCCTGCTTTGCCTTTGCCTTATTGGCGGAGAAGCGCTGAATGAACAGCTGGAGTTCTTCAATCTTTTCCTGATTGCGCTTGTTTTTGTTGCGCAGCATGGCCTGAACCATCTGAGAAGATTCATACCAGAAGTCGTAGTTGCCGACATACATCTTGATCTTGCCGTAGTCGATATCGACCGTGTGGGTACAGACGGTATTGAGGAAGTGACGGTCATGGGAGACGGCGATGACCATGCCGGGGAAGTCCAGCAGGAAGTCCTCCAGCCAGTTGATTGCTTCGATGTCGAGGTTGTTGGTAGGCTCGTCGAGCATGACGATGTCGGGGTTTCCGAACAGAGCCTGAGCCAGCAGAACCTTCACCTTCAGCCGGGGGTCAGTGGCACCCATCATGTCATAGTGCATGTCAGTGGGGATACCGAGACCCTGAAGCAGGCGGGAGGCATCGGATTCTGCTTCCCAGCCGTTGAGGTCGGCAAACTCGGCCTCAAGGTCGGCGGCACGAAGGCCGTCTTCGTCGGAAAAATCGGGCTTTTCGTAAATGGCATCCTTTTCCTTCATCACTTCATAAAGATGCAGGTTGCCCATGATGACGGTCTCGATAATGGTGTGATCGTCATAAGCGTTTTGGTTCTGCTTCAGAACGGACAGACGCTTGGTGGGGTCAATGGTAACGCTGCCGGTAGTGGAATCCAGCTCACCGGTCAGAATTCGCAGGAAGGTGGATTTTCCGGCGCCGTTTGCGCCGATGATGCCGTAGCAGTTGCCGGGCAGGAACTGCAGATCCACATGCTGGAACAGCCACTGACCGCCAAACTGCATTCCCAAATTGCTGACTGTAATCATTCGTTTCTCCTTCTCGATACAAATATCATTCGTTCTTATAAAGACATACGGAATTGCACCGTATACATACTTATACATTCTAATACTATCATAAATATATGAATAATCAAAGAACTTTTTTGAGGGGGGTTGATTTTTCTACAGGAAGCGTTATAATATTAGCACTCAAATGGAAAGAGTGCTAAAACACGAAAGGAAGCGACATAGCACCATGGAACAATATGAATTTAAAGCAGAGTCGAAACGACTGCTGGATTTGATGATCCACTCAATCTATACGCATCAGGAGATTTTCCTCAGAGAAATTATCTCCAATGCCTCCGATGCCATTGATAAGCTGGCTTACACCGCGCTGACCGATGAGAAGGTAGGACTGAATCGGGACGACTTCAAGATTACCATTACCCGGGATCCTGAGCACAAGCGTCTGACCGTTTCCGACAACGGTATCGGTATGAGCCGGGCGGAGATGGAGGAGAATCTCGGAACCATCTGCAAATCCGGTTCTCTGAATTTCAAGCAGAACATGGATAAGAATGAGGCGGTTGACATCATCGGACAGTTCGGTGTTGGATTTTATTCCGCATTCATGGTGGCCTCTGAGGTCACAGTCATTTCCAAGAAGTATGGAGAGGATACCGCATGGAAGTGGACTTCCGACGGCACTGACGGCTATACTTTGGAGCCTGCCGAGCGGGATTTTGCCGGTACCGATGTGATTATGACCATCAAGGAGGATACTGAGGAGGAGAAGTATTCCGAATTTCTCGAAGAGTATCAGATCCGCAGCCTGATTCATAAGTACTCCGATTATATCCGCTACCCCATCTGCATGGAGGTCACCAAGTCCCGCAAGAAAGAGGGCTGCGAGGAAGAGAATCCCGAATATGAGGATTATCAGGAGATGGAAACCCTCAACTCGATGGTTCCCATCTGGCAGAGAAATAAGAAAGACGTGACAGAAGAGGAATACGAGGGGTTCTATCGGGAGAAGTTCTACGATTACAATAAGCCCCTGCGTACCGTTCATGTCAATGCAGAAGGTACGGTCAGCTATAAGGCGCTGCTGTATATTCCCAGCAAGGCTCCCTATGACTTCTACACAAAGGACTTTAAGGGCGGCTTGCAGCTCTATTCTTCCGGTGTTATGATTATGGAGAACTGTGAGGATCTGCTGCCCGATCATTTCCGCTTTGTCCGCGGTGTGGTAGACAGCCAGGATCTGAGTCTGAATATCAGCCGTGAGATGCTTCAGCACAATCGCCAGCTGACGGTGATTGCCCGGAGCCTTGAAAAGAAGATCAAGTCCGAGCTGCTGGATCTCCAGAAGAATAACCGGGAGCAGTATGATGCGTTTTACGGTGTCTTCGGCCGTCAGCTTAAGTATGGCACTGTTTCCGACTACGGTGCCCACAAGGACAGCTGTCAGGATCTGCTGCTGTTTTTCTCCGCAAAGGAAAAGAAGCTGATTACCCTCAAGGAATATGTTGAGGCCATGGCGGAAGAGCAGGAAAAGATCTATTTTGCACCCGGTGAGAATACCGACCGTCTTGGAAAACTGCCGCAGGTGGAGACGCTGCTCAACCGCGGCTATGACGTGCTGCTGTTCAGCGAGGATGTGGATGAATTTGTGCCGCAGACCCTCAATACCTATATGGAAAAGAAGTTCTGCAATGTTCTGAGCGAGGACCTGGGGCTTCAGACCGATGAGGAGAAGGAGGCCGCGGCCAAAAAGGCTGAGGAAATGAAGGATCTGCTGACGTTCGTTCAGGAAAAACTGGGCGCATCGGTTAAGGAGGTCAAGCTCTCCGAAAATCTGGGGGCGCACCCCGTTTCTCTGACCCCCGAGGCTGGCATGAGCTTCGAGATGGAGAAATATATGAAGAAGGTTAATCCGGAATTTGCCTATCCCGTTGGCCGGGTTCTGGAGCTGAATCCCGACAATGAAGCGGTTCAGGCCATGCAGGGGGCGCTTGCCTCTGATCCGGAAAAGGCAGAGGACTATGCAAAGCTTCTCTATGCGCAGGCGGAGCTGATGGCAGATTTGCCGATTGAAGATCCTGTGGAATATACAAAGCTTGTTTGTAAGCTCATGAAGTAAAAAAGAAAGGGCGAAGCAAATTGCTTCGCCCTTTATGATTGCACAAATCAGCAGAGTGTGATATAAAATAGCCAGACACTACTAGATAAAGGATGTGAAAATCATGTTTATGATGCCAACTTATGGATATCATACGGAGTTTTATGGTTTGGATGCTTTTATCCATACTATGATTATAAGCTCTCTTTCAACGGCAGCGTTGATCTCACTGGCTTTCTTTTTGTTTGAAGGATACAGTTTATACTGTATTGCTCGGCACAGAGGACTGAAAAAACCCTGGCTCAGCTGGATTCCGGTGGGGCAGGATTGGATTTGCGGCAGCATCAGCGATCAGTACCGCTACCTGACAGCCGGACAGATTAAGCACCGCCGGGTGATCCTGAGTGTGCTGTCGGCGGTGAAAGTGGCACTTGGCAGTGTTGCTGTGATTCTGTCGGTTCGTATTTTAACCATTCTGGTTTTCGGGATGGCGGGATATGATACGCCGAGACACATTAGATATCAAGTGGCCCAGTTTGCCGCAGCTGCTGTGGTTCTGGCGGTTGTAGCGATTGGATTCTGGATTGCACGGCTGATTCTCCATCATATGTGCATGTATGACCTCTATCGCTCTGCGGACCCCAAGAATGGGACTGCGATGACTGCATTGGGGATTATTGTGCATATCTTGGAGCCGTTTTTCCTGTTCTATGTTCGGGAAAAGGACGAGGGAATGCCACCCAGACGGGATGGGACCGGCAGAGCTGCCCAGAGCAGTGCGCCTTGCGGTACAGAGCGTCCTGTGGATACGGATTACCGTACGCCAGAGGGCGGCCCCGAGCAGTTATAAACAATAAGACGCTCCCGCTGTGGAAAACACAGCGGGAGTAATTTTTTTGTAAACCGTGTAATTAACTGCGCAGAAGCAGCGGTTTTTCGACATGCTTATAAAGAAGCAGCGTCAGAATGGTAATCATCAACCCCTTGACGACATTGAGCGGTGCGACGCACAGAGCGGCCAGAGAGTAGACCGAGTCAATGGAGCCGTGAATGACAGCCCCCATGGAGATGATTGCCTCCAGCGGCATATGGAACAGCTCGGAAAATTTGGGAATCAGATAAAGCGCGTTGAAGGCGGTTCCGAAGACAGCCATGACGACTGTGCCGACAGCCATTCCGACAACGGCAGTTTTTTTAGATTTGTTCGTGTGATAAATAATCACCGCAGGAAGAATAAAGGCACATCCTACTACAAAGTTTGCAAGATCACCCACAAAGGCGGTGGTAGTTCCCTTGAGCAGCAGCTTCAGCAGTACCTTGAGCGCCATGCAGACAATACCTGCCGAGGGCCCCAGAAAGAACCCGCAGAACATGACGGGGACTTCGGAAAAATCCAGTTTGTAGAATGGAGGAGCAAGGAAAGGAACAGGGAAGTCAATCATATAGAGCACCGTTGCAATGGCGGCACACATGCCGACAATGGAAACCCGGCGGGCAGGAGAGAGAACCCTGCGGGAGGGAAGGAATCGTTCCGATAGCTTTGCCGCCAGAATCACGGCGGCGGTGATTACAGCACAGGCCAGCAGAAAGCTGCCGTTTTGCTTGATTTGGTCAATCAATGTCATGGTTTTCACCTCGTAAAAAGAAATAAAAGCGCCCTGAGAATCCACTCAGGGCGCTGAAAATATGCACCAGTGCGAAAAACGCAATGAAGCTGTCTCTTCTTCCATCCAGACTTTACTGTCGGTTTCGGAATTACACCGAATCTGCGCCGAAGCGCTCGCGGACTTTACCGCCGGTCGGGAATCTCACCCTGCCCTGAAGAACTCTCTATTCACTTTGCTTCATGAGCATAGCACCTGGGATGAAACTTGTCAAGTATTTTTCTTTGTGATAAAATGAGACGGAAACACACAATGTCTGCGGCATTATGGCCGCTTAGGTTGGGCTGATGTCTGGTCGGGAGCGGTGGATGGCTGCGGCTCAGAGGGTTCTGTGGGCGCAGATGCGGCCGGTGCGGCTGTACGCTCTTCAGATTTCGGAGAACCGGTGTCACAGGCAAGGCCACGGATTTTTCCCTGCGGAGAGGTGTCCGTGACATCACCGCCAACAACATGATCTTTGTATACAAGCAGGGTTGCGTGGACGGGATCTGCGGCGCCGGGGTAGTTTTCGATGGTATATACATAGCGCATGACTGTTTTTCCGGCCAGCTTGCTCAGGTCAAAGCCCTGACTTTTTTGAAGCTCGTTATAACGGGTGAATACCTCGCCGGGTTCCCGTGGAATCCGGACCTGCATGGATTCTTTTGGATTCTGCGAAACCTTCCAGCCAAGGCCTTCCAGATATTTGACACGCTTTTCGTTGGTGTTTGCCTCTACCGGAGCCGGAGAGGCAGAGAGCGTTTCGGCGGTTTCGGGTCTGCGGAAGAAGAAAAACAGTCCGCAGATCAGTGCGATGAGGACACAGGCAGCGGCGGCGATGCGGCGTTTGCTGACCCGAGCGGTCATAAGAAACATATGGATCCCTCCTGTATGGCATTGTTGATAGCACAGCCTATTCACATTTTCAGGAGGTTAGAACGGAGGAACAAATGGAACGACTGGATAAATTTCTCACAGAGGCAGGGGTCGGCACCCGAAGTCAGGTGAAGCAGATTCTGAAAACCGGCCGTGTGGCGGTCGATGGAAAAGCAATCAAGGATGGAAGTTCCAAGATAGATCCGTCAGTGCAGACGGTGACATTGGACGGCGATATGCTCTGCGGCAAGCGGCGGATGGTGGTGATGCTCAATAAACCTGAGGGATACGTGACAGCCACCGAAGACCCCAGAGATCCCACGGTAATGGAGCTGCTTCCGGAGCGGTGGAAACATCAGCAGCTGCGGCCGGTGGGACGGCTGGATAAGGCAACGGAAGGATTGCTGCTGTTTACCAATGACGGTGAGCTGCTTCATCGTTTGATCTCCCCCAAAAAGGGCGTGGAAAAAGTATACTACGCCCGGCATGAGGGGAATGCAACACAGGCGGATGTCAAGGCATTTGCAGAGGGATTGACACTTCGGGACGGCACGGTCTGCCTCAGCGCAAAGCTCACACCAATCGGGCCGGGAGAAAGCATGATTGCCGTGTGTGAGGGGAAATATCATCAGGTCCGGCGAATGATGGCAAGCCGGCAGATGACAGTGCTGTATCTGGAGCGCCGACAGGAAGGCGGACTGACACTGAACGGCCTTGACCGTGGATGCAGCCGGGAACTGACGGAGGCGGAAGTGATGAAACTCGAGGAAATGGCAGATTGACGAAAAGATTTTCACGTATTTCGGGGCTTTGGTGGTACAAAACAGAATGAATTGGGATTATTCATAAAAAAGAAGAAAAAATTTGAACTGATTTGACAAAAGGGCCTTGCAAAATGTGCAAAAGATATGTATAATAATGGTGAAAATTTGTGGAACTCGTGCTTATGCACTTTTTTAAGGAGGAGCCTACCATGTCCAATAGTGTTTTTCAGAGTGTCATTACTCAGCTGAAGGAAGCGACGGATCGCACCATCGGTGTCATTGATGCAGAGGGCAGCGTGATTGCATGCAGCGATGTATCCCTTATGGGAGAGCGCTGGTCTGATGTGCCGCTGAAGATTGGTTCCTTCGTTGATACGGTGGTCACTTACGGTCAGAGAACCTACAAGGCAATGGTCAGCAATTCCAATTTTCTGGATTACGCAGTGTTCTGCGCCGGTGAGGATGAGCTGGCAAAGGGCATGTGCGTCGCAGCCTGCGTGGCGCTGAGTGATGCAAAGAGCTACTATGAGGATAAGCATGACCGGGGCACCTTTGTGAAGAATATTATCATGGACAATATTCTCCCCGGTGATATTTATATTCGCGCAAAAGAGCTCCACTTCACGACGGATACGCCCAGAGTTGTGTTTCTGGTTCGTCAGGTCGGTCACGGAGATGTGGCAACGGTGGATGTGCTTAGCGGTATGTTCCCCGATAAGCTTCAGGATTTTGTGCTGAGCATCAATGAGACAGATATTGCGGTTGTCAAGCAGATTACTCCTTCCACCACGCAGGAAGATCTGGAGAAATTGGCACAGACCATGGAAGATACCATGAAAAATGAGCTGTTTATCAAGACAGTTATCGGTATCGGCACGGTATCCGAGCATCTGCGTACATTGGCAGACTCCTATAAGGAAGCTCAGACTGCAATTGACGTGGGTAAGGTCTTTGATACCGAAAAGAGTATTGTAAACTATGAGAATCTCGGAATCGGCCGTCTGATTTATCAGCTTCCTACAACTTTGTGCGAAATTTTCCTGAGCGAGGTCTTTAAAAAGAGTTCCATTGACAGTCTCGATCAGGAAACCCTGTTCACGATCAACAAATTCTTTGAGAACAATCTGAATGTCTCTGAGACCTCCAGAAAGCTGTTTGTTCATAGAAATACACTGGTTTACCGTCTGGAAAAAATCAAAAAGCTGACCGGCTTGGATCTGCGGGAGTTCGATCACGCAATTATTTTTAAAGTGGCTCTGATGGTACGCAAGTATCTTTCCAGCCGCGAAAATCGGTAACAAAATAGATAAAGTGGGATGTTCTGGAGAATATCCCACTTTTTTCCTTGGATAGAGGCTGAATTCAAAAAATAAAAGCTAATAAATGTTAAATTTTTAGTTACTGCATTGACATAATTCAGCTTATGTGGTAAAATTTTGTTACACTTTTATTGGGAGAAATTTGTTTATGATTCAGTTTACCGATGTAGTGAAATCCTATACGGAAGGAAATAAGGCGCTCAATGGCGTCAGTATGCAGATCGAAGACGGCGAATTTGTGTTTCTGGTTGGGCCGTCCGGCTCCGGTAAATCTACAATTATGAAAATTATTACCGGAGAGCTGCGGCCTACTTCCGGTTCGGTTCACGTTAACGGATATAATTTGGAGCGGATCCGCAAACGCGAGATCCCGTATATGCGCCGTACGCTGGGCGTTGTGTTTCAGGATTTCCGCCTGATTGAGAATATGACGGTTTACGACAATGTCGCGTTTGCAATGCGTGTCATCGGCGCAAAAGAGAAAGAAATCAAGGAGCGTGTTCCCTATGTGCTGGAGCTTGTCGGGATCGAAGGCAAGGCCCGGCGCCATCCCGGCGAGATGTCCGGCGGAGAACAGCAGCGTCTGGCAATTGCCAGAGCCTTGGTAAATAACCCCTCGACCATTATTGCCGACGAGCCCACCGGCAACCTGGACCCCGCCAGATCCTTTGAAATCATGGCACTGCTGCAGGAAATCAATAATCTGGGCACCACCGTTCTGGTGGTCACACATGAGAAGGAGCTGGTGGAGCGTTTCGATAAGCGCGTTATCGCTATCAACGATGGCCTTGTGATCAGCGACGGAATGGACGGGTATTATCAGTATGAAGAGTAATAATTTAGGATACTTAATGAAAGAGGGCATCCGCAGCATTTTCCTGCATGGGCTGATGTCCTTCGCCTCCGTCTGCGTGACGGTAGCATGTCTGATCATTGTGGGAAGCTTTTCCATCCTGATGTACAACTTGAACATCATGGTTGCGGATATGAACAAAACCAATCAGGTGATTGCCTATATCGACAGCTCCTATACGGATGCCGAGGCGAAAAGTGTTGGAACAAAAATCAATACAATTGATAATATTAAAGAAGCCACATACGTTTCAAGAGAAGACGCACTGAGTAATTTTGTGGATGACTACGATGGATCGGATAGTTTTCAGGGAGTAAATCCTCAGGACCTGCGCCACCGTGTTGTAGTTGTTCTCGATGACAATGCACTGATGGAACAGACCGTTGAGATGATCCGATCCGTTCCCGGCGTAGCAGATATTCGCGCGGAGTTCGAATTGGCGGAAGGCTTCTCCACAATCAACAGTGTGCTGCATCTTGTCAGCTTGGGCATTATTGC
>JARIAT010000005.1 GCA_029257715.1 Faecousia sp. | reverse complement strand
TGGCCGCATCTGCGGCACACCGACGGTATCCTGTCCGCCTGCGATTCCGATTGCGGTGTCCGGTGAGCGAATTGGGCCGGAGGCCATCAAAATTTTTGAATATTACGGCGTCGAAACAGTTGACGTGGTAAAATAATCGAAAAAATGGGCAGTCCAAGCGGACTGCCCAACAAATTTATTCTAGCATATTTATTTTTAAAATGTCAATAAATAGTTTGAAAAATAACGAAAATCTGCACAATATACAATCATAGTTATGGAAATTTATTGGAATTGAAGGATTGAAAAAAGAAAAATAATATGCTACATTATAGTCACAAAAGATGATACCAATTCAAAGGTAACATCCATAAAGGAAATCCCCGCCAATGGTAATCGGCAGGACAGTCCCCTCAAATGGAAACATTCCAAGGCAATGCCGAAGATGAAGAAGTTTCAAGGATGATGCTGGAAAGAGTCTAAGATCGCAATTAAAGAAGATCAAACGAATGGCAGTGTCTCAGATGGAATGATGGAATCAAAGGTGACAGTCCCGAAAGCGCAATGAAGTCCAGAGAGCGTTTCCTGATATCGTAGTTTCAAATGGTTCGTAGGAGAGCCAGCTGAGAAATATGATTCGGAAATCGATCGAACTTAAAGGAACTCCCAGAAGATCAATCCATTTGTTCCGAGTTTGGAGATGAGAATGGTTGAAATCGGAAAGGCAATCCTGAGTTTTTGGAGTGTCAGAGGCATGGTGATACCGGAATTTGAGGAGGATCGACTTTTCGAGATGTTTTCTTCGGAAGACATGGAAAACAGGTCGGATCGGAGAAACCGGTAAATAATCCGCATGGTAATCCCAGAGGAGCAGATTCGAAAGAATTCAATCAGATTTTGAGCAGGAATTCCGATGTGTACGGTGCTTGGATGAGATATGAATTCCAAAAATCATAATCCTGAGGAAGAAGCCGCCGCTGTGTCCCATGATGGACAAAAGAACGTGCAAAGGGAATTGTCAGAAGGGTTGGTTCGAGTTCATTGAGCGTGCCGCATGGAGGAAAAATTCGACAAGGAATGTGAAATCAGCGGCAGTGCCCGAGTGTGACCCCGGAAGATGGGGGTGTCAATGCAGGACAGCAGGCAAAGGATTTTCCAAAAGGTTGTAATACTTCAGAAGGTATCAGCTTCATAAGACGATAGCTTTCCTCGAAAAATCTTCCGTTTTATAATATACTTTCCATGGGTGAAGAGAAATGTGATAAATGGTACGGAAGCATGTGGGATTATGATAATGAAAGCTATGTCTAAGCCGCAGAAAGCGAGGTTAACCAATGATTGAACCCAAGAATTCACAGAAATAACCCTCAGCAATCGGAGTTGTTCGATGATTCGCTGAGGGTTATTTCTTTTGCGGCAAAAATATAATCCAATTCTTTTCGCCCGATGAGGCGGCTTTTTGTTGCCCCAATAGACGAAAAGTGCTATACTAAAACAAATATATGAAAGAGGGATTGGATCATGGTACTTGAACAAGGCAGACCTTTGAATTGCACGGATCGGATGGAGAAAGAAATCAAAACCTATGATTTTCTGGATGCGCTGGGTGTTTCTTATCAGAGAGTGGATCACGAGCCGGCGATGACAATGGAAGCATGTCTGGCCGTGGATGAAGCAATGGGTACCCAGATGTGTAAAAATCTGATGCTGTGCAATCGGCAGCATACTGATTTTTATCTGCTGATGCTGCCGGCGGATAAGGTATTCAAGACCAGTATCCTCTCAAAACAAATCGGTTCATCTCGGCTTTCTTTTGCCGACGGGGAATATATGGAGCGATTTCTGGACATTACACCCGGATCGCTGAGTGTATTTGGTCTGATGAATGACCACGAACACGCGGTCCGTCTGCTGATTGATCGGGATTTGCTGGATGCGGAATTTATTGGCTGCCATCCCTGCATCAATACATCTTCCCTGAAGATTCGGATGAAGGATCTGATGGATACGGTGATTCCCGCACTGCACCATGAGCCGACGATTGTAACACTGGAGATGCCTCAGGAATAAAAAACCGGCTGCAAAGGCAGCCGGTTTTTACTTAGATCATCTCAAACATGATTAGTCCGACGGTGTTGATGGCAAGATTGGCGCTGGCATGAACCATCCAGGAGGGGAAGATGCTTCCTTCACGGTCAAGATCGTTAAACAGCAGTCCGGCGATGAACAGTCCTGAAAGTGCCATGAAAAATAGCCATGGAGAAAACCATCCTCTCAGAATGAAGACATGATAAAGTGAGAATGCAGCAGCACTAAAGAGCTGGGCTGCGGACTTCGGCCAGTATTTTTGCAGCGTAAGATAAGCCAATCCCCGGAAGAAAAGCTCCTCTAGAAAGGAGTTGCAGATGACGATGTAAAGCGCAGCGAAAAGGTAGTTTTCCGATGTGATCTTTTCTTTTCCGGCCAAATTCTGAGAGATCATATTGAGATCGATAAAAGGCCGCAGAAGCCAGAATCCCCCCAGAACCAAGACATATACACCGATGCTCAACACCAATGCCCGACGCAGATTTGTGCGCTTAAACAGAGAACCGATACATTTGTTTCGGCACATCAGCCCGTACAGCGCGATGCTGCATCCAAAGAAAATGGCCTTTGATAAAGACTTTAAACCATACCCCGGCCGGATGACAGTCTCCATAATGGCCATTGCGGCGCAGCATAGGAAAACCAGCAGAGGGATGAGGGTTCGATGATTTTTCAAAATAAAAACCTCCGGAGAGTAATTTCATACATCATAACGAAAAATCCGACCAAAAGCAAGAAAAAGGAGCCGAATAAAACGGCTCCTTTTAAAATTTAAGAATTTAAGGAATCACTTCTTGCAGAAGGCTGCGGCAGTCTGTGCAGCAACCTTTGCGTTGTTGAATACCAGCTGGATATTGGAAGCAAGACTGTTGCCGCCGGTCAGCTCGGCAACTCGGGCCAGCAGGAAGGGGGTTGTTTCCTTGCCGTGAATGCCCTGCTCCTTGCTCTCGGCAATGGCACGGTCAATGGCGGCATTGATGGTATCAGCAGGCATGGCGTATGCTTCAGGAATGGGGTTTGTGACCAGCATACCGCCCTTCATGCCCAGAGCGTTCTGTGCCCGGAAGGCAGCGGCCAGCTCCTCGGGGGTGTCGATGCGGTAGTCTACGCCGAATCCGGAGCTGCGGCTGTAAAATGCGGGAAGTTCATCTGTACCGTAGCCGATAACGGGAACACCCTTGGTTTCCAGATATTCCAGTGTCAGACCGAGATCCAGAATCGCCTTGGCACCTGCACACACAACCATCACAGGAGTCTGTGCCAGCTCTTCGAGGTCGGCAGAAATATCCATAGTTGTCTCAGCGCCGCGATGAACACCGCCGATACCGCCGGTTGCAAAAATCTGAATACCGGCCATGTGGGCGATAATCATGGTTGTTGTGACGGTGGTTGCGCCATCTTCGCCTCTGGCACAGAGAACAGCAAGATCCCGGCGGGAAGCCTTATGGATTGCGCGGCCCTTCTTGCCGAAGTATTCGATTTCTTCTCTGGTCAGGCCGGCCTTGAGACGGCCGCCGATGATTGCGATGGTAGCAGGAACAGCGCCATTGTCACGGATGATCTGCTCCACGGCCAGTGCGGTTTCCACATTCTGGGGGTAGGGCATACCGTGGGAAATAATGGTGGATTCCAGTGCGACAACAGGCTTTCCGGCTGCAACTGCGGCAGCAACTTCGGGGTTGATATCCAGATACTGATTGATCATATTGGTTCTCCTCATAGATTGATTTGTTATTTCGGGACTGCTGCACTCGGCGCAGAAAGAGATGGTCTTGCAATCAAATACCATGCTTTCAAATGGTAAGAGAACATTATAGTAAGATTCGGGAACTTTGTCAAGGAGAAAAGGGGGGATTTCGGGGATTCTGTGGAAAAAGAGCCGCCCTTGGGCGGCTCTTTTCAAAAATACTTAGTCGGCAAAACCATTGGGATTCTTGGACTGCCAGTTCCAAGAGTCACGGCACATATCCACCAGAGTCTTCTCAGCCTTCCAGCCCAGAACCTCGGCGGACTTGGCAGGATCTGCATAGCAGGTGCCGATATCACCGGGACGGCGATCTACGATCTCGTAGGGCAGCTCAAGGTTGTTTGCTTCACTGAAAGCATGAACCATATCCAGCACGGAGTAGCCGGTGCCAGTGCCGAGATTGAAGACCTCACAGCCCAGATGGGATGTGGCGTACTTTACAGCGGCGACATGACCCTTAGCCAAATCGACAACATGGATATAGTCCCGCACACCGGTGCCGTCGGGGGTATCGTAGTCATTGCCATAGACACTCAGATGATCCCGGCGACCGATTGCAACCTGAGTGATGTAGGGCATCAGGTTGTTGGGGATGCCGCGGGGATCCTCACCGATCAGGCCGCTGGGATGGGCACCGACGGGGTTGAAGTAGCGAAGCAGGACAATGCCCCACTCGGGATCTGCATTCGACATGCCGGAGAGAATCTGCTCGGTCATGTACTTGGTCCAGCCGTAGGGGTTGGTGCAGTTGCCGGTGCGGCTGGTTTCCCGCAGAGGCATCTCGTTGTCTGCGGTGTAAACAGTTGCGGAAGAGGAGAAGATGATATTCTTCATGCCGACTTCCTTCATCACCTTGGTCAGAACCAGAGTGGAATTGAGGTTGTTATCATAGTACTCCCAGGGCATGGCGACGGATTCACCGACAGCCTTCAGACCTGCAAAGTGAATGACACAAGAGATTTCGTTTTCGGCGAAGATCTTGTGCAGCAGAGCTTCGTCACGGACATCGCCTTCATAGAACTTGATGTCCTTGCCAGTCATGGAACGGACACGATCCAGACTTTTGGGGTTAGAATTGCACAGATTGTCAATAACGATAACGCCGTAGCCGCTTTCGAGCAGCTCCAGGCAAGTGTGGGAGCCGATATATCCGGCACCACCAGTGACCAATACATTCATTGGAATGACCTCCTGTATTTATGGGGAACAATGCCCCTGATTCATAACTTCATTTTAGCCCACTTTATTTGGAAAAGCAACTAATTGAATGTACCATTATAAACATTTTTCTTGCTATTATCAAAGGATGCCGCTATAATAGCTTTGTAAAATTCACATGGGGAGGAATTCCATGAATCATATGAAACGTATTCTTCTTCTGACAACGGGAGGAACCATTGCTTCCCTGCCCGGCGGAGAAGGTCTGGAGCCGCATCGGTCTGATGTGATGGAGCGGCAGCTCGATCAGCTGAGAATCTACTTTGATATTACGGTGGAGGATCTGATGTGCCTTGATTCCTCCAACATTCGTCCGGAGGAATGGCAGGATATCGCAAGAAGTGTCTACGATAATCGGCTCAACTACGACGGAATTGTTGTGTCTCACGGAACGGATACAATGGCATATTCTGCTTCTGCGGTTACCTATATGCTTCCGGGAATTGACCGACCAGTGGTTTTTACAGGCTCTCAGCTGCCGCTGGCAGATGTGCTTTCCGACGGCCCGGACAATCTGCGGACGGCCTTTGCAATGGCGGCTTCCGGACGGCCCGGTGTTTATCTGGCATTTGATCGGAAGGTCATGCTGGGCTGCCGCGCGGTTAAGGTGCGGGCGTCCGGTTTTTCTGCTTTTGAGAGTATCAATGCCAACTATGCGGCGAAGGTGTCAAATCTCGGCCTTGTGATTGAGCCGAATGGACTTCCGCCGAGGGGCGGTGTTCCGATGCTGCTGCCGAATATCAGCGAGAATGTGTTCCTTTTAAAACTGACGCCAGGTCTGCGCCCGGAGATCTTCAATATGCTGGCGGATCTGGGGTACAAGGGAATTGTCATTGAGGCCTTTGGACTGGGCGGTGTCAATGTCCTGCATGAGGGCCTTGACGGAATCAGGAACATGATTGATCGGGGGATCAGTGTTGTTGTTACAACCCAGTGCCTCTATGATTCTGCGGATCTTCAGGTCTATCAGGTGGGCAAGAAGCTCATGGATCTTGGAGTCATTCAAGGACGGGATATGACCAGCGAGGCTGCCATGACAAAGCTCATGTGGGCGCTTGGCCAGGGGATGAATCCCGATCAGATCAAGGAACTGTTCTGCCGGAGTATTGCCGGCGAAATCACCATATAAGAAATCCGGAGGGGGAATTTCCCCCTCTGGTTTTGATCTTTTTAAAGGAGGTTATTTATGGATCCAATTTATGTTACCGGTCATAGAAATCCCGACACGGACTCCATCGTGGCGGCTATGGCATATGCTTCCTTGCGGAACGCATTGGGAGATCGGGAATATGAGGCAGCCTGCCTCGGACATGTTTCCGATGAAACCCAGCGGGTACTCGACCGCTTCGGCTTCCAGCCCCCTAAGCGGATATTCAATATGTATACACAGGTCAAGGACTTAGCCTATGAGAGGCCCCCCATTTTGTCTTCCGGAGTTACGGTGGGCAGAGCGTGGACAGTGCTTCAGGGACAGAAGAATGTTTCAAGCGTGGCCGTTGCCAAGGAGGACGGCACCCTTTATGGAATGCTCTCTTGGGATGATATTGCCAAGTTCAACATGGGACTGGTCAGCAGCGCATATCTTCGTCCGGTATCGGTTTTTAATCTGCTGTCGGTGCTGGAGGGCAAGCTGATTAACGACTCGGAGAGAGAAGGTGAGATGATTTCCGGAGAGGTTACCATTGCGCTTCCTCAGAGCCGTGAAAATCTGCTGTTCCACAAGAAGGAATCAATCGTTGTCTGCGGCAATCAACCTGAAATGATTAAGCGCGCACTGGATCTCAATGTTAACTGTCTGATTCTGTGCCAGTCTGAGGTCACTGAAGAGCTTCGCAAAGCCGCAACCACCACCAGTATTATTGTGACACCTTATGACGCTTATCGGGCGCTGCGTCTGATTTTCCAGTCAGCACCTGTCGGTCGGGTCTGCCAGACCAGAAATCTGACCTGCTTCCTTCCTTCCTACTTCCCTTTCCTCCCTCACATCTTCCTTACCTCCCTCCTTCCTCTCTTCCCTACCTCATTTTATCCTTCCTTCCTTCCTTCCCTAAAAGCTCATTTATTCTGACTTTGGGTGCACAGCTGTAGCCTTAATCACAGAGATTCAGGTTTAACACACTGGTGTGTGAGTGTGTGTGTGTGTGTGT
>JARIAT010000016.1 GCA_029257715.1 Faecousia sp. | reverse complement strand
ACAGAGCGAAAGAAAATGGCGCTGCCCTCAGGGGCAGCGCCATTTTTATCCGCAGACGGATGCTGAAATCAGTCGTCTTCCGTTACGGAAAAAACACTGTATTCGATGTACTTTTTCCAGGACTTATGGTCTTTCGTAAAGCAATTTACAATCCGGTTATAAATAATCTGACAGTTTTTCTGATTTGATCCGACGACGAGAATCAAAAACTGGCTCGGACTGTATTTTGTAAAACAGTCTCCCCGGCGCAGACTGCCACGGATTGCCTTGTGCAGCGTCTCAGACAGAACTTCAAGTTTTTCCTTGTTTTCCAAGGGATGCCCATAGCCGTCGGTTAAGGAGCAGATCATTACCTGAACCTCGACGTCCAGTCGATCCAACAGCCGACGGATGAGACGATAATTGTCACGGAAGCTGGGGAGATTGCAATAAAATGCTCCGGTTTTGTAATCAGAAAGAGAAAGTGCCTCTTTGATTTCTTTTGTTGTCTGATGGGTTCGTCCCATCTTGAGACTCATTTCCTCAAATAGATCCATCATCTTTTCGGATGGACTGATGCCCAGCTCTTCAAAGAACATACGGGATGTTTCTTCATAATACTGCTGGGCTTCATGATACCGATTGAGCGCCATCAGGGCGTCGATTTTGATAGCCTGCCATTCCTCAAAAGGGTAGAGCTGAATGGCTGTGGCCGCAAGTTCAAATATTTTTTCATATTCACGACTACGTTTGAGAGAATCACAAAGCTGAAGAAACGCGTATTCATAGAGTTTTTTGTGACGAATATTATTGACAATGACCCAATCATCTTCGGACATTGACGGCAGAAAAAACCCACGGTATAAGGAGCAGGCCTGAGCGCAAAGCGCAGTTTTTTGCGCCGGATCGGAAGCTTTTTGCGCAGCACTGACTAGCTGCTCAAACTCTGCGGCGTCAATTTTGGTTGGCATAGGACTGTTCCATCGATAAGTGCCGTTTTCGATCTGGATATAGTCATATTCGGGAAGACCGGACTGAAACAGCAGCTTTTTCAACCGATGCACCGTGACACGCAGATTATTTGCCATATCACACAGCTCTTCCTGCTCATAAAGATTCTTCAATAAATGTGAGCGGGAAATCCCACCATTTACAGCAGTCTCATACAATAGAATCTGCAATAATTTAAGGGATTTGGTTGTAGTATTGGATTTAAAGGAGATCTGCTGCTCTCCACAGGTCATCATAAAGTGACCAAGCATCGTTACATATAATGTCTGTTCGGACAATTCCATTATACCCCCCATCAAAAGAGAAAATAGAATAAAATTCCAATTGAAGTTCTTATATCATATGATGAATTTTTATGTTTGTCAATAAAGGTCAGGTTTGGAGGAAATGTGATATTTGGCACAGGATGATAGACACTCAGGTAAAATCAAAACATAACAGAAATAGAGCAGTGGGATGTCCATCAGGACATCCCACTGCTTGCGGTTATTCATCATTATCGTCGGAGGAATCGCCTTCATCGTCGGAGGAATCGCCTTCCGAATCATCCTCAGAATTGTTTTCGGCATCGTTTTCAGAGTCGTCATCTTCGGTGTCGTTCTCTTCGGTATCGGAATCGACACCGGCGTCTTCCGATTCCTCGGGATCGTCGTCAGAAATTTCTTCGTCCTGATCCTCTTGTTTTTCCTCCAATGCTTCTACAAATTCCTCGTTGTTCATCAGTTCCGGATGGGTTCGGGCCAGATCAATCATCTCTTGCAGAGGCATTTGCGCATATGCATCAAGCGCATCATCAGAATCATCATGATCGATTTCATCTTCGCCATCGTCGTCATCATCAAGCCCAAAATAGTCTTCATAAAAATCGTCCAGATCTGCGGTATGATCTTCCCCCATTAAAAGCTCCAGCATATATAATCCAAGAGACTGAGAATTTTCCGCAGCACCTGAAATATCCTTGGCAGTTCCGATGAGGTACAGGACTTTGGACTGACGGAACATCTGACGGATTTGCTGTTCGGTCTGAAGATCCGGGGAACCATCATAGGCGGCATAGGCCACCAGAATGGGGCCGGAACCCAGCAGCTCTGTTAATTCTGGCCCGAGATCGAGAAGATTCTTCCCTCTGAACTTCCGAAGCTCAATTTCCGGAAGACTTTCATCAGGGGAGGATGCTCCTAAGATAGATTGGTCTTCATCAACCTGAAGCTGAATATGCTGCTGGCCATCCAGGGATACGACCGCATAAGCTGTGGTGGAAAGACCTGGAATCAGTGCCAAAATCACCAATATCGCCATGGCTGCCGCAGCTGTCATACGGGCGATTTTCCGGACGGCAGGCGGCTTGAAGGCTCCGGTACGCAGGACTGTGAGGTTTCTGCGTTTTTCATAGAGGTCTTCCGGAAGAATATAAATTTGGTCGCCTTCGACCATCCCGGGCTTTCGCTTGATCCGAATAACACCGCCGCCTTGCTTCATGGCAAGGGCATATTCGGGTTTCAGCTCAAGCACGATTCCTTTCTCGAGCATACCATCACCTCGCTTCAAGAATCCAGCTTTCCAAGCCGGAGAGTTTTTTTACAAATACCAGCATTGAGCCTAAAATAAAAGTTTTGCTGGTCTTCACAACTTTTTCCGTGACGCTGCACAGGGCAGCAACAGGTCGGATCGGGAGCTTTCGTTTGCGATAGGTATTGGCAACGATTGATTCGTCGGCACTTGCTTGTTTGGCGATGTTCAGCGCATTTTTTCGGGTATCCCGATGCTTGGGGGAATGCTCAGCCATGTGCTCCAAAGTCAGTCCGAATTTGGAAAGCTCCTGCTGATATACGAAAATTTCTTCACGCAGGGAGTTTTGTTCGGATTCCGGTTCTGGAATTTGAACACCATCCTCGCTTAGAGCATCGAGAGAAAGAATGCTGGCAGATTGGTTCTCTTTTTCGAGATATGTTGTGACACGGCTGCGGATGACAAGACCTGCAAAGCTCAGAAAATTGCCTCGTTCCGCGTCAAACCGTTCGACTGCCTCAGCAAAGGCTTCCAAGGCGATGGAAAAGGCGTCGTCATGCTCTATAGAGACATATCGCCCCGTGAGGGTGCTGACAGTCCTGATAATGAAGGGAAGATTCTGTTCAATCAGAGCATCCAGATGCTCCATGCTGATTTGTTTTGTATTTGTCATGCAATCTCCCTCCATTCTAAGTTTGGCTGCTAGCAGTATAGCATGATAGCGTGCGGAATACAAGCAAGGGGTTGCCTATGCGCACTTATTTTCGGAAAGAAGATTGACACTGTCGATTCCTTCCAGTTCAAACAGCTGACGGATCATTCCGTCGCTTGTTTCCATGGGAATACGGACTTCATAAACAAGTTCAAAGGATTCTGCCATGATATTTTTTGCCTTTACCCGGAATCGGGAGCAGAATTGACCGACGATACAACCAATGGTGCTGATATCCGTTTCACTTCCGCGGATGACGAGCATCATATCATTTTGCGGAACACTGAATCGACCTGTGATGACCATAAGAACGCCAACAACAATGCTGCCCGCAAAGCCCAGCAGATAGCATCCGGTCGAAGCGGAAAGTCCCACCGCCATGCTCCAGAATACGAAACCGATATCCCGAGGGTCGGTTAAATTGGTGCGAAAGCGTACAATAGACAGGGAACCGAGCATACCGAGTGACAACGCCAGATTAGATTGAATCAGATCCATCAGCATGGTGACAGCAGCGCCAGAGCCATCAGTGTTGCGGCAAAACGAGGCTGGTAGGTTTGCTTGGTGTTTGCCAAGCGATAGCTGCCCCATAAAATGACCGTCATGGCGATGGCAGCGGCCAGAGACACGAGAATATCCCACCCTGTTGGCTTAAGGGTCATAAGACCGACTAATTCCTGAAGTTTATGATTGATTTCTACCATGATTTTTTCTCCCCTATTTTCGTTATGCCGGATCTTTGTCCAGCAGATTCATATTTTTATCATATAAAAGTGCAGTGTCGCCTTTCTTTTTCCATACACTGTTTTGATTCCAGATAAGCTGTCCGGTGTGGCTGCTGTCTTGGCATACAACGGTAATTTCGGCGCCGGGATCGAGCAGCGTCTGATCCGGAAACAGATATACCTCATCACCGCGCTGGGAAATCAGCGTACATCCGGCGAGATCCGCCTGTGTGCTGCCGTCATTTCGGATGGTGACACTTTGGTTCTCCCGATCCACAAGGGAAAAGTGCAGGGTAAGATTCGACGGAAGCTCTCCATCCGGAATACGCCGAAGATCTAAATGGGTGCCATCCGAAGCAATTTCCAGCGTATCCCCTTCGGAGTAGTAGAAAGAGACGTGTTCCTTTTTCAGATAACCGGAAATCAGCGGATTTACCGAATCCGGATTTTCTGTTTTGTTTCCGGGGATGAGTCCGATGCTTGGAGAAACCTTCCGCAGAAATTCATAGGAGGTTGCGTCCGTTTCACCATGATGGCCAAGCTTCAGGACATCACTTTGCAAGGGAAAACCTGAATCCATAAGCAGCGCTTCCTCCTCCAGCTCTGCGTCTCCCATCAAAAGGAAGGTGTTGGTTCCGTGGGTCAGTCTCAAAATCATCGAATTATTGTTTTCATTGGAGAAATCGGGCTGCGCCGGAATCCAAATCTGGGCAGTAACGCCGCCTAAATCAAGGGTTTCGCCACCAGAGAGTTCGCATAATGTTCCGCCCATTTCAGAAGTAATGGTTCGGGCATCGATTTCTGTATAGGAAACGCTGTCTTTTCCGGAAAGATATACACTCGTGGTGGGAAATGCTTCCATAATCGGCGCAAGACCCCCTGCATGGTCTTTGTGTCCGTGGGATAGGAAAATTCCATCCAGCTTGGCAATGCCCTGTACCCGAAGAAATCGGGCGATTTGGGGGTAATCCTGAGCTTTCCCGGTATCCATGAGGTAATGCTGTCCCTGAGGAGTGCTCAAGAGAAACGCATCTCCTTTTCCGATGGTGATAAAATCTAGCTTAAACACACCGATTGAGTCATCCGTATCTGCATTAACGGCAGAGGG
>JARIAT010000037.1 GCA_029257715.1 Faecousia sp. | reverse complement strand
CCTTGAGGAGGCCGGTGTTAACGGAGGTAGCATCCTTGGAGACAACGATGCTGGAGGTCAGGACGTTCTCGCCCTTCTCGGTAACGTAGTTGACAACGACGGTCTTGTTTGCGGAAGAATCCTCAACAGCCTTAACAGCGACGCGAACCTCGGAGTGCTCGTACTTAATAGTAACGGAAGCCTTCTGGTCGATCAGCTCGTAGGCAGGATTCTGCAGCAGAACAGTCAGAGCAGCAGGATCCAGGGTCAGGACTTCGCCCTCAGCGAGGGTGACATGAGCGGTGTGAACCAGCTCAGAGCCAGCCATGAACTTGATGTCGATGTTCTTGTTTGCGGGAGCGGGAGCTTCCTCAACAGCCTTAACAGCGACGCGAACCTCAGAATGCTCGTACTTAACGGTAACGGAAGCATTCTGGTCGATCAGCTCATAGGCAGGATTCTGCAGCAGAACAGTCAGAGCAGCAGGATCCAGGGTCAGCTCCTCACCCTCAGCGACGGTGACGTGAGCGGTGTGAACCAGCTTAGAGCCGGCCATGAACTTGATGTCGATGTTCTTGTTTGCGGGAGCGGGTGCTTCTTCAGTCAGGGGTTTGCTGGTGTCCTTAGCATCGTCCGTTGCGAAAGCGGTGATGGAAAACATCAGACTCGCAATCATAACGACGCTAAGCAGCAGGCAGATATGCCGCTTAAATCTAGACAATTTCAATGTCCTCCTTTTTATTGGTTTAATGAAATTTTTCGTGTGCGTCGTACGAAAAATACTTGTCCGACCTCCAACAAAATATGTTTTCGGCGCACACTAAGAGGTCTGCCATCAGGTTAGAATTTGACACACCTCTACTACATGGAATATAGCATGTTATCAGTGTATTTTCAAGTAAATTTTGCTAAAAAAGTAAAAATTTAGTAACTATTACATGAGATTTTAAATTATTAGAAAAACCCTCTAAAAAAGGACACTCGGTTTTGTGTAAAGTAGCAACGAACAATGAAATGTTTGGAAGTAAATGGAAAAATATAAAATAAAACCATCGGAAAATGAACAAAAACGAATTTTTTCAGGAATCGTTTTTGGAGATGAAATAGCGATGAAAAGGGAAAACAAGGCGCAAGGCAATGAGGTATATTTCTAAGGCAGTTTGGTCTATACTATATATAATAGTATAAAAGCATAGAAAAAAGGTGCAGAGGAAACTCTGCACCTTTTAGATTCAGTTCACTAAAATTCCCAAAGGGAGAAATCTTACTTGAAGTAACGCTCCAGCAGACCCTTGAATGCCTTGCCGTGGCGAGCCTCGTCACGAGCCATCTCGTGAACGGTGTCGTGGATTGCGTCGAGGCCGTTCTTCTTAGCGCACAGAGCCAGATCGAACTTGCCCTGGGTTGCGCCGAACTCGCAGTCAACTCTCCATGCCAGGTTCTTCTTGGTGGAGTCGGTCATGTTGGGCTCCAGATCAGCGCCCAGCATCTCTGCGAACTTTGCAGCATGCTCAGCCTCTTCAAAAGCTGCCTTCTCCCAGTACAGGCCGATCTCGGGATAGCCCTCACGATGAGCGATACGAGCCATGCACAGGTACATACCGACCTCGGAGCACTCGCCGTTGAAGTTTGCCATCAGCTGGTCGAAGATGAACTTCTTGTCTTCCTCGGAGATATCGGGGTTGTTCTTAACGGTCTTTGCGTAAACGCCGTAGTCATGCTCAGCAGCCAGCTTTGCATCAGCCTTCATCTCGGTGAACTTGGAGCCGGGGACCTTACAAACGGGGCAGACGAAACCTTCGGGAATGGACTCGCCTTCGTAGACATAACCACAAACGGGGCAAACAAACTTCTTCATAGAATTATCCTCCTAAAATTACATTGTTCGGTTCGGGCTTAGAACCATTATTTTCATTAACTTATTGGGTGGAATCGGCAGCAGAGCCGGTTCCGATATGGCAGCAGAATCATATGGACAATCGACTCTGCCGGATCAGCGGAAGTCTGGACGGACCATCCGCATATTTCAGAAATTACTCAGTGACCTCTTCAAACACGTCGGTGCCAAGGTTGCACAGGGGGCAGATGAAATCCTCGGGAAGCTCATCGCCTTCGTAGATATAACCGCAGACGGTGCAAATAAATTTTTTCATTCGTAATCATCTCCTTGGGTTAAGATAGGGTATTTTTTCGACATTCCCGGCAGACACCGAAAAATGTCAGCATACATTGATCCACAATACCTTCGGCTTCACCGGCGGCTCTCTGACACAGCAGCTCCGGAACATTGAGCTGTTTGAGATCCATGATAGTGCCGCAGTGGCTGCATACAAAGTGAACGTGGGGCTTGACTGTACCGTCGAACCGTTCCACACCGTTGACATTACCAAGACTCTGAATCAAGCCTTGCTGTTTAAACAGGGCAAGATTTCGATAAACAGTCGCAAGAGACAGGTCGGGAATTTCGGTTTTCAGCTGGGCATAAATCGTTTCAGCGGAAGGGTGTTGGTCCGAATGGCGCAGAAAATCAAGAATCGCATCTCGCTTGCGGAAATGTTTTCCGGTTCTTTCCATAGACATACACTCATTTCTATTTGGTTCGCTGTAAATGTGAATGATTATCATTTACATCCTTAATATAGCATGGCATCACATTTTTGTAAAGTGTTATTTTTTATATTTTTTTCAAAAAGGGTCAATTTTGGCTATTTTGATGAAAACCGTGAAATTACGATAGAATTTGCTCTTGATTTTTGTGCGATATCCCATTATAATGATTACGATATCAAAATTGGGGGGACTGGTGAATTGGGAGAACTGATTGCTGTTCTGTCCGGTAAGGGCGGAACGGGAAAAACCTCGGTCTGTGCGGGGATTTGTACCGCGCTGGCGATGGACGGATGCTCCGTTCTGGCCATTGACTGCGATATGGGGCTTCAGAATCTGGATATCTCTCTTGGAATGTCCGAATGCGGCGCACTGTCCTTTGTGGATGTCAGCGAGGGCGGCTATGATTTAAGCCAGGCGGCCAAGCATCCCCAGTTTGAGAAGCTTTCGTTTCTGACGGCGCCCATTAACCGCAGCGCAGAGTCCATTGACCTCGAAGCGTTTCATAAAATGATTCGGCAGGCCCGAAAGTGTTTCGATTATGTATTTTTGGATGCGCCAGCGGGAATCGATGCCGGATTTGAGCTGGCAGCTCGATATGCCCAGCGGATTGTTCTGGTCACCGGCGCAGATCCCGGAGCGGTTCGGGATGCGGCACGGGCCGGGCAGAAGTTGGAGCTGATGGGGCAGACGAATGTGCGTCTGGTTGTCAATCGGGTCAACAAGCGTCTGTTTTCCAGTATGGCTACTACGGTGGATGACATTATGGATCAGACGGGGCTTCCGCTGATCGGTGTGGTACCGGAGGATCATAATGTGATTCTTTCCGCGGCCGTTCAGATTCCGCTGCTGAGCTATTCAAAGCGCAGCGGTGCAGTTCGGGCGCTGCGCTCCATTGCCAAGCGGATTGAGGGGGAGAATGTCCCCTTGTCTATGAAATAATAAAACCTTGTTACAATACATTTATATATTATAAGGAGTGACTGCTGTGAATATCGCCTTTCTTGCACATGATAAGAAAAAAGAGCTGATGGTTCAGTTCTGCACCGCATATAAGAGCATCCTTTCTAAGCATAGCCTTTATGCAACTGCAACCACCGGCCGTTTGATTGCAGACAATACCGGTCTGCCCATCACCATGCTGCTGAGCCATAAACAGGGAGGTCACCAGCAGATCAATGCCCGGATTGCTTATAACGAAATCGATCTTGTTCTGCTGTTTACCGATCCCAATACCACGGACCCCTGGGATGACAGCCAGATGATCGAAACCATTCGTCACTGCGACAAGCATAATGTCCCCATTGCCACCAATCTGGCCAGTGCCGAAATGTTTATTATGGGTTTGCAGCGGGGGGATCTGGACTGGAGAGAAATGCTGCACAGCAAACCCAAATATTAAGAGAAAGAGAATTCGAGATGAATGTCGCTCTCCCATTTCCGGCGGGCGACATTTTCCGTTAGAATCAGAAAGGATACCGTTATGACTATGATTAAGCCCCGGACGTTGTCCGGTTTTATGGAGCTGCTTCCCGCAAAGCAGGCCCAGATGGAGCGCATGATGCAGATTCTTCGGGATACCTATGCACGATACGGATTTGCTCCGCTGGATACCCCGATTATTGAGGATGCCCAGATTCTTCTGGCAAAGGGCGGCGGAGAGACAGAAAAGCAGATCTACCGCTTTGCAAAGGGGGATTCGGATCTTGCGATGCGCTTTGACCTGACTGTGCCCCTGGCGAAGTATGTGGCGCTGCACTATAATGATCTGGCGTTTCCCTTCCGCCGCTATCAGATTGGTAAGGTTTATCGGGGGGAGCGCGCCCAGCGGGGCCGTTTCCGGGAGTTTTATCAGGCGGATATCGACATTATCGGCGACGGAAAGCTGGATATTCTCAATGAGGCCGAGATACCCTCGATTATCTATGAGATTTTCAAATCCTTCGGTCTGAGCCGCTTCCAGATTCGTGTCAATAACCGCAAAATTCTCAATGGCTTCTACGCAATGTTGAACCTCAGCGAAAAATCCGGAGAGATTATGCGTACCGTGGATAAGCTCGATAAGATCGGCACGGAGAAAGTCAAGACCATCCTGATGGAGGACTGCGGTCTTCAGGAGCCTGAGGCGGACGAAATTTTAAAGTTTATCGCCATTACCGGCAGCAATGCCCAGGTGCTGACTGCACTTGAGACTTATCGGGGCCGGAACGAGATTTTCGATTTGGGTCTGGATGAGCTGAAGGCAGTCACGGAAAATCTGGGGGCATTCGGCGTTCCGGAGGCCAATTTTGCCGTGGATCTGACCATCGCCAGAGGACTTGACTATTATACCGGCACAGTCTATGAGACAACACTTCTGGATCATCCCGAAATCGGGTCTGTTTGCTCCGGCGGACGCTATGACAATCTTGCCGGCTACTATACCGACCGTCCGCTGCCCGGTGTCGGTATTTCCATCGGACTGACGAGACTGTTCTACGTTCTCGACGAGCAGGGATTGCTGAATCCGGAGATGAATTCCGCACCGGCCGATGCGCTGGTGATTCCCATGACAGAGGACCGCGGGGCAGCCATTGCACTGGCCCAGCAGCTGAGAGGGCAGGGGGTCCGAGTTCAGGTTTACGGTGAGCAGAAGAAATTTAAGCAGAAGATGAGCTATGCGGATAAGCTTGGCGTTCCCTATGCGATTCTTCTGGGAGAGGATGAAATTGCACAGGGAAAGTGCTCCGTCAAGGATCTGCGTTCCGGTGTTCAGGTGACGGTGGAGCCTTCGCAGGCAGCTGAGTTGATTCTGAAGGATCAGCAGGCCGCAGCCTCTGCCGCTGTGATTCTGGAGAAGTAAAATGTATCTTTCCATCGGTCAGGATATGGCAGTGCGGGAAAGTTCGATTGTGGGGATTTTTGATCTCGACAATACTTCCACCTCCATGCGAACCCGGGAATTTCTCTCCCATGCGGAACAGGAGGGGCTTGTGGTTCCCTGTGACGATCTGCCGAAATCCTTTGTTGTGACTTCGGAATATGGATTCCTCCGTGTTTATCTCACGGCATATAATGCCTCGACTTTGGAGAAGCGAATCAAATAAACCCAGCGCCCCGATGTAATTCGGGGCGCATTTTTGTAATCAAATTTAATGGGAAAAGCGCCATTTCTTAGGGAAATCTTAAATTTTCTCAAATGCCTTGAATAATGCGTGGAATTCGGTATAATTTCATTAAAGTTTAATCTGATAAATTGGAAATTGAAGGAATGAAATTATGGTTCGTTTTTCATACTTGATACGTCATTTTTTTACCCATAAGGACTATCTGCCTCCGGCATCGCAGCTGCCGGGAACTCTTTATACACCGATGCAGATTGTCTTTGCGGGGGTGGTTTTTGCGATTGTTCTAACCGCTGCGCTTTATGTGTCGAAGCGGAAGCATCTGATTCGCAGGGTTTTTGCCATTGTGTGGATGTTTCTTGTGGCATTTGAAGTGGTTATTGTGTTGTGGGACAGCTATGCGGGAATCCATAAGGGAATTGATCTTCAGACGGGCCTTTCCCTGTATCCCTGCTCGCTGTTTCTTTATACCATGCCCTTTGCCATTTGGGGCAGCGGAATCTGGAAGAAGATGGCCTGTGGGTATGTTTGTACCCTTGGACTTTTGGGGGCATCGCTGAATTTCCTCTATCCGATTGCCCGACTGCTGGATTATTCCTGTATTTCCTTTGCAAGCTTTCACACCTTTACCTTCCACGGATCGATGCTGTTTGCCTGCATTGTGATGCTGAAGTCCGGATATTTCAGCTATCATGCGCAGCAGCTGCGGGAGCTGTTCTATCCCTGTATTCCGTCTCTGCTGCTGTCCATTCCGGCAAATCTCATCAATTATTCCTCCATCGATGCGGATTATATGTATTTTCGAGGGAAAATGAATGTGGTCGCCATGGCATTGCCCGGATTCAGCGATGTGCAGACAACGATCACACTTTATGCGCTGTATATTTTGATTCCGGCACTGTTTTTCCTGCCGTCCTATCTGCTCAGTAGAAGTCGTGTACGTCAGGAGCAGCAGGACGACTGCGTTGTATATGGATTGCGGTATTCCTAAAACTGTTCCCCGCTCCAAGTTTGGAGCGGGGAAATTTTCATCAATTTTGCAATGCTTCTGTGGAAAAAAACAGGGAATAGAATAGTTTTCCACAGTGACATGGCTGCATCGTGGAAAACCAAATGAATTAAAATCCATCAGATCTTGGGCGGTTGTGCGCCGAGCTCCGAAATCGGGGCGAATCGATAGCCCAGATCCTCCCATCGAGTCAGAAGCTCATCCAAAATCTTGGCGTTTGTCTTGGAAGTGGAGTGGAGCAGGACGACAGCACCCGGATGAAGCCGTTTTGTGAGTTTTTCAATGGACTGCTTTGGGTCTGGCTGATGGTCATTGTCCCAGTCGGCATAGGCAAGGCTCCAAAAAACGGTTTTGTAGCCCAGTTTTTGTGCCATTTTCAGATTGTCCTCGGAATAGATTCCCATAGGCGGACGATAGACCTTCGCCATTTTTTCTCCCGTTACGTCCTCATACATCTTCTCCAGATCCAGAATCTCTTTGGAAAAGGCATCGAAATCACTGATTTTGCTCATATCCTTGTGATGAACGGTGTGATTACCGACCGTATGACCCTCTTTAATCATCCGACGCACCAAATCGGCATTCTGCTCCAGATAGTTTCCAACCAGAAAGAAGGTACCCGGTGCATGATGTTTCTTGAGAGTGTCCAGAATTTGGGCAGTGCAGCCGTTTTCATAACCTGCATCAAAGGTCAGATAGATGGTTTTTTCCTCCGGATTACCTAGATAGTATCCATCAAATTTTGCGAGCTTATCTACCGGAACAGGTCCGGCAGGGGGAAGTCCTTCCGTTTCAAAATTCAGTCCCCAGTTTGCCGTTTCGATAACCTCTCCGAAAATGGTTGTTCCAACCAGCACCAGACAAAGGGCAATGGCCAGAACGATGATGGCGATGTCCAGTTTTTCCATAAATAATCCCTCCCAGCGGAGTCTATGGCAGGGAAGAGACGTATATGCGTCTGGCGCTGAAATGTTTCACGTGAAACATTCCCCAGTTTTTTGAAATTATCCTGAAAAATAGGGTATCCGGTCCAACCGAAAATATGAAAAACAAATCCGACAGCGCGTTAACACTGTCGCTGCCGGATTGCGGATTTTTGATTTTGAATTAAATCAAAAAAAGCGCTCCAAACGGAGCGCTTTTATGTAGAACAAAATTAGTTCTGAGCCTTGAGGTACTTGTCGATGGACTCAGCGCCCTTCTTACCGGCACCCATAGCCAGAATAACGGTAGCAGCGCCGGTAACAGCGTCGCCGCCAGCGAACACGCCGTCGCGGGTGGTCATCTCGTCTTCGTTGACGATCAGGCAGCCCTTGCGATTGGTGTCCAGACCGGGAGTGGTGGAGCGGATCAGGGGGTTGGGGCTGGTGCCCAGAGACATAATGACGGTATCAACGTCCAGAATGAACTCGGAGTCGGGAATTGCGATGGGACGGCGGCGGCCGGAAGCGTCAGGCTCACCCAGCTCCATCCGGACGCACTTCATGCCGACAGCGCGGCCGTTCTCGTCACCGATGATCTCAACAGGATTGCACAGAGTCTTGAACTCAATGCCCTCTTCCTTTGCATGATGCTGCTCTTCCAGACGAGCGGGCATTTCAGCCTCACCGCGGCGGTAGACAACATACACATGCTCAGCACCCAGACGCATTGCGCAGCGGGCAGCGTCCATTGCGACGTTACCGCCGCCGACAACAGCAACAGCCTTGGAGACGATCATGGGAGTATCGGATGCTTCCTCGTAACCCTTCATCAGGTTGGTACGGGTCAGATACTCGTTAGCGGACATAACACCCTTCAGGCTCTCGCCGGGAATGTTCAGGAACATGGGCAGACCTGCACCGGAGCCGACAAACACGGCCTTGAAGCCCATCTCGAACAGCTCATCAATGGTCAGAACACGGCCGATAACCATGTTGGTCATCACATGAACGCCCTGAGCCTCCAGCTTCTTGACTTCGTTTGCAACAATAGCCTTGGGCAGACGGAACTCGGGAATACCGTAGACGAGAACGCCGCCGGCGGTATGCAGAGCCTCGAAAACAGAGACGTCGTAGCCACGGCCAGCCAGATCGGAAGCGCAGGTCAGACCGGCAGGACCGGAACCAACAACAGCGACCTTCATGCCGTTGGACTCGACCTTCTCGGGCATTGCGTTGACATTCTCACGGTACCAGTCAGCGACAAAACGCTCCAGACGGCCGATGGCAACAGGCTCACCCTTAATGCCGCGGACGCAGCGGGCTTCGCACTGAGTTTCCTGGGGGCAGACACGGCCGGACAGAGCGGGCAGAGCATTGGTGGAGGTGATGATTTCGTAAGCGGCCTTGAAGTCGCCTTCCTTCACCTTGGTGATGAATTCGGGGATACGGACATTAACGGGGCAGCCCTCGACGCACTTGGGTTTTTTGCAGCCCAAGCAGCGAGCAGCCTCTTCCATTGCCATTTCGGGGGTGTAACCCAGAGTAACTTCCTTAAAGTTGCGGGCACGGACCTTGGGATCCTGCTCGGGCATGGGGGTTTTGGTCAAAGTCATATTAGCAGCCATTGCAGTTTCCTCCTATATTATTTAATCAGTGCCTTGCCCATGGCATCCATGCGGCAGACATGCTTTTCGGTGACTTCAGCCTCACGAGTACGGTAAACACCGTTGCGGTTCATGAGTTCTGCGAAATCGACCTTGTGACCGTCGAATTCGGGACCGTCTACGCAGGCGAACTTGACTTCGCCGCCGACGGTAACACGGCAGCCGCCGCACATACCGGTGCCATCGACCATGATGGGGTTGAGGGAAACCATGGTCTTAACGCCGAAGGGCTCAGTGGTCTTGCAGACAAACTTCATCATGGGGATGGGGCCGATTGCGAGAACCTCGTCAAAGGTTTCGCCGGCTTCCAGCATCTCCTGCAGAGGCTGGGTAACGAGACCGTGACGGCCGTAGGTGCCATCGTCGGTCATCATGACAAAGCGGTCAGCGACAGCCTTGAACTCGTCCTCGAGAATAACGATATCCTTGCTGCGGAAACCGACAATAACAGTAACTTCAGCGCCTGCTTCCTTGAAAGCGCGTGCGGAGGGGAGTGCAATGGCACAGCCAACGCCGCCGCCAACGACACAAACACGCTTGTGGCCTTCGACTTCGGTGGGCTTACCGAGGGGGCCGACAAAGTCCTGAATGTAGTCACCTTCGTTCAGGTTGCCCAGAGCGATGGTGGAGAAACCGACCTTCTGATAAATGATGGTGACGGTACCCTTCTCGCGGTCATAGCCGGCGATGGTCAGGGGAACACGTTCGCCCTTCTCGTCGATGCGGAAGATGATAAACTGGCCGGCCTTTGCCTTTTTGGCAACGAAGGGGGCCTCAATTTCCATCAGGGTAACGGCGGAGTTGAGCTCTCTTTTAGTTACGATCTTATACATAATCTGATCCTTCCTTTTTGCTGTGATCAAAATAATGGACAGGGTTTGCTTCATATATTATATATCGATATCCGGTATTTGTCAAAGTAAATATCGATAAAAATGTCCTATTTGGACAACTTTCAGTAGAAAAGAGGTAGGTTTTCAACCTACCTCTTTTGTGGATAATTGGGTTTTCGGTCATTTTCCGACAGATGATGAAAAAGCCGCAGGCGGAAGATCCTTCGCCTGCCCTTCCTTGCGGAGAGGCGGACCAAAGCGTTTGCGTGCCGCAGTCAGATTTGGCTGGGGCGAACATCATGCGCCTGCTGTCGGATTTTACGGACTGCGCTTTCGCGGAACATGACGAAGGGCAGACTGTGGGAATTCCCACAGACCTGTCATAACGCTGTGGAAAATTACTTGCGCTCGATGACCTCAAGGCCGCCCAGGTACTTTCTAAGTACTTCGGGAATGACAATGGAGCCGTCCGCTCTCTGGTTCTGCTCGACCATCGCCGGGAAAATTCTGGAGGTTGCAAGGCCGGAACCGTTCAGGGTGTGCAGGAACTCGGGCTTACCGGTGGACTCCCGACGGAAACGCATATTGCCGCGGCGGGCCTGATAATCCCGGGCGTTGGAGACGGAGGAAACTTCCTTGTAGCCGTTCATGGAAGGAATCTGAATTTCGATGTCATAGGTGCGGGCCATGGAAGCGGAGCAGTCACCTGCGGCCAGCTTTACGGTACGGAAGTGGAAGCCCAGACCCTTGACGAGGTTCTCTGCCTTGGTGACAAGCTCATCAAATGCAGCGTCGGAATCCTCAGGCTTGCAGAACTGGAACATCTCGACCTTATTGAACTGATGACCGCGAACCATGCCGCGCTCGTCGGCACGGTGGGAACCGGCCTCCCGACGGAAGCAGGGGGTGTAAGCAAAGAGCTTCTTGGGCAGATCGGCCTCACTCAGGATTTCGTCCCGGTAGATTGAGGCGAGGGCAGCCTCTGCGGTGGGAAGCATATAGTGGGTGCGGTCATCGGTGGGGTTTGCGATCTTATAGACTTCGTCGGCAAACTTGGGGAACTGACCGGCAGTCTCACCGCACTGATACTCCAGCATGTGGGGCGGAAGAATGAAGTCATAGCCGTCGGCAATGTGGGTGTCGATGAAGTAATTGAGCAGTGCCCACTCGAGACGTGCGCCCATAGCGGTATACATCCAGTTGCCTGCGCCTGCCAGCTTGACGCCGCGCTCGTAGTCAATCAGACCCAGATCGCTGCAAAGATCCACATGGTGCTTCGGCTCAAAGTCAAACTTATGAGGCTCCCCGAAGTAGCGCAGCGGCTCATTATTTTCCTTTCCGCCGGGCTTGAGGTCGGGATCGGGCAGATTGGGCAGAGCCAGCATGCAGCTGTGGTATTCAGATTCGACAGCGTCCAGCTTTTCGGCAGCAGCGGCGATATCCGCCTTAAGCTGCGCCATCTCGGCAAAGACAGGTGCGCAGTCCTGCCCGGCTTTTTTCATAGCGGGGATCTGCTTGGAGACCTTGTTCTGCTGAGCTTTCTTGGCTTCTGTTTCGGTGATGAGGCTGCGGCGCTGCTCATCCAGTTCCAGAATCCGGTCGATGGTGGCATCGCAGTCAATCCAGCTGACTTCCTTGGCACGGAAGCCGGCCTTGACTGCGTCGGGATTTTCTTTGATTTTTTTGATATCCAGCATTGTTTCCTAACTCCTTTTATTCAGCCGTATTGGACTGTTCCAGTTGTTCTTTTATGGTATAGTATGCGTCCATTGCGGTGTCATCCAGTTGATTGTATTTTTCGCTCAGCTTATCCAGGGTGGTTTTTGCGCTGTCGCGGTCACCGGAAATCATGGCACTCTGAGCCTGCACCAGCAGGGTATAGGCTTCCAGCTTCTCGGCAAGCACCTTGGCCTCAGCATCAGATCCGGCGGCTTCACCTTCGATATATTCGTTGTTGCCGGCGATTTCAACGAGATTATGCTCCAGGTTATATACCTTCATGGAAAGCTCTTCATTTTCCCGGGAGAGTTGATCCTTTTCGGAGGAAAGCGAAGCGTAGTCGGCCTCCATGGTTTCCAGCTCGGCTTTGATTTTATCGGCATTTCTCGCCCGCATCCACGTGGCGCCAAGGCCGATGACAAGCGCAATAACAATGGCACCGGTCAGTCCCTGCGCAAGGCGTTTTTTCCGTTTTGCGGCACGGGCTTCGGCTCTTTTCTGGGCTCGGCGGATTGTACGGGAGGCAGCGGAGTCCTCACCGTCAGAATTTGCGCCGCCGGAGCGGGCACGGAGAGTCTCGTTGGGCTCGTGATCCTTCAGGAGATCCTGAAGCTCCAGCTCATCGAGTTCGTTTTCATTCATGGAATCGTTCTTTTCGTGGCTCATTTTTTATCTGCTCCTTTAAGAGTCATAAGTGCGTCCAGAAGGATCTGAAGATCATCCTGCCCATAAAATTCCAGTTCAAACCTGCCCTTGCGCTTGCCGTTGATAATCTTGACGCCGCGGCCCAGCTGTCGGGAGAGGGATTTCTCACACTCGGCCACATAGTCCACGGTAAAGATATTTTTCCGAGGCTCCGGTGCGGGCTGCTTGGAAAGATTTTTACAGATCATCTCTGTCTGACGGACAGACAGATCTAAAGCGGTAACCTTCTGTGCAACCTCTTCCTGTTTCTTCTCAGATTTAAGGGAGAGGATTGCCTTGGCATGTCCTGCGGTGATTTTGCCCTCCCGAAGAAGTACCAGAACCTTGGGGGAAAGATTCAGAAGCCGCAGGGCATTTGCCACAGCGGGCCGGGATTTTCCCACCTGATGGGCGGTATCCTCCTGCGTCATGCCGAATTCCTCCATCAGAACCTTATAACCGAGGGCTTCTTCCACGGGGTTGAGGTCTTGGCGCTGAAGGTTTTCGATCAGGGCCAGCTCCATGGCTTTTTTGTCATCGACATCCATCACGACGACGGGAACCTCGGAAATTCCGGCCAGACGGCAGGCGCGCCAGCGGCGTTCACCGGCAATAATCTGGAAGTAGCCGGTGGGCAGCTCCCGAACCGAAAGCGGCTGAATCAGACCGTTGGCCGCAATGGAGTCGGCAAGCTCTTGGAGATCGGTCGGATCAAAATCTTTACGTGGCTGATTCGGATTTGGCTCGATCTTTTGCAGCGGAAGGGTTCTATATGCGGAGGAGTCCTCAGCAGGGTCTTCAAAATCACCGAGAAGGGCATTAATTCCCTTGCCCAAACCCTTTGAAATTGCCAAACAGCATCATCCTTTCTTAGAGTTTTTTCTGAAATTCCTCGGCAAGAGCCTTGTAGCTCTTGGCACCGCGGCTGGAGCGGTCATAGTTCATTACAGGAATGCCATGACTGGGGGCTTCAGCGAGGCGGACGTTACGGGGAATGACATTGGCAAATACTTTGCCGGGGAAGTGACGGCGAACCTCCTGAGCAACCTGATTGGAGAAATTGGTTCTTCCGTCAAACATGGTTAAGATGACCCCGAACAGATCCAGTCTGGGGTTCAGTTTTTTCTTAACCGCCCGAAGGGTGGTCATCAGATCTGCAAGACCTTCCAGTGCGTAGTATTCGCACTGGACCGGTACGACAATGTTGTCGGCGGCACAGAGCGCATTGAGCGTCAAAAGCTCAAGAGACGGCGGACAGTCGATAAAAATGCAGTCATAGTCTGCCCGAACTTCATTCAGGGCTTTTTTCAGCTGTTTCTCCCGATCCGGCATGGAAATCAGTTCAACGGCTGCTCCGGCTAGATCGCTGCACGAGGGCAGGACATCCGAAAAATCCGTATGGATAATAACCTCTTTCGGAGAAACATTGTCAATAATGACGTCGTAAACGGTTTTCTCGACCTTGCGTTTTTCAATGCCTAAGCCGGAAGTGGCGTTGGCCTGAGGGTCAAAATCGCATACGAGGGTCCGAAGCCCCAGATCGTGCAGGGCAGCCGCCAGATTGACTGCGGTAGTGGTTTTGCCGACGCCGCCCTTTTGGTTTACAATTGCGAAAATTTTTCCCATATGGAACCTCCCAAATTGCTGGAAGCTATTATAACAGTTTTTTTCGGGCAAATCAACACCTCGCCATGGATTTCTGATGTTTCACGTGGAACAATGGCGGCAAAACAAAAAACATCCCCTGTATCACGCAGGAGATGTTTCACGTGGAACAATTATTTTTTCTCAATCGGAGCGAGGGTTGTCATGGGTGTGTAATTCTGGCCGATGTCAAATTTATGCTCGGAATAGAAGAATGTATAAATCAAAATCGAGGAGAGAATTAGCACCATCATCACGAGAGCGGTGATCCAACGGCCCATTCGGGAGATTTTCTTTTCCAGATGGGCGATTTGTTCCTCAGGGCGAATTTTCGGCCGAGGTGGGGTTCTCGGGACGGAAGGCGGCCGCTTGGGCAGGGTGATCGGGATACCGGGCTTGACAGGTTCCTGTTTCATTTGAGCGAGGCACTCTTCACAGAAGACCTGATTGCCGTCCGTTTCTCGGTTGCATTTGAGACATCTCATGTCCGGTTCCTCCTTTGCAGAATCTGTCCATATTGTAACGTATCTGCCGCAGTTCGTAAAGCAAAACTTTTCCGCTGCGGAAAACTCCGGACGCATCCTGCGTCCGGAGCGGAGGGTCAGGATACGGCATGACCCTTTCTGCAAATGACATCTACCACCTGTTCTACGCAGCTGCGGCAAATCTCATCAGATTCAGCTTCTACCATGACACGGATGACCGGCTCTGTACCGGATTCCCGAACAAGAATCCGCCCCCTGTCACCGAGAAAATCGGAAACAGACTCCACAGCGGCCTGCACATCCGGATCGGACTGGGCGGCGGCTTTGTCGCAGACGCGGACATTCTCGAGAACCTGAGGATAAATCACGAGATCCTCGTGGAGCTGGCTGAGTTTTTTCTTCTTTGCCAGCATGACTTCCATGATTTTAAGGCTTGTGAGAATGCCGTCACCGGTAGAGGCATACTTAGAGAAGATGATGTGACCGGACTGCTCGCCCCCGATGCGGCAGTGATTGGCATTCATGTATTCGTAGACGTATTTGTCGCCGACCTTGGTTTTTGCGTAGTCAATACCCAGCGCATCGAAGGCTTTGTAAAGACCAAAGTTCGACATGACAGTGGTGACGACGGTATTATTGATGAGTTTCCCACGCTCCTTCATATATCGGCCGTAGAGATAGAGAATGTGATCGCCGGTGACAATGTTTCCAAGCTCGTCCACCGCAAGGCATCGGTCGGCGTCACCGTCATAGGCAAATCCCACATCCAGATTATTTTCGAGGACATACTGCTGAAGCACCTCAATGTGGGTGGAGCCGGCATTTTCGTTGATATTATAGCCGTTTGGTTCGGCATTGATGACATAGGTTTTGGCACCCAGAGCATCAAACACATTTTTTGCGATGTTCCAGCTGGAGCCGTTGGAGCAGTCCAGACCGACCTTCATCCCCTTAAAGGAGTAAAGCCCCAAAGAGATGAGATAGCCGATGTATCGGTTTCTTCCGGCCACATAATCCACGCTTCTTCCGATTTTCTCCCGATGTGCCATGGGAAGCTCCGGCCAGTCCTGTCCAAAGCAGTGCAGGCGGCCATCGAGATAGTCTTCAATCAAAGCAATGACGGATTCCTCCATTTTTTCACCGCTGCCGTTGATGAGCTTGATGCCATTATCATAGTAGGGATTGTGGGAGGCGGAGATCATAATGCCGCAGTCGAATTCCTCCGTCCGTGCCACATAGGCTACGGATGGGGTGGTGGTCACATGAAGCAGATAGGCATCTGCGCCGCTGGCAGTTAGACCGCCCACAAGGGCGTATTCAAACATATAGCTCGACCGGCGGGTATCCTTTCCGATGACGATTCTCGGGGAATCATCGCAGCCCGCGTGTTCCTTTAAAACGGAAAAATACCAGCCGAGAAACCGCCCCACCTGAAAGGCATGGTCGGCAGTGAGATTACAGTTGGCCTCCCCGCGGAAGCCGTCGGTACCAAAATATTTGCCCATTATCGCTGCTCCTTTTTGACGATCACACCGGTGTTTTTGAGAATGCTTTCCTCCGGCACAAAGCCACGGACACTCATGGAGGGATACACAATGGAATTTCTCCCGACGATGGTGCCGGGATTGGTCAGGGTGTCGGCGCCGATCTCCACGAAATCCCCCAGCATGGCTCCGACCTTTTTGCGTCCGGTTGGATAATCTTTTCCGGCGGCATGGACGACGACGGGGCCGTGGTCCGAGCGGACATTGGAGGTCATGGCGCCGCCGCCCATATGGACCTTATAGCCGAGAATGCTGTCGCCCACATAGTTAAAATGAGGAATCTGACAGCCATCGAACAGGATTGCGTTTTTGACTTCGGTGGAGTTGCCCACCACGCAGTTTTCACCGATCAGCGCACTTCCACGAATAAAGGCGCAGTGCCGGATTTCCGTATCGGCTCCGATGATGCAGGGGCCGGTGATGGAAGCGGAGGGGGCGACAACTGCGGTTTTATGCACATAAACCTCGGGAAACATCTCCACATATTCCTCACCGAGCTGTGGAAAAAGGCTTCGGATGAGCGCAGTGATGCCGTCGAGTGCGTCCCAGGGGTAGGTGAACTGAGAAAGATAGTCTTTGGCAATGGTATGGTTCAAATCGTACAACGCATGGATTGTAATCATAATGCAGGGAACTCCTTTTTTGAGGTTTGGCGATTCAGGTAGAATCACACATCACACGAATCTATGATACAATGCTGAAACTTTTTTGTCAATCAAATTCAACACAATTGGTACATAAATCGACTAAAACAAGGGCAGGATTCGACGAATTTAATAAAATGCACAATTTCAAATTCTGAAATTGGACAGCTATACGAAGTTATATAACCTCTATTGACAATCATATGACTGCGTGATACAATCCGATCATCCATTAGAGGAGGTGGAAAATATGGAATGGAAGATTCCCGGAACGACCCTGACGGGGCGAAGGGATCGGCCGGATATTGTGGAGGATCAGATTCGCTCCATGTTTCTCGGCGGAGGGATTGTGCGCAGTCAGGTTGCCGCTGTGACGGGGCTTGAGGCGCATACCGTTCAGAATTGGGTGAAGCGTGGATTTCTCGCACCGCCGGTGGGGAAACGCTATTCCTGCCGACAGCTTTGCCGGATTATTATTATCAACCTGCTCAAAAGCGCCATGACACTGGAGCAGATCTGCGAGCTGCTTTCCTACATCAACGGCCATCTTGATGACGAATCGGACGACTCTATCGATGATGCCGAGCTTTACTTTGCCTTTGTAGATGTTGCGTCCCGGATCGATGGAACGAAGGCGGATCTTGCGGAGCTTCACGGGATTATTCATGAGGCTCTGGCGCGGTATCGGGAGCCGCAGCCCGGCGCCCGGGAGCGGGTGGAGAAGGTTGTGATGATTATGCTGATCGCATGGGAAGCGTCTAATTTGCAGCAGACGGCGCAGAGCCTGTTTACTGCTCTGAATGATACAGAAAAAGGAGAATGACAGTATGGAAAATAAGGATGGAACCTATCGCTGGAGTCCGCAGCCGTCCAATGACGAGCCCCAGACCCCACCGCACAAGCCCCTGTCAGGGATTGCGGATTTTTTTAAACGAGTGACAAAATCTCTGGGGATCGTGCTGCTGGTGCTGATTCTGGGCATTGGCCTGCTGACAAGCGTTTATACGGTTGATGACAAGCAGCAGGCTGTGGTGACAACCTTCGGCAAAGTGACCGATGTGACCGATGCGGGCGTCCATTTCCGCCTTCCCTTCGGGATTCAGCAGGTGGAAAAGGTCAATGTCAACGTCTATCAGAAGATTGAGCTGGGATATCGGAATAATAGTTCCGAGGCAGCGGGCTATTCCATTGTTGAGGATGAGAGCCGGATGATTACCGGTGATTACAACATTGTCAACGTGGAGTTTTTCGTGGAATATAAGATTTCCGATCCCGTACAGTATCTCTATGCGTCCAATGATCCTCAGGTGATTCTGAGAAACCTGATTCAAAGTCAGGTTCGCAATGTGGTTGGTTCTACCAGTGTTGACGCGGTGCTTACCGACGGCAAGGAGAATATCCAGATGCAGGTCAAGGAGCTTGTGACGAAGATTCTGGAGGAGTATGATATCGGCCTGAGTCTGGTGGATGTGAAGATTCAGGACTCTGATCCTCCTACGGACGAAGTAATCGAGGCATTCAAGGCCGTTGAAACAGCCAAGCAGCAGGCCGAAACCGTAGTCAATGATGCCAAGGCTTATCAGAATGCCCAGCTGCCCAAGGCACAGGCCGAGGCAGATCAGCTGATTCAGAATGCGGAGTATCTTAAGCAGAAACGAATCAATGAGGCTGTGGAGCAGGTTGCCATGTTCAATGCCATGTATGAAGAGTATGCCCAGAATCCTGCAATTACCAAATCCCGTATGTATTATGAGGCCATTCAGCAGATTCTGCCCGACGTAAAGCTCTATATCGACACGGGCAGCGGAAATGGCAATATGCAGATGCTGCTGCCGCTGGAAAAATTTGCAGGTGTGGATGAAGGAGGTGCCGAATAATGAAAAAAATGAAGAAAATTGCTCTGGTGCTGGCGATTGTGCTGCTGGTGGGCGTGTTTACGGCGACCTTTACCGTTCAGGAAAATCAGTATGCCTGTACCGTCCGTTTTTCCCAGATTATCAATACCACCGATGAGGCCGGATTGCATTTTAAGGTGCCCTTCCTCGATACGATTAAATACTTCCCCAAGGCCATGATGTTATATGATATTCCGCCCAGTGAGGTTTTGACATCCGACAAGCAGAATATGACCGTGGACTGCTATATTATGTGGCAGATTGAGGATCCGCTCAAATTCTATCAGACCCTGGGCACAACCCTCGTAGCGGAGGAGCGGCTCAATGCCATTACTTATAACGCACTCAAGAACGTCATGGGCACCCTGGCGCAGGCGGATATCATCAATATGGATGACGGAGCCGAGCGAAATGAGATTTATGAGGGAATCACAACTTCCGTGGACAATCTGGCCAATACCTATGGCATTGCCGTGGAGGACGTGAAGATCAAGCGGTTTGACCTGCCGGAATCCAACGAAAATGCGGTCTTCTCCCGGATGATTTCCGAGCGGAACCAGATGGCGGAGAAGTTCACCGCCGATGGCAACTATGATGCTTCTTTGATCCGGAACAATGTGGATAAGGAAGTAAACATTGTCATTTCCAATGCCAAGGCAGAGGCTGCCAAGCTGGAGGCCGAGGGCGAAGCAGAGTATATGCGTATGCTGGCGGAGGCCTATGACACACCGGAAAAGCAGGAGTTCTATCAGTTTACGGTGGCACTGGATGCGTTGAAGCAGAGCCTCAGCGGTGACGAAAAGACCATTATTCTCGACAGAAATTCCGCTCTGGCAGAGATTCTGGCCGGAAAATAAAACTTTCCCTGAAACGTAAAATTTGGAAAAGGCACCCGAGAGGGTGCCTTTTCTTGGTATTCAGGAAAGCGCTCCATTCTTTCCGGCAGAGCTAAAAAGGTGGAGCGAGCAGGAAAATCTCGGAAGAGGAAAGCGGCGGGCCTTGCCCGTATGCACACAATTTGGGGAAGGGGAATACCATGGAATGAGCGGTGAAAATCCACTCAAAAAATCTTTCGGAGGTATTCTCTATGAACTGTAACAACATGTGCGGCGGCAATAACATTGCATGGCTCATTCTGATCCTGATCCTCTTCGGCGGATGCGGCTGGGGCTATAACAACTGTATGCCCAACAACGGCTGCGGCTGCGGCGGCTATAACCCCAATAACGGCTGCGGCTGTGGCTGCGACCATAACTGCTGCTAAATTTCCCTCGGGCCTCCCATCTTTGGGAGGCCCTCTTTCGTTGACACATCCACAGGCACATGATAAAATACAAAAATAAATCCCTTGAATAATTTTGGAGGAATCGGCATGATGACTTTGTGGATGGCGCTGATCGCAGGCGGAATCGTTGCCCTCGATCAGTGGAGCAAATACCTGACGGTGGCAAATATCGGGATGTATGAGCGTGTTCCGGTGCTGGACGGTGTGTTTCATTTAACGCTGCTCCATAATCCCGGCGCAGCTTTTTCCACATTTGAGGGGGCGCAGTGGCTGTTCGCCCTTATTTTTGTGGTGCTGACCGCTGCGATTGTCTATGAGCTGAAGCACCAGAAGCTGGGCCTCAAGCCCTTTGAGTGGATGATGATTGCCGGTGTTTACGGCGGCGGACTGGGCAATATGATTGACCGAGTCCGCATGGGCTATGTGGTGGATATGATCGCCGTGGACTTTATGGAGTTTCCGGTGTTTAACGTGGCGGACTGCTTTATCACGGTCTGCGGCATTGCGCTGGTGGTCCATCTGATGTTTTGCAACAAGGATTTCTGGAAGGACGAGAAAAAGAAATGATTTTTACCGCAGATCAGTCCGGCGAGCGTCTGGACGCTTTTTTGGCACGGGTTGGGCAGAATATGAGCCGCTCCGGTGCCCAGAAGCTCATTGCTGAGGGAAATGTGCTGTTAAACGGAAAAAAAGCAAAGAAAAACGACCGCCTGGAGCCGCAGGATCGGGTGGATGTGACCATTCCGGAGCCGGTCAGTGTGGATATTGTGGCGAAGGAGATGCCGCTGGAGATTGTCTATGAGGATGACGATGTTCTCGTGATTAACAAGCCAAAGGGATTGGTGGTTCATCCTGCGGCCGGACATCAGGACGATACACTGGTCAACGGGCTGATGTATGCCATGGGTGACAATCTCTCCGGGATCAACGGGGAGCTTCGCCCGGGGATTGTCCATCGAATTGATAAGGATACGTCAGGGCTGCTGGCCGTGGCGAAAAATGACTATGCCCATACGGTGCTTGCATCGCAGCTCAAGGATCACTCGATGGCCAGAACCTATCAGGCCATTGTCTGCGGCTCCTTCCGGGAGGATTCCGGCACGGTGGACGCGCCCATCGGAAGGAGTCCCTCTGACCGCAAGAAGATGTGCGTCACCGAGCGCAATTCCCGCAGCGCTGTGACCCATTGGGAAGTGATTAAGCGCTATCGGGGCTATACCCATATCCAGTGCAAGCTCGAAACCGGACGGACCCATCAGATCCGTGTCCATATGGCGCACATCGGCCATCCGATTCTGGGGGATACGGTCTATGGCCATAAGAAAAAGGAGCTGGGGCAGGAGAGCCAGTGCCTGCACGCAGGGGCGCTGTGCTTCCGTCATCCGAGAGACGGCAGACCGGTCATGGTGTTTGCGCCGCTGCCGGATTATTTTAAAGAAGTCATCGAGAAACTGGAGAGAATGGAAAATGGCTGATTTTTCGGATATTCTGCTGACGGTTGATTTCGACCGCACACTGACAGCGCCGGATTCGTCGATTCCGCCGCGGAATCTGGAGGCGATTGCATATTTTATGGAGCATGGCGGCGCCTTTACAGTGAATACCGGCCGATCGATCCCCATGTACGCAGGACAGATGAATGTGATTCCGGTCAATGCGCCGCTGCTGCTGTATAACGGCTCTGCGGCCTACGATCTGGAAAAGCGGGAGTTTACCTTTCTGCATGAAATTGATCTGGACTGGCGAAGCACCATTCGGGAAATGATGGAGCTTTGTCCGGATCTCACCGTGGAATTTCAGGGGGTGGATGCTCACTGGATTTTTCGGGAGGATCAGGCGTGGAAGGCATTCTCCGAGGCAAACCGCTGTCCCTGCGGCATTGCGTCGTTTGAGGATGATTTGGGGCCGTTTCTTAAATTTTCCGTCTATGGTACAATCACCGATACGACTGTGGCCCATCTGTTTGACGGCACACCGGAGGAATTTGCCCGGATGGATGCGGTGGAACGGATGGTGCAGGAGCGGTTCGGGGACAAATGTACAGCGTTTCGGGCGGCCAATCGAATTCTCGACATCCACGCAAAGGGTGTCAGCAAGGGCAGAAGCGCCCGGGAGCTTCAGGAGAAACTGGGACGGAAAATTCTCGTCTGCGTGGGCGATGCGGAGAATGACCTGAGTATGCTGGAGGCGGCGGACTATGCCTATTGTCCGGTAGATGCCATCATTCGGGATCGGTTTGAAAATGTCTGCGGCTGTGCGGATGGGGCCGTGGCAGATGTGATTTACAGAAAAATTAAAAAATTATAAAAATAGGGTTGACAATATCATCAAGCTATGTTAGAATCAACTGGCTAAGAGAATTAGAGCTTTAGATCCTTAGAGCTGCGGGTGTAGTTCAATGGTAGAACACCAGCCTTCCAAGCTGGATACGCGGGTCCGATTCCCGTCACCCGCTCCATTCCAATGCGCCAATAGCTCAGCTGGATAGAGCAACTGCCTTCTAAGCAGTAGGTCGGGGGTTCGAGTCCCTCTTGGCGTACCATCTCTCAGCATTCTATATTTGGTGGGTGTGGCCTAGTTGGCTAAGGCGTCAGATTGTGGCTCTGAAGATCGTGGGTTCGAGTCCCATCATCCACCCCATAAGGAACACCCGTTTGGGTGTTCTTTTTTTGTCGTTTTCGGAGCAGAATTTTGAATATTCTGCTCCCTCGTTTTATAAGAATCGGTTTCATACTCTAAAGGATGCCATCACTGCCGTGAAAATATCCACAGGGCTGTCACAGCTCTGTGGATATTTTTTAAAAACTAAAAAGTGGAAAATTCGCCGGATGCTTCCATCTTTTTCTCAAATTCCATGGGTTATCTGTGAGAAAACTGCGGAATATTACCAGTGAAGAGAAAAAGGAGGGCAAAAAATGAGACGAAAGATTTTGCGCACCTTCTGGGCGGGTGCGGTTATTTTAATGCTTGGAATTCCGGTCAGTGCCGCAAGGATGCTGGTTCCGGTAGGACGGGTGGTGGGACTTTCCGTGGTTGAGGGGACGGTAACGGTGGCGGCCTTTGATGATGAGCTTGGGGAGGCCAGCCGGGAGGCAGGGATAGAAGTCGGAGATGAAATCCTTACGGTGGATGGCACAGAGATTGACAGCGCCGAAGATCTTCACAAGGCACTGGAACGATCCAATGGTACGGTATCGGTGGAGGTACGCCGACAGGACCAGAAATATGAGATGAAAGTATCCCCAAAAGCCACAGCGGAAGGGCCGAGACTTGGTATTTTTTTGCGGGAGGGTGTTACAGGCATCGGAACGGTGACTTATTTTGATCCTCAGACAAAAGAATTCGGAGCCCTTGGACATGGGGTCAGCGATGGCCACGGAAAGGTCTGCGCAATGGACCGGGGCGCAGTGTATCCGGCAGGAATTGTGGGGATTCGGCAGGGGGAACCGGGCCATCCCGGACAGCTCAAGGGATTTGTAACGGCACGGGAGCCGATTGCACCGTTACAGCGTAACACCGCTTGTGGGATTTTTGGTCAGGGTGGGGACTGGCATGGAGAAGCGCTGCCTGTGGCCGAGGTCGGAGAAGTAAAAATGGGGGAGGCTCAGATTCTTTCCAATATCGAGGGGGATCGAGTTGAAACCTTTACGATTCAGATTCGCCGCCGCAATGATTCGGCAGATGCCAATGGTCGGGATTTGTTATTGGAGGTGACGGATCCGGATCTTCTGGCGGCAACAGGGGGCATCGTAGCCGGCATGAGCGGCAGTCCCATCATTCAGGATGGCAAGCTGGTGGGGGCCGTGACGCATGTGCTTGTCAACGACCCCACAAGGGGTTACGGAATTTTAATCGAAAATATGCTGAACGCAGCGGCATAGCGGCGAGCCGCCGCAGGCGATGCGTGACAAAGATTTCCGCATTCGTTACACCCTTGGGTGCCGCTCGGTATCGGTCCGCAGGGCGGACAGCCGACGCATATACGGTGCAGTGCATTTTGCCACTGCCCTAACCCGTTCGGTATCGCTATAAGAAGCAAGCGGCAGAGGAATTTTCCTCTGCCGCTGTTTCGTTTTGTATGGTATAATCCGATTAGAAAATTAGATTTTTCGGAACAGACACCATTTGACAAGGAGAAGAGATCGGATATGCTGGATATAAAAGAGTTCTCAAAGGAGTATATGGTCAAAGAAATTATGCCGACGGATATCGCACAGGTTTATTCGCTTTGCAGGAAGAATGAACTGTACTATGAGTATTGCCCCCCTTTGGTGACAGAGCAATCTATCAGGGACGATCGAAAGGCACTGCCGAAAGGAAAAAGCATAGAGGATAAATACTATGTTGGATTCTATAACGGCAATCAACTGATTGCCGTTTTGGATCTGATCGACGGATATCCCGACAAAAATACGGCATTTATCGGCTTTTTTATGACAGACGTTTCGATTCAGCATCAGGGAATCGGGACAAAGATCATTCAGGAGCTGATCCAATATCTAAAGAACCGCTTCTATGGTCAAGTACGTCTTGGGTGGGTAAAAGGAAATCCGCAGAGTGAAGCGTTCTGGCATAAAAATGGTTTTTTTGAAACGGGCGTATCCTATCAGACCGGTGGTTATACGGTAATTGTGGCTCAGAGGGATTTATAAAATGAGCAATTGGATTTAGAGCAGTACAGAGCGGGAATTTCAGTGAATTTCGTTGTAAATGAAAAAAGAATGTGATATAATCCATGCAAATTTCAGAAAAAGGAGTGAAAATCATGCAGAAGCCAAAGCATTTACAGGCCGGAGACAAGGTCGCAATTGTGTCCCTTTCCCGGGGAATGCTGGGAGAGGAGCTGTTTATCCATAAATATCATCTGGCAAAACAGCGGCTGGAGGAGCAATACGGTCTGACGGTGGTGGCAATGCCAAATGCGCTCAAGGGCATTGACTATTTGTACCGCCATCCAGAGGCTCGGGCGCAGGATCTCATGGATGCCTTCCGTGATCCGCAGATTAAGGCCGTATTCAATGCCATCGGGGGAGATGATACCATTCGGCTGCTGCCGTATATTGACTTTGAGGTGCTGCGCAGCAATCCGAAAATCTTTACCGGATTTTCCGACACGACAACCAATCATTTTATGATGCGAAAGGCAGGGCTTGTGTCTTATTACGGCCTCTCTGTCATGAATAACTGGGCGGAATATGTGCAGATCAACCCTTATACAAAACAGTCCGTGGATCAGATCCTGTTCCATCCCGTGGAGACGCTGGAGATCCCCTGCAGTGATTTTTGCAGCTATGACAGCGACAAGATCTGGTGGGGCGAGGAGCATATGCAGGAGCAGACACCCCGTTTTCCCAATACGGGCTATGAAATCCTTCAGGGCAGCGGAACCGTCACAGGGCAGCTTCTGGGCGGCTGCATTGATGTGTTTATCGATCTTCTGGGAACTTCGCTTTGGCCTGCGGCAGAGGAGTGGAAGGGAAAAATTCTTCTGATCGAGACCAGTGAATCCGATATGCCGGAGGATGTGCTTTTGGGACTGCTGCGGAATCTCAATGCGCAGGGAATTTTGAAGGTTCTCAGCGGAATCATTGTGGGAAAGCCTGCGTTTCGGGAGAAGGAAGAGGCTTATAAGGAGATTTACAGACAGGTTGTGGGCTTTGAGGCCGGTCGGGAGGATCTTCCGATTCTCTACAATGTGAATGTGGGCCATGCTTATCCCATCGGGGTGTTTCCTCTGGGACTGACTTATGAAATCAGCTGTGAGCGAAAATCTCTGCGGCTGATGGAGCCTGCCACGGCATCAAGATAAGGTGGTGGAAAGTTGAATCCGACCCATTATTTTATCATTCTTCTGCCTGCGATCCTGATTTTGCTGCATAAGAGCAAGCAGAAAAAATGGATGGCCCATTCTCTGAAAATCAAGGATAGAAAGGAACGAAGAATCATGACGGAAACCGTAAAAAAATTTATCGACTGCAAGTGCCAGATCTACCTGCTCAGCGGCGAGGTCTGCGGAGTGATCCGAGAGGTAACAGACCATGCCATGCTGGTGGAGACGCCAACAGACCGTCAGGCAATCAATCTGGATTTTGTAGTACGAATTCGGGAATATCCCCAGAAGAAAAAAACGAGTTTATGGCATGGATAAGTCGGTGCAGCCGGCTTATGACAGCAGAGGTTCTGCCAGCGACCGAATGTAAAAAATCCCCGGGCATAAGCCCGGGGATTTTTACCGTCATAGGGGAATTACTTCAGTGCATAGAAAAGATCCATTGCGCCCTGCACGGCTTCTTCGGACAGTCCGGAGAAGGTCGTGGTAGCATAATACTTGCCGCCCAGATCATAGGAGAAAAACTGGGTGATGTAAATTTCCATACCTTCTACACTGCACAGGGTCTTGAGGACGAAGTGCTCCTCGCCGAGGAATGTTGTGGTTGCTTTTTCCATGCTGATGGGCTCCATACCCATCTGGCTGTAAGAGCGCTTGAGCATATCCTTCTGGGTGAGCAGACTGTCAATCATATCCTCTTCGTCCATCAAAAGGAAGGACAGACGCTCTGCGGCAGAAGTCTCGGTATAAAGTACATTGACCGTGGTAGACTGCTCGGCATCCAGTGCGTAAAAATCCATGATCTGAGGGATGTCGGCATTCAGCTCGGTATCTGCCAGAATGTCGGCGATGGCATCGGGAAGATCCTGAAGCTCCTCGGCGGAGGAAAGCTTCCAGTTGTCGGGGAAATCGCAGCCGATACCCAGATACTGGTTTTCATAGACGTTTCCATTGACAACACCCAGTACAACGGGGGCCAGATCGTCCGAGGAAGTAGCAGCCTGTGTAGGTGCGGTGGTTTGCTCAGAGGTCTGTTCGGAGGTCGGTGCGGAGGGATCCGCCGGAGTGGAGGGGTTGGAACCGCAGCCGCTGAGCAGCAATGCGGAAATCAGCAGAGCAGAGAGGGCAAGATGAGAAAACTTTTTCATAATAACGTCCTTTCTGATGGAAGCCCATCTAAGAGTTGGACTCAATCTATCATATTTTGAGCGGAAAAACAAGAATTGGCAAAGAGACAGGAAAAGATTTTCTGTCTCCTACGAAAATCAGGGATGTATTTTGTGAAATGGGACGAATTTTCTGCATATTGCGGAGCGAGCTGCTGGTGTTTTGCGGTTCGGTGCCGAGGACGGAGAATGGTTTTTGGGGCTTTTTGTTGCAATCTGTCGGGAATGTGCTATGATAACTACCAAAGAACCGGAAGGAGAAAGACAATGAGTATGGTAGTAATCGGGACGGCGTTTGTGGATATCAAGGGATTCCCCAACGACGTCTATCTGCCCACGGGCCGCAATGCCGGAAGTGTGGAGTATATCCACGGAGGCGTGGCAAGAAATGTGGTGGAGGACATTGCGAATGTAGAGCTTCGGCCGATGTATCTCGGCGTTGTAGACGATACGCCTATGGGAAAGGGCGTTCTCGAGAAGCTCCGGCGCCACAAGGTCAATACGGATTATGTGTCCGTCCGCCCCGATGGAATGGGTCTGTGGCTGGCGATTTTTGATAACAACGGCGATTTGGCCGGGTCGATTTCCAAGCGTCCCGATGCCGATGGAATTGCGCAGATGCTGGAAGAGAAGGGCGATGAAATTTTCTCCAAAGCAGACTCTGCCGTGCTTCAGGTGGATCTCGCCAAGGGAATTGTCAAGCGTGTGATTGAGCTGGCGCAGCGCCATGGGACAAAGCTGTTCGGTCTTGTGTCAAATATGAGCATCGCCGCGGAGCGGCGGGATTTCTTGCAGAAATTTGACTGTTTTATCTGCAATCAGGAGGAGGCAGGAATCCTGTTTCTGGACGATTATACCGGCAAAAATCCGGAACAGATGCAGCAGATCGTAGCGGATCGGGTTCGCTGCGCAAAAATTCCGTCTATGGTGGTGACCATGGGGGCGCAGGGAGCGGTTTATGCAAGCTGTGACGGAATCAGCGGAGTTTGTCCTGCAAGACGCGTTCAGGTAAAGGATACCACGGGGGCAGGAGATGCTTTCTGTGCCGGGGTATCCATCGGATTGACCTATGGGAAGAATCTGGCACAGGCGGTGGAAATCGGCACGGTGCTGGCGGCTTCTGTCATTACCTCCTCGGAGAACGTCTGCTCCCGGTTCCAGCCGGAGGAATTCGGACTGGAAGTGAAACAGCCGCAGCCTCTTTAAGGGGCAGTCATGCGCATTTTCTAAGGCATCACTGCCGAAAAGAAGCGAAAAATATGGATTCTACCAATGGTTGTGGGGAAAACAACCGTTGGTGGAGCGGATTCTACCAATTCTCCCTTCTAAAACATGGGCAGCGGTGGTAATGTAGAGCCATCAAAAGAAAGGAGCGATCCCTATGGAACAAACAATTGGAAAACGAATCAGCATGTATCGTAAACAGAAAAACCTGACGCAGGAGGAGCTTGCCAGCCGTCTGGGGGTCAGTCCGCAGGCCGTGAGTAAATGGGAAAACGATATGGCCTGTCCGGACATTTCCCTGCTGCCGCAGCTGTCGAAGCTGCTGGGAGTCAGCGTGGATACGCTTTTGACGGGGGAGGCCGCATCCCCTGCCGTGATGGTGCCACAGGGGATGCGCAAGGATTTGCAGGATATGCTGCTGCGCCTCGTGGTGGATTCGGCCGATGGGGATAAGATCCGTGTAAATCTGCCTATGGCATTGGTGGAGCTGGCGGTGGATTCCGGCATAGGGCTGCCTCAGATTTCGGGTAAGGTGATGCAGAATATTGATCTGCATCAGATTCTGGAGCTGGTTCGTCAGGGCGTGATGGGAAACCTTGTGGAGGTGGAATCCGCTGACGGTGATCAGATCCGAATTTTTGTGGAGTGAGCCATGAGAGTTCAGATAGAAAGTACTGAAACGCATCTGAATCTGCATCTTCCAACGGGGCTTATGTGCAGCAGGCTCCTATTGAAAGGATGCTTTTCTCGGATCTGCCGAACCAAACAGCTGCCTATCACCGCAAGTCAGGCAGAGGTGTATCTCAAATTCCTGCGGCAGTATCGCAAGACCCATCCGGACTGGGTACTGGTGGAGATAGAATCGGCAGACGGGGAGCGTGTTCGGATCACCGTATAGTTCGTGGAACAGTGGGACGGGTGGAACCTTTGACAGATTCAATGGAGGAGTGCAGCACAATGGAGCAGAAAGTGATCTTTAAAAAATATGTGAAAAGCGATCAATTATGGGAACATTCCCTACACAAGGCCGTTGGAATCTATCTTCTGATTTTTCTGCTGTTGTTTTTTGGAGGGATGTTTTTTCTGAGGATGCTCTTCCTGCCGGATTTTATCATCCACCTGTATCGGCTTTGCTTGCTGGTCGCTTGGGTGGCTTTCGTGGTGTGGAGAAACAGCCGATGCAGCCTCACAAAATCCACGGTATTTATTCAAAGAGAGAAGACTCTCTATATGGTCCAAGTGGGATATATCGGACAAGCCCAGACCGTTGGAAAACCGCCGCAGACAGCTGTGCTTGGATGGGAAAACAGTCATGATCCAGTGCAGGAGAATGAAAAAATCACCAGAGAAGGCCATCAGGGAGCAGCGCTCTTTGTTCAGGGCTTAGATGAGTATTTGACTTCCGGAAACCTGCCGGAATATATCCATCAAATCTCTGCCATGCCAAATCCGCGTATAGAGAAAGAGACAAAGAGAAACGTATGGATTTCCTACAGCAATGACGGAGGGAGAACCACAAAAAAGATTCGGAATGTTTATGATTTTTCAAGTATTCCGAAGAACCGCTGGGGACTGTAAACGTAGTGGAATATTCCAAGAGAAAAGGCTGCGAAACATGAGTGCGGTCGTGCGATTCGAGGAAAGGTTTTCTTATGAATCCCCAGAGCTTGCCATGAAACTTCTGTATTCAGCAATTGTGCCGAATGACAAAAGCCCCCCGACCATAGGCCGGAGGGCTTTCTTAGATGTAACGATACCGAGCGGTGCCCAATGGTGTACCGATTACACCTGGCTTCCGCACGTATTAGCGGTCGGCCTTGCCGACTTACTGATCTTCCCAGAGGTTTTCGGGATACAGACCCTTTTCACGCAGTTCCTTCAGTGCGTTGACAACCGTGGGCTTGTCTTCCTTGTAGGTGACACCGTACCACTTGTCGTTGGAACGCAGAACCTTGACTCTTGCCTTCTTGGCGCTGAGGAGGTTGGAGACGACGGTGGGCAGGAAATACTCGCCCTTCAGGGGATTCTCCACCATAGCCTTGTCGAGGAATGCGGGGAAACCTGCCCATGCCTCGTCGAGATAGCTCTTCTGGAAACCCCACAGATTCATGGAGACAATGTCGTCGCCGCTGAGGTCATTCCAGGTTGCGCCGTCGTCCTCGGTGTACTGGGGATTGCGCTCACCCTTGATGATCTTGGTGCGCTCAATAACGGAGTGGAGGTAGCCGTTTGCAGTCTCGGTGCAGACGCCACGGGCAACGGAGCCGTTCTCGGTGACGGTGTTCTTGAGCAGATAGCCGACCATGGCGTACTCATAGGTGTCAGCGGTATCGGGATGGCTGCACAGGTAGTTGTAGATCTCCTCAAAGCCCTCGGAGCCATAGTAGTCGTCGGCGTTGATGACAGCAAAGGGACCATCTACAATGTCACGGGCAGCAAGAACAGCCTGAGCGGTTCCCCAGGGCTTCTCACGGCCTTCGGGAACGGAGTAGCCTTCGGGCAGGTCATCGGGACGCTGGAAAGCATACTTGACATTCATAACCTTGGAAATCCGGTTGCCGATGGCCTCCTTAAAAGCCTCCTCAATGGAATGCTTGATGACAAACACGACGGTCTCAAAACCGGCGCGGCGGGCATCATAGATGGAGTAGTCGATGATCAGATGACCGTTGTCATCCACGGGGTCCAGCTGCTTGAGGCCGCCGTAACGGCTGCCCATGCCAGCTGCCATAACTACCAGAACAGGTTTATTCATAATTTTTTCCTCCAATTATCTCGTTTATTTTCTAATTCGTATATTAGCGAACGAAACGCATATTGAGATCCACATGCCAGCTTTCGCCGCAATTCAGAACCGCCGCAGCGGCACGATCCTCCCAGTCAAGGGAGTCAGACTCCGCAGCCGGCAGACTCATCCATGGTTCAATGCACACAAACGGCATCGGCCAGACGGGCTTGGACCATAGAAGGGTATAGGGGAAGCCGGAAAGCTCACACTCGACCCCACGGCCGGTGCCCTTTTCGTAGACACCCAGCGTCTTGGCACTCAGGCCGATCATGCAGTGGGAATCGTTGGCAAACAGCTCCTGATCCAGAGGGATGGTATCAGTGTTTTTTGCCAGAGAATATACTTTTCCGGAGACAAGTCCCAGCGGCAGAGTGTCAAGACACATGGGACTCTGAACCCGGTCAAAGCGCAGCTCATAGTCGCTGCTTTCGTGGTCTTCGTCAAAGGGAAGGGCAAACGCGGGGTGATAGCCGATGCCGAAGGGCATCTTTTCTTCGTCCCGGTTTTCTACCGTCAGACGGTGGGTCAGCCGGTCCCCCTCCAAAATGAAGTGGGATTCCAGCCGGAAACGGTAGGGCCACAATGCCAGCGTCTGAGGAGAATCCGTCAACTCCAGTACAATTTCATGGTCATTCTGACGGACGAAGGTATGCTCCAGATTGCGGGCGATTCCGTGGGGCTTGCCCTCGAAAATCTGCCCTTTGCAGCGCATTTTTCCGTCCTTGAGCCGTCCGGTGTAGGGAAAGAGAATGGGACCATGGGAGCCCCAGACTGCCGGATCGGCCTGCCAGATATGCTCGACCTGATCGCATTTGCGAATGACACTGCACACCTGTGCGCCGGAGGTGGTGACGGATACCTTCAAAAAGTCGTTTTCCATTGTGTAAATCATTGGAATTCCGCCTTTCTTAAGTAAAAATATAAATTTCTAAATTATTTTACAAAAAACTGGATACCGGCATAGACCAGCACCAGCGCACCGAGTGCAATGCGGTAGAAGCCGAAGGAGGAGAAGCTGTGCTTGCGGACATACTGCATCAGAGCGCGGATGACAAACAGGGAAACCAGGAAGGAAACGACGCTGCCGACAATCAAAACCATGGTTTCGGTGACAGTGATGGCATTGCCCTCCAGCAGGAATTTGACAGCCTTGAGGAGGCTTGCGCCCAGCATGGTGGGAATCGCAAGGAAGAAGGAGAATTCGGATGCGGCGCTGCGGCTGACACCCAGCATGATGGCACCGAGGATTGTGGAACCGGAACGGGAGGTGCCGGGGATCAGCGCCAGACACTGGAATGCGCCGATCAGAAGGGCGGTTTTCCAGTCGATTTGCTCAACCTTCCGGATGGCGAAGCTCTTGCCTGCATGGATCCGCTCGATATAGATAAATGCAACACCGTAGAGGATAAGCGCTGCGGCAACCACGACATAATTGTAGAAATGCTCGTCAAACCAGTCGTCAAACAGCAGGCCGAGCACCGCAGAGGGAAGCACGGCGACAATTACCTTAAACCAGAGAATCCATGTGGCGTTGCGCTGACGGCTGGATTTTTTCGGGGAGAAGGGATTGAGCTTATGAAAGAACAGGACAATGACTGCCAAAATCGCTCCCAGCTGAATGACAACGTCAAACATTTCAGAGAAGGCCTCAGAGACATTCAGGGTCAAAAACTCATTGAGCAGAATCAGGTGGCCGGTGGAGGAAACGGGAAGCCATTCGGTGATGCCTTCAACGATACCAAAGACAACGGCCTTCAGAATTTCAATAAACATGGGGTAAAAACTCCTTTCGGATCGGTGGATATGACAAAAAGCCCAAACTGGCTGAATCTACTATACTCTCGTTTCATAAAATTTGCAAGAAAAAAAGTAACTCATTCTTTATACGAACGGGGAAACTATTTTGCAGATTCGTCAAAATTTGCAGGACGCTGCATTTACCAATTTGCATGATCGAATCCTGCAATCGGCCAAAATGGAGCCATTCGGGGGAAGATCGGGGGCGCTGTTCACAAATTCGGGTGTAACTCTTTACAATTTGTTCACTCAGACGCAGGGAAATCGACTATAATGAGGAAAAAGGAAACGTTCCGAGAAAAGAAGGAGGAGACAAATATGGCTGTATCTGTTCTGGTGGTAGAGGATGATAAAAATATCGCTGAGCTGCTTCAGATGTATCTGGAAAAGGAAGGCTATGCCGTCACGGTGGCCCATGACGGAGGGGCAGGGCTGAGCAAGTTCCGCACCATTGGGCCGGACATTGTGCTGCTGGATGTGATGATGCCTGTGATGGACGGCTGGAGTGTCTGCAAGGCCATCCGCGCCGAGGCCCAGACTCCCATCATCATGCTTACCGCCAAGGGGGAAACGGATGACAAGGTGACGGGACTGAAGGCCGGCGCCGATGACTATATCACAAAGCCCTTTGAGATGAAAGAAGTGCTGGCCCGTATTGAAGCGGTGCTGCGCCGCACCTCCGGCGCAACCACGGAGAAAAAGGCCCGCCGGCTGACCTTTGACAAGCTCATTATCGATATGGATGCCTTTGAGCTGATTGTGGACGGGAAAAAGGTGGATACACCGCCCAAGGAGATGGAGCTGCTGTTCCATCTGGCGTCCTCTCCCAACCGGGTCTATACAAGAAATCAGCTGCTCGATGAGGTCTGGGGCTTCGACTACTTTGGAGACAGCCGCACTGTGGATGTCCACGTCAAGCGCCTGAGAGAGAAACTCGAGGGCGTATCCGATCAGTGGTCGGTCAAGACGGTCTGGGGTGTCGGATATAAATTTGAGGTGGTGTAGTCCATGAAAACCACCTTCAGCCGCCAGTTTTCCGCAACTGTGCTGATTCTGCTGCTGGCGCTGCTGATGCTCGGCGGCGCTTTCCGGATTCTGGTCAACGGTTATCTGGCGGACAATACCAACAAACAGCTGTACGCCGATGCCAAGGCCATTGCCCATTTGACGGCGGCCTATGATGCCGACGGACGGCTGCGGGACGAGGGGCTTCAGACCAATCTGACGCTGGCCTCTCAGGTGACCGGGGCGGATATTGTGGTATGCAATCATTCAGGGACCATTCTGCTGTGCTCCGACGGAGGGCTTCAGTGTCCGCATCTGGGACTTATTATCAATGAAGAGTATCTGGAAAAGGTTTATGAAAACGGCGTAGACTACGATGCAGGCAAGATCAAAGGCTTATATGATGCCAGCAGATACGTGGTTTCGGTGCCTGTGGTCAGCCAGAAGACCGGTGCCAACATCGGCGTAGTCATTGTTTCGTCCCCCATGGAGCATACAAAGGTCCTGCTGGAGGGAATCACGGATATTCAGGTGACGGTTTCCCTTCTGGTTGTCATGATTGCCGTTGTGGTAATGAGCATTTCCACGAGAAACCAGTGCCGTCCCCTGCGGGAAATGGCGCAGGCAGCCCGAGACTTCGGCCACGGCAACCTCAAGGCCCGTGTCCGCACCGGCGGCCACAATTCAGAAGAGGTGGACGAGCTGGCAGTGGCATTTAACAACATGGCGGAGTCTCTGGAAAAATCCGAGTATCAGCGTCAGGAATTTGTGGCCAATGTCTCCCACGAGCTGAAAACCCCCATGACTACCATCGGTGGTTATGTGGACGGGATTCTCGATGGCACCATTCCGCCGGACCGCTACCGCTACTATATGCAGATTGTCTCCGATGAGACCAAACGGCTGAGCCGACTGGTTCGCAGTATGCTGGATATTTCCCGGCTTCAGGATCAGGGAGGAATTCCCGATGAAAAGAAAAACCGATTTGATATGTGTGAATGCGCCGGTCAGGTACTCATCACCTTTGAGCAGAAAATCAATGCCAAGCACCTGAATGTCAATGTGGACATTCCAGAGCATCCCACCTATACAAGGGCCGCGCAGGATGCCATTACGCAGGTGGTTTACAATCTGATTGACAATGCGGTGAAGTTCTGCACACCCGGCGGAGAGCTGGGGCTTAAAATCCGTGAGGGCGGCAATAAGCTCTATGTCAGCGTCTCCAATGAAGGACAGACCATTCCGCCGGATGAGCTGCCGCTGGTATTCGATCGGTTCCATAAGCTCGATAAGTCCCGGTCGGAGAATCGGGATGGCTGGGGGCTTGGACTTTATATCGTCAAGACCATCGTTTGCAGCCATGGGGAGAATATCTCCGTAGCCAGCCGGGATGGAAAAACAGAATTTACTTTCACTCTGCCGCTGGTGAATTGAGTGAAATGAGAAAAACAGCAAAATCGAGGCCCGGAGGTGAACATTTTGGCAGATCAGCCCGATTATAAAGACGAATCTTTGGAACGAACGGACTCGAAAGAGCCGGCGGACCCCGAATATGAATACGCCTATGAAAACTCCGGGGTGCAGGACGGCTACTATGGAACCGGAAGCACAACCCCTCCGAAGGATCATGCCGGAGTAGTGGCACTGGTTCTGATTCTGATTGTCTCGTGTGCCAGTATCATCAGCGGACTGAGACTTCTGAATATCGACATTTTTGACACGCCGGAGGAGACAAAGGAAAGTACGCCTACGGTGATGGTTGGGGGGGAAGGCGGCATCCAGACCCCCTGTCTGGAGGAGCAGACAACAGCACCGGCGACACCGGAGCAGACAGAGGCCGCGGACTGGAACACCCAGCTGGAAATCCAGAAGGCTGCGCCGAGCGCCGCCAATACCGCACCGGCGGAGGGGGCCATGCCCTGGCAGGATGTCTATGATAAGGTGATTCCCAGTGTGGTGAGCATTGTCACAACCGATGGCAGCACCACCTCCACCGGAACCGGTGTCATTATGAATACCGACGGATACCTGCTGACCAATGCCCATGTGGTGGCGAACGCCGGGTCCATTCAGGTGATTCTCTCCGATAACCGAACCTTTGAAGCCAAGTGCATGGGAACCGACCATATTTCGGATCTGGCGGTGCTGCACATTGATGCTGATAACCTGACTCCTGCCGAGTTCGGAGATTCTTCGGCGCTTCGGGTGGGAGATGAGGTGGTAGCCATCGGAGATCCGCTGGGGGTAGAGCTGCGCGGAACCATGACCGACGGCATTGTTTCCGCCATTAACCGCGACATTAACACCCACGGCCGCAGCATGACGCTGATCCAGACAACGGCGGCGCTGAATGCCGGGAATTCCGGCGGTCCGCTGGTGAACTGTTACGGTCAGGTGGTGGGGATCAACACCATGAAGATCAGCGATTACGCCTCCGACGGCGGTGTGGAGGGACTGGGCTTTGCCATTCCCGTGACCACGGCACAGATGGTGATTGATGAGCTGATTTCAAGAGGCTATGTATCCGGCCGTCCGGCGCTCGGCTTGGAAGGGTCGATGGTATCTTCATTCTATCAGTATTACTACCGGCTGCCCCGGGGAATGCTCATTGAGAAGGTAGATCCCCAATCCGATGCCGCAGCGCAGGGGGTGCATCCGGGAGATATTCTTCTGGCGCTGAATTCCGTCCGGATCGCCAATGTCAACATGGTCGAGCAGATTGTCTATGGCCTGAATGTGGGTGACACCGTGGAGGCGGCGATTTACCGTGACGGCAAGGAAATCCGCCTGACGCTTGCCATCGGCGAGGACAAGGGGTAGTGCGCGGGCGGAAGCACGGCTGAGGCATTTCCGAATCATCTTTTTGTGAAAATAATAAAAAGGAGTGTATCATTCGGGTACACTCCTTTTTCAATGCGTCGATGGGAAAAACAACAAGCCCCCTGTTTATACAGGGGGCTGAGTCATCGAAAATACTGCCAAAGCAAAAGACGCAGGGGTTACAGGTTGTCTGGAGCCCCCATAGTCTGGGGCTCACCGGCAGAAGAGGTGAGGGTGACGGACTTTGGGTAAAAGAAGCGGATTTTTTTGTCGGCAATCCGAATGGAAATATCCCGTCCCAGACGAAGCTCCCCGTCGAGATTGATATCCGTTTCTCTGTCGCAGATGATCCGAAGGGAGTCTGTGCGGAAGTGGCGGATCAGATGGGGAATGGCGGCATACTGGCCGGTTTTATATTTACCCAGAAGACGGGCAATTTGAAGACGGGAGACTTTCCGAACCACCAGCACGTCCAGCTTGCCGTCCCGGGGGTCGGCCTGCGGAACCGGACAAAATCCACCGCCGTAGCAGAGGCCGTTTCCGGCAAAAATCAGGGTTTCCATACCGTCAATGCGCTCACCGTCGATTTCCACCACATAGTGGGAGGCAACGCCTCGGATAACATTGACAAGCGCCGAGAGCAGATACGCTCCGGTGCCGGTCACAAGGGGCAGACGCTTATAGGCGGCAACCTGCGTTCCCACCCGGGCATCGAGTCCCACGGAACAGACATTCAGGCCGTAGTCACCGTTGCAGTCGATGAGGTCGAAGGAAGTTTCCTCACAGTCGAGCAGCTGCTCCAGATCCTGAAATGCGGAGGGATCGGAGAAGACCTTGATAAAATCGTTCCCCGTGCCGCCTGCAAAATGCGTGACTGCCACATTGGGATACCCTGCAACACCCGAGACAATCTCATTGAGTGTGCCGTCACCGCCGCAGGCATAGATACGAAGCGCTTTTCCTGTTTCGGCGGCCTGCCGGGCAATGCGGGCGCAGTCTCCGGGGTGGTCGGATACAGCGATTCGGAAATGAAGCCGGTGCTTGCCGCAGATCTGGCGGATCATCCAGGAGAATTCGTCGGTGCGGTTGTGTTTCCCTGCGGCGGGGTTGATGATAAACAGATGTTCCAAGGAAAATTACCTCGCATTTCCCGGGAAATTACCGACGATTTTGCTGAGATCCCTTGGGAGCGGCAGCGGCGTTTTGCTTGCGGGGAATCCGGGGACCGCCGGTATACATATAATAGTCACACTTAATCATACCATTGTAGAGCTTACGCTTTTTATCGGCGCGTCTGCCGAAATAATGCTCGAATTCCGGCTCAGAGGTGATGATATACTTTTTCCATCCGTCAGCGAACTTGAGGTGGCGGCCCAGCGCCTGATAGAGCCGCTGAGCGCTCTGGCGCTCCAGCATACGCTCACCATAGGGCGGATTGCCCACGAGAATTCCCTGGTCGCAGGGGAGGCTCATCTTGGTGGCATCTCCGTCTTTGAAGGTGATAAATTTTGCGACACCGGCCTTGCGGGCATTGGCCATGGCGAGGGAAACGCACTTGGGGTCGTTATCCGAGCCGAGAATCCGATAATCGCCCCGGAATTCCCGATCCATGGCCTCGCTGCGGGCATCCCGGAAAAGCTGCGCATCCATCCAGGGGAATTTCTCACAGGCAAAGCCGCGGCTGAGTCCGGGGGCGCGGTTCATGGCAATCATAGCCGCCTCGATGGGAATGGTGCCGGAGCCGCAGAAGGGGTCCCAGAAGAATTCTCTGCCCCGATAGCGGGTCAGCTGAACCATGGCGGCGGCGAGGGTTTCCCGCAGAGGGGCATCGTTGCCCACGGCGCGATACCCACGCTTGTGCAGGCCCACGCCGGAGGTGTCGAGATAGAGCGTCACCTGATCGTGCATGATGGCAAACTGAAGCTGGAATTTGACGCCGTCTTCCGGCAGCCAAGAGATGCCGTATTTTTCACCCAAACGGCGGGAAGCGGCTTTTTTGATAATGGCCTGACAGTCGGGGACACTCATCAGCTGAGAATTGAGACAGTGGCCCTTAACCGGGAAACTGCCGTCCCGGGGGATGAACTGCTCGAGAGGTGCATGGTAGACTCCCTGAAACAGCTCTTCAAAGGTGGTGGCCCTGAAGCTGGCCAGAACCAGCAGCACCCGTTCACCGGTGCGCAGATTCAGATTGGAACGGGCCATGGTCAGCTCATCGCCGGTGAAGAGAACCCGGCCGTTTTCGACTTGGACATTGTCGATCTTCAGGCGGCGAAGCTCATCGCCCACAAGGCCCTCCAGGCCAAACAGGCACGGGACCGCAAATTGCATTTGATTCATAATACCTCCATCGCCAAAGGGCGGCTGTCATTTTATTTTAATTTTTATTATATCGCAAAGTCCCAAGGGGCGCAATGTATTTTTAAATTTTTGCAGGTTTTCGACAGTTGTTACAAATATAAAGAATTCTGAATTCTGCTTCCGGCATTATCGTACAGAGAATATTGCGTCAAAAATTAAAAATAAGGTAAAAAGTTTTGGGAAGTGCCAGATATACGGAGAAATAATACGTAAAATAAGGGATGTTTCAGGAATTGACGAAATTTTGGTGATTTGCTATCATAGAGTCAAATCACATCTAAATGTGATCGGTAGAAAAAGGAGGCTTCGCAATGAATTGGAATGCTGTTTACTGGCTGATTGCAATGGTTGTATTTCTGGTTATAGAAGCGGGGTCGGTTACGCTGGTGTCGGTATGGTTTGCGGTCGGCGCACTGACGGCAACCATAGCTGCGCTGTTTGGTGCGGGACTGAGGCTCCAGATGATTCTGTTTTTGGCAGTTTCAACGGTGCTGCTGCTGTCTCTTCGGAGTGTCGTCCGCCGTTATATTACCCCGCATACGGTAAAAACAAATATCGACAGCATCATCGGTACGGTGGGGGTCGTGACAGCGGCGATCGATAATATTTCCGCAACAGGACAGGTGATGATATCCGGATCGGAGTGGAGCGCCCGCTCTACCACCGGAGAGCCGCTGCCCGAGGGAATGAAGGTTCGAGTAGACCGAGTCGAAGGGGTTAAAGTATTTGTATCTGAGGCAGAAATATCTGTCAAGGAATAAAGTCTCTTATTTTTTAAGGAGGTAGAAACTATGCCGTTTATCATCATTTCCCTGATTGTGATCATTTTGCTGCTGCTTGTGGTCGTCAACATCCGGGTGGTCCAGCAGTCCGATGCCTATGTCATCGAGCGGTTGGGTGCTTTCCGAGATGTCTGGGGCGTGGGTCCTCATATGAAGGTTCCCTTCTTCGACCGGGTTGCAAAGCACGTCACCCTGAAAGAACAGGTGCTTGACTATCCCCCTCAGCCCGTTATCACCAAGGATAACGTCACCATGCAGATTGATACGGTTGTTTATTTCCAGATTACAGACCCCAAGCTCTACACCTATGGAGTGGAGCAGCCCATGATGGCAATGGAGACGCTCACGGCGACAACGCTGCGTAACATCATCGGTGATCTGGAGCTGGATCAGACCCTGACCTCCCGGGATGTCATCAATACCAAGATGCGCTCCATTCTGGATGTGGCAACAGACCCCTGGGGAATCCGTGTCAACCGTGTGGAACTGAAAAACATTCTGCCGCCGCAGGACATTCAGAACTCCATGGAGAAGCAGATGAAGGCCGAGCGTGACCGCCGTCAGGCCATCCTTCAGGCCGAGGGCCAGAAGAAGGCGGCGATTCTGATTGCGGAAGGTGAGCGCGAGTCCGCTATTTTGAAGGCAGATGCCGAAAAGCAGGCTGCGATTCTCGCCGCAGAAGCCGATAAGCAGGCAGAAGTCCTTCGTGCAGCCGGTGAAGCAGAGGCGATCCGTGCGATTCAGGAGGCGCTGGCAGACTCCATTGCACTGCTGAATGAAAAGGCTCCCAACGATCAGGTTCTGAAGCTGAAGGCCATTGAAGCGATGCAGAAGGTTGCTGACGGTAAAGCCACAAAGATCATCATTCCCAGCGAGATGCAGTCTCTCGTGGGCATGGCAACGGGTCTTGTGGAGGGCGTAAAGAGCGCCAAGTAAAAAATCTGACCAAAAGACCGCCCGAATCGGGCGGTCTTTTTTTGCAGGATTGCTCCGCCTCCTCCCAAGGGGGAGCGGGAGGTCTAAAAATTAGGGATATGGGAAAAATTCCCTTGTATTGGCGGAAATTATGTGATAAAGTATAGTGATTTACTTTGAATTTACCTTGATATTTTGGAGGCAGTCCCATGTAGAATCTGATGCCTAGCGGAATATTACGATGAAAATACGAGAAAGAATATATGGAGTTGAAAAATATGGCAAGCTTACATGATGAAATCAGCCGCCGCCGGACTTTTGCAATTATTTCCCATCCCGACGCCGGTAAAACAACCCTGACCGAAAAGTTTTTGCTGTACGGCGGCGCCATTGCGCAGGCCGGTGTTGTCAAGGGTAAGAAGAATTCCCGTGCGGCAACCTCCGACTGGATGGAGATTGAAAAACAGCGTGGTATTTCCGTTACTTCCTCTGTCATGCAGTTTCAGTATGACGGATTCTGCATCAACATTCTGGATACCCCGGGTCACCAGGACTTCTCTGAGGATACCTACCGGACGCTGATGGCTGCGGACTCCGCCGTCATGGTCATCGACGGCGCAAAGGGTGTCGAGCCTCAGACTCGGAAGCTGTTCAAGGTCTGTGCCATGCGGCATATTCCCATCTTCACCTTCATCAATAAGATGGACCGTGACACCAAAGACCCCTTTGACCTTCTCGATGAGGTGGAGCGGGAGCTGGGCATTGAGACTTATGCCATGAACTGGCCCATCGGAAGCGGAAAGGATTTTCAGGGTGTGTATGATCGGGAGAAGGCAGAGCTGATTTTCTTCTCCGGCGTCAATGGCAAGAGCCGCGCCGAAAAGCAGAATATCGATCTGTATGATCCGCAGGTGGCAGAGCTTCTGGGTGGAGAAGAGAAGCATCAGCAGCTGGTGGATGATGTAGAGCTGCTGTCTGCCGGTCGGGAGATGGACTTTGAGGAGGTTAAGCATGGCCGTCTCAGCCCTGTGTTCTTCGGCTCTGCGCTGACAAACTTTGGCATCGAGCCGTTCCTGGAGGCATTTCTGAAGTTGACACCGCCCCCTCTGGCAAGAGAGGCCGACTGCGGCGTTGTGGATACCTTCAGTCCGGATTTCTCTGCGTTTGTGTTCAAGATTCAGGCGAATATGAACAAGGCTCACAGAGATCGTCTGGCGTTTATGCGGATCTGCTCCGGCAAATTCGAGCGTGATGCCGAATATTTTCATGTGCAGGGCAACAAGAAGATGCGTCTGTCTCAGCC
>JARIAT010000024.1 GCA_029257715.1 Faecousia sp. | reverse complement strand
AAAGCAACGTTTCATAGCAACATAGTAGCTCCTGAAAAGGCCCTTTCAGTTACAAGCGGCAAAGGATCTACAATTCTTACCCATGATTTTACGAATTACTTTTCAGCTGAAACCTATAATATTTCCGCAAATTGCACGCACGATGTTTATGGAGGCACAAATGGAGAGGCTCGTGCTGCGTATACATTTGTTAATCTAAGTAAGCCGTATAGGAAGTAATATATGGCTTTACCCGCAGTGGTTTAGGTTGAGCAAGCGGAGAGCGGGATATACTTCATGCATAAAATGAACTATTTAATAGCCCTCTTTTAATATGAGTCTATCGCCCAAGAGGGGCAAGTTTGAACAACTTGTCCCTCTTGTTTCCTAAAAACTGGGTACGGATAGATGGAAACTTGAAAAATTTGACTTGGCTTGAGAACGGTATAGATTCCAATGTGTTATAGTGCATCATATCATATCGAATAAAGGAGTTTATTCATCAAGATCCCAATACTATGCGAAAGGAATTGTAGCTATGAAAGATATCAAAAGATTTCTCGCAGTTACACTTATTGCGGCTTTTCTTCTTCTAACCGGCTGCGGAGCACCACCCGAAGAAACCCATGGAACCCTGCCGCCGAACACAACGGAACCAAACCTATTTACACAACCGGAGATTCCTGAAAAATCCGATTATATGCAGTCGATCGGTACAGAAATTCCACTTTTTCCGATACTTGGTACATGGGGATTCAGCTTTTCCGGCGATAGCTACTGGGATGAGAAGCAGGGAACGTATTATGTCTATGAGGGCGGTGAGATGTGCCTGACTCTGGACATGGACGCCGAAGGGTCCAATGCACTTCTGGATGTAGGTGTGATCATCCATCTGAACGGGATCCCACAGCCCTATCGGCTGGAGGGAGAAACAGAGTATCGCTATTTTCATGCCTTTCCGTATGAAGGTGAGGTTCGCGACGGCGAGCCCTATATGGAAAAAGAAATAAAAATTTATTTTGTTCCGGTGGATGGACAATCTGGGGACACCCTGACACTCAGTATGCTGGCCATCCGAAATTCAGAATATCATGAAAAGCAACCATATTTGATCACCGACTGCCTCTTTAGCGTACTCGGTATGGAACGCCTGGTCCGATTTGATGAGACCCCGCCGGTAGTTGAATATCAGAAGCCGTCGGTTCGTTTGAGCAATCTCACGACGTCCTATGTGGATTGTACACAGGAGGAAATCGGATCCTGGACGGCAGATGAGCTGCAAGGCAAGCGGGAGATGTATCTGTATGTCAATGATCTTCCCGTATCCTGGGACGACGATTCTGATTTTGACGGAAATATTTACGGAATCACGAGGGATGAACCGATCCGGCTGCGGTTTGAGGTTTGGGGAAGTCCGCATTTTACATACGGTCTGACCTTCTATATAAATCATGAGCCTGTCATTGCAGAGGGGATGGAGATGATCCCCGTGGAGATCCATAACGGACAGAAAACCGTGATCGAGGCGGATTTGAATCTCTCTGATTTTGACGGCGACAGTATCATTTATGCAGGACTGATTCCCCAGAACAGCTGGATGTCTGAGATTGAAAATCAGTGCAATGCAGCCTTAATCAATCAGCAGCTGCAGCTGCTTGATCTTGCAAATCGGGACGAATTAAATGAACTGCGCAAGGAGCTGGCGAAAGAGCAAAGAGAAAGCGAATAATGTATGCAGTCCCTGTACTTTTTCGTACAGAACGGTATCGACAAGGGGAAGGTGAACTATGGAAGTATCATTGAAAGCCTTATCCAAGCAGTACAAGGGCAAATACGCCCTTCGGGATTTTTCTGCCACGCTGCAAAACGGCGTCTACGGCCTTTTGGGCACCAACGGTGCCGGTAAGACCACCCTCATCAATCTCTTCATGGGCATCATTCCCGGCGACGGAGGAGAAATCTACATCGACGGGAAGAATATCCGCAGCATGGGCGCGGAATTTCTGGGGGAGATCGGGTACCTGCCCCAGTATCCCAGATTCTACCGGGATTTTTCCGTACAGGAATTTCTGCGGTACATGTGCGTTCTCAAGGATATTCCAAAGAAAGAGGGAGAAAACCGGATTCGGGAGCTGCTGGAAACCGTGAATCTCAGCGAAGCGGCCTCCAAAAAGGTGGGAGCCCTCTCCGGCGGTATGCGTCAGCGTCTGGGCATTGCGCAGGCCATGCTGTCGAATCCCGGAATTCTGATTCTCGACGAACCCACCGCGGGTCTTGACCCCAGAGAGCGGATCCGCTTCCGCAATCTGCTCTCCAAATTCTCTCAGGATCGGATTATCCTCATTGCCACCCATATCGTGTCCGATGTGGAGTTTATCGCAAATGAGATCCTGCTGCTGAACGAAGGCACACTCCTGCGCTCCGGCACCCCGGCAGGGCTATGCAAAGAGCTGGACGGCAAGGTCTGGGCGCTGAATCTGGACACAGCGGACGTGCCTGCCGAGCTGCTGCACTATACCATCACCAATATGGCCCGGGAGGAACAGGGGATTCGGCTGCGGCTGATTTCCGAGGATCGACCCCATCCGGAAGCTGTGCCCGTTTCTGCGAATCTGGAGGAGGTCTTCCTTTTCCACTGCGGAGAGGATGTGGCGGAATGAAACAGCACAGCTCTTTTGGGGCACTTCTCTGGTATGAGTGCCGCAAGACTTTTTTTACCCCCATGATGCTGGTGTTTCTGGCGGTTCTGCTTCTGGCCAACGGCTGGAAAATCGCCGACAGCTTCCGCCGAGCAGACGAATTTGATGATTACGATGACGTCTATTCCATGTTTTATGACGGCTATCTCGGTGAGATCACCGAGGAAAAGATCACCCATCTGATGACAATTTACGCTCCGTTGGAGGAAAAATTCAAAAGCCAGTCCCTGAACACCAAACCCGATCCTAGCGCATGGACCTACAGTGAAGCCACGGATTATCAATTTTTCCACTCGCTTTTTTACGAGCCCATGAAATATGCCCGGGAATATCAGAATTATGCCGGTTCGGTGGCTTCCAAAGCCTACGAGCTGGAGACGCTGTTCCGCAGAAACAGCAATGCGTTTGAGATGAAGAAGAATTATGAAATCGTTGAAAGCTATCAGTCCCGAGTGCTGCCGGAGTTTGCGGAGATCTGGAGCTGGGAGCTGCTCTTGCGGTACGACTATTCTTCTATGATTCTGCTCTTTTTTACGGTCTTTTCCCTTTCCGGAATGTTCGTCACCGAAAAAGAGAGCGACATGATGATGCTGCTGCGCACCACACGAAAGGGCACCGGCGCAACCGTCCGGGCAAAGCTGCTGACGGCGGCGCTTTACACGGTAGTGGCCTGCGCCCTGTTCTATGGGCAGGATTTCCTGACGGTCTACCTTATGAGCGGCAGGCCTCAGGCCCTGAGCCAGCCGGTTTACATCCTGCCTTATTTTGAAAATACCCCGTTGAACTGCACGCTGGGGGCCTTTTTCTTCCGGTCGGCGCTGCTCAGAACCTTCGGAATCTTCCTCTGCGGCAGCCTGATCCTGCTGGTTTCCAGCCTGTGCAGCCAGAGCCTCAGCGCCTTTTTTGCCAGTCTCGTTCTGCTGATCGGCTGTGTGACGCTCCATGATTTCGGCGGCCAGAGGGTGCTGATCCGGATGTTCAATCCCGTTTCGCTGCTCTTTGGCCGAGAGCTGGTGCGCAAGCAGGAATTTGTCTCCGTCTTTGGACGGGCAGTTCCGCTTGAGATGGCAGCGATAATCGGCAGCGGCCTTGTTCTGGCGATGCTGATCGGACTGATTGCGTATTTCAGTCGGGGCTATCACAACCGCATAAGAAGGAGGGCTCGCCATGATCGCGTATGAATGGAAGAAAATGCTGATCTGCCGGCACGGCGCACTCCTGATTGCGGCAGTACTGGCGGCACAGCTGTTCGGTCTGATGGTGTTTACACAGGCCTATGACCCGGAACTGGAAGAAAACCGTGCGGTTTACGACAGCTATCTTGCAGAGGTAGAAGGGCCGCTGACGGACGAAAAGCGCACCTATATGGAAGAGAATATGGAGAGGCTCTCGGAGAACCGGAAAGCGCTGGATCAGCTGGAACGGGCCTATTCCGTCGGCGAAGTGAGCCGGGAGGAATACGAGGAAGCCTTTCAGAAGCTCAGTGCCGTTGACCGGGACTTTGTGGGCTTTGGAAAGCTGTACAGCCAGTACATCTATGTCCGGGAGGATTCCTACCGGAGCTTTCTCTATCCGGGCGGCTGGGAAACCCTTCTGGGGGATCAGGCGCCTCAGTACCTCTATCTGCTGCTTCTGGTATTTTTGATTGTTCCTGTGTTCTGTCAGGAGTACAGCACCCAGATGGAGAGCCTCCTGCTGACGCAGCGCAAAAGCGGTCGGGACAGCTGGAAGACCAAGGTAGGAGCGGTGTTTCTGCTAGTCTTTGCCATGACAGCCATCTGGGAGCTGATTCGGACCGGTTACTTTGCCCTTCGCTTCGGGCTGCCGGACTGGAATTACAGTCTGCAATCGCTGGTGCGCTTCGGCACGACGGCTAAGCGGATGCCGCTCTGGGCGGCATGGCTGCTGCAGCTGGGGCTCAAGGAACTAGGGTATCTCTCGGCTGCTGCATGGATTCTGTTTTTTTCGGTGATGCTGCGGAAATACAGTGCAGCACTGATGGCATCCATCGTCTTTCTGGTGCTGCCGTTTCTGACGGTGAATGCCAATACCGCCTTTTTACGTCTCCCCGGCCCTTGGGCGCTGACCCTGGGTCCGATCTATCTGATCACAGAGGAATTCTACCAGAACAGTTTCCATCTGCACCTTCCCTTTGAGGAGCTAAACTGGATGGAGCTGGGACTTCAAGTGGGGCTGGTGGGACTCATTCTGCTGGGCCAGCTTGTGGTGATTCGGCGTAAAAGCACGAATTTCCACTTCCGGCAGGGAAAACGGGCGGTCACTGCGGTGCTGTCTCTGATGCTGCTGGGGATTCTGACCGGCTGCGGAGGTTCCGGGGAGGAACCGGTGATTTACAATTCACAGGATGCGGCGTATTTTGAAAACGAGTCCATCGAAATTTACCAGACGGGAGATTTCACGACCACGCTGCTTGACAAAGAAACCGGAACCACCTATCTGCTGCCGCTGGATGCCCAGGAGGAACCGGAGAGTATCCCTGAGTTTTTTGCCAAGGACGGCAGCCTTTATTATCTCACTTCCGACGGCACGGAACTGACACGAATGGACCTTCGTACGCTGCAGGAACGTGTCGTAGTCTCTTGGCAGAAACCCTATAAATGGTTCTTTGGCCTGATGGATACGCCGGGAGAAACAAAATATCTGTATCCAACGGGCTTTTTCCTCCACGGGAACCGGATGTATTATGCCCAAAACAGCGAAATGTTTTGTCTGGATCTTCTGACCGGACAGGAAGAACCGCTGCCGCAGGCAAAGTCGGTGCTGAACTTCTCCTACGATGGAAAAAACCTGTATTATACCGACAGCTACAGCCGACTGGTTCTTTTGGATTTGGACACCGGAGAGGCCAGGACCGTTCCCGAGGTGGTGACGTCCTATTTCCGCCTGACAGAGGAAGGTGTCTACTATATCAATCAGCAGGACGATAAAAGCATTTGGTTCTGGGATGGAGAAAGCCCCCGGAAGTTGAATGTTCTTCCGGACTGTTCCCAAATTTTCTGGGATGAACAGTATCTATGGGTACAAGCGGGAGAGGATGCGCTGTGCCGTATGGATCACAATGGGGACAATCTGCGCTGTGTTGAACTGTCCGGCTATGTCAGTCATATCGGGCAGGGGGACAGCTTCTTAGCCACCGTATTCCATGAGGAGGGCAGCGAAGTCTTCCGTGTCGATAAGGAGACACTGGAAATTCAGCCCGAATAGACAGTCAAACAATGCCAGTGCATTGTTGAATGGAGAATTTTTCAACCCTTCAGAAAAATTCCCATAAAAATGTGGAAAGTAGAATTGTAAACAGAAGGAAACTGTGTTATAGTTGGAAAGAAATTAGCTGAAACTAACTATGCGCTGAACATGGTCGAGTCAGGTAACAGTAGGTGATTTAAAAATGCGTTTTTTGATCGAAACAATATGTCTTTGTCTGGCTTTTTGGGGGATCTGTTATCTTGGAACCGGCACAGACGAAAAAAACCTGAAGGGCCTGTCAGCATATCCGGATGTCATTCAACGCAAGGTGAAAAATGACCCGGTTCTAGGCCCCCGGGCAACAGGTGTGTCCTCTATAGCGAGATTTTTTTCTAATTTGCTGCTATATACAGTTCTGCTTTTGATTATATGCTCTTTTGACCGTAAAGATGGATTCTTTCCAAACTTTTTGAAGGTATTGCTCATGGGAGAGAGTCTAAATTTGTTTGATTTTCTTGTCATTGACCTGCTGTGGTGGCGGCACACGAAGCGCATTCGCTTTACCGGAACAGAGAATCAGCCGGAGCTGTACAGCGACCCGAAAAATCACCGGATATCCTTCGTAAAAGGAATTTTGATGTTTTTGATTGCAGCGCTTGTGGATGGGATACTCCTGTCATGCCGTTGAGAAGAAGTCTCTTGAAGGGGGAATACGGCAGCACAGTTCAAATCCGGCGGAGAAGTTAAACACATTCGGCAATGGAAGAAAAGCACCACCCCTCGGGTGGTGCTTTTTATATAGAATTTGAGAGACGACCGGCAGCTATTTCAGAAAGTCACCGGAAAACATTTTGGAAAGTTCAGACTCGATATTTTGGCGAAGCCGATCACCGAAGTCACGGGAAAACGAGACGGATTCGCCATTGGATGAATTCTGCTCCAGCGGATGATCCACGTGGTCACAGCGGATGCTTCCAAGGGCGTTGACGCTGCCATGAATTTCATCGCATGTAATGCTTCCTCCGGCGTATACGTCGCCGTTGACTTCATCGCAGTTGATGCTCCCTCCTGCATACAAATCACCCTCGACCTCGTCACAGTTGATGCTACCACCGGCGGAGACGTTTCCCGTTACGCTGTCGCATTGGACAGAGAAAGCACTTTCAATATTCAGCGCTTCGCCTTCGTAGGAAAAGTAGATATTCTTGCAGGGGTTTTCTTCCGCACTGAGAAGCTTTCGTCCGGAAAAAATGACAGCGCGCAGGACACCGTCATCCTCCCAGGGAAGCTCGGAGCCGGCAGAGGGTTGTGTGGGACGGTCAAACAGCGTATCAATCGAGACGCCGAACAGATCCGCAATTTTGGGAAGAAGCATGGGGTCGGGACAGCACTGATCGGTTTCCCATTTGGAAACGGCCTGATTGGTGACATCCAGCTTGGCGGCGAGGGATTCCTGTGTCATATGGTTTTCTTTTCGAAGATGGGAAATTTTCATACCGAGCGTCATTGTAAAAACCTCCTTAAAGTCCTTTGGGAACCGGTTTGTTGTAGCATTACCATAGCACCGTGATGTCTCAAAAGCAACCAAATATTTGTTGGGGAAGAGAATCATTTTTCCAACCGATGGTTGGAAAAATCGCCCCAGTCGGAAAGACAGGGGCGATCAAGAAGGAAAATGGGATTATCGATTGTTTTTGAGCCATTCCATGGCAACGTGGGCATATACGGCAGCACTGACGGGCAGTGCATCCTCATGGAACATGGCTTTGGGGTGGTGCTGTGGGTAGCAGTATCCCTGCTGCGGCTGTCCGGCAGCAACCAGCAGGAAGACGCTTGGGACTTCGTTTGCGACACAGGCAAAATCCTCAGAGCCCATATTCTGCATACACTGTCCCAGCTCATCAAAGTCTGAAATGGATACACCGTCGAGATTTTTGACGTATTTTTTTGCCTCGGAATAGACCTGCGGGTCCTGAAACAGCACGGGACATCCGGCACCGAATTCCACATGCGCTTCGGCTTGAAATGCGGATGCAACGGTGGAGACAATCTGCTCCATTCGCGCTTTGACCATTGCACGGGTTTCGTTTTTCATCGTGCGAATTGTTCCGGACATCATGGCTTCCCCCGGAAGAACATTGGAGGTGCTGCCACCGTGCATCTGACCGATGGTGAGCACCAGATTGTCAGAGGGATCCAGTTCTCTGGCGTTGATCGCCTGAAGTGCCAGATGAATGTGACACATGACATTGAGCGGATCGACCCCCACATTTGGCTGCGCCCCGTGGCAGCCTTTGCCGGTGATGGAAATTGTAAACCAGTCAACAGCGGCAAATTTCGATTTTTCTCCGGCAAAAATGACGGTGCCGGCAGGCTGCGGCAGGTTGGTAAAGACGTGAATCCCCATGGCTGCATCGACTTTCGGATTTTGGAGGATGCCGCCTTCAATCATCATTTTGCTGCCTTCCATGGTTTCTTCTGCGGGCTGAAACATGAGTTTGACAAGACCGTTAAGCTCGTTTTCATGGGCCTTGAGCAGTTTGGCGGCTCCCAGAAGGTTTGCGGTGTGGCAGTCGTGTCCGCAGGCGTGCATTCGGCCGTTTTTAGAAGCGTAGTCCAGATCGGTCTGCTCCGCAACGGGGAGCGCGTCCATATCACCTCGGATTAAGAAGCATTTTCCTCCGGGCGTTCCGACCGTTGCAGTGATTCCGCAGGCACCGATTCGCTGGGGCTCATATCCCATTTCAATGAGTTTTTGCTCCACATAGGCGGCAGTTTCGGGCAGATCCAGTCCCAATTCCGGGTTTTTATGGAAATGCTTGCGGTTTGCGATGATTTCCTCCTTCATCTGACAGGCTTCTTGATAGAGATTCATAATAACACTCCATTCTTGCTTGCGGCTTCTTACTGCAAAAACTGCACCAGAAGTCCGATCTTGATTCGTTCCATATAGTTGTCCCAGTCAATGTCGATCAGTTCGTTGATTTTCTCAATTCTGCGGCGGATGGTATTGATATTTACAAAGAGCTTTTCGGCGGTGAGGCTGTAATTCATATTACATTCGAGATAAACCCGGAGGGTTTGCAGCAGATCCTTGTTTTTCCCTTCTCTGCGCAGTTCGCAAAGAGGGGCCAGCAGGGAATCGAGTTCACTGTCTGGAATATCCAGCCAGGTGAGAATGCCGATTCGATCATAGTCTAGGATTCGGTCATCCGGATTGGAAAGCCTGCCGATTCGCATGATTTTGCGGCATTTTGCAACACATTCAGCGAGGCAGGATAGTTCTTTTTCCTCCCTGCTGAAGCTAAAGGTCCATATGACACCCTCGAATTTCCGGGAAAGCTTCAAGCGGTATTCCTCAATCAGAGCAGGAAGACTGCGCAGCTGCTCAAAGGACATTTTCTGAGGTTCCAGGACAAGAATTCCCTCTTCCCGTGACAAAAACGCAAGACGTCCCACCCGATCCAGGGCGCACTGATGGAAAAGCTCAATCATTTCGCTTCGGCGGCTGCGAATATCATAGGTATCGTGATCGTGGCGCAGAAGTACATAAATATAAGGCTGGTCCAGCGGAATTCCCAGCTGATCGGCTTGATCCGAGAGCTTGTTGAAGTCCTCTTCCCGACCTTCCAAAGCCATATGGATCAAATTTTCAAACCCGATGTTGCAGGCATCCCGTGCTACGGCAATCTGCTCATAGATCCCCCGAAGAACCATAAATGCAAATCGCATAAAATACTCGTCGTAAAAATCCATGAATCTTCGGGATTCCATGACGCAGAAATAAGCCTGCGGCACACGATCCACCAAAATGGGAATGGTGAGCCAGCTGATCCGGGGCTCATGGGCAGCCTCGCCGTTGAGCAGACGGTAGCGCATCATGTGAATACAGTCACAGAGGGTGTGACAGGTATGCGGCAGAACAGGATTCCAGTAATCCTCCATCGAAAGACCATAGGCTTCACTTGTTTTAACGAAATTCTGAGAGCTGTAATAAGCTTTTTCTTCAAACACATCATATATGGCCGCCGGGAAAGACATTTCCTGCTCTACGGTTCGCAGAAGCTGCTGGATTTTTTGAACTTTATAATTCCGGTTGGAGGTGGTGTATTTGGTATTGAGATTCACAGAGAGCTGGGCAATGGCGTAGTTCATTACGGCGACATTGATCTGATTGATAAATTCCATGTATGCGACACAATAGGGAGCCGTAATGATCGGCACATTCTGACTGTCGAAAAGATCAATCAGCTTTTGGGGCACTGTATCGAGATAGCGCCCTTTTTTGATGACGAGTGCCGCAAAACTGCGCACAGTTTCCGCAGACAGATGCTTACAGTAATCCTCTTCGTGAATGATTGAGTATCCGTTTGTAATGACAAGCTCTTTTCCAAGGGTCCACTTGAAGCAGTCCGGGCAGTCCCACACGGTGACACCCTGAATCTCGCGGTTTAGTCCGTTTTGTCCTGCAATGACGGTGAAATCCTTGAAATAATCCTGACTAAGCAGATATCCGACTGTGATACCCATAAAACCACCTCCAATAGTATATCTGAAGAATATCACAAATGGGTCGGGATTGTAAATCCTGCTCATCAAAAACTGCTCGATTCCCGCTTTAAAAGGCTGCAGGAATCTTTTTGCTCAGAGCTTATTCGTGATACATCGGGGAATAGGAAGTCTGATGCGCGCGAAATTCCTGCTGAATTTTTTCAAGTGCCTCCGGTTTTGTCAGCAGATCATATCCGGTGGCGGCGATGACGCCTGCGGCATAAATGGCTCCTTTTGTACCGATGGAGCTGCCGGTGGCGGCGGTTGCCTGCCAGCTGTGAGGCGCAACACCAAGGGGCCAGGTGGGGACGGTGAACGTATTCATAGGCATGATATAGCTGACATCGCCGCTGTCGGAGGAGGCTGTAAGCGGATAGTCTTTATAAAGCTCCCGTCTTCCGATGGCGGTGTGCATGACATCGTCACGCTGATACATCTCCCTGTCGTGGGCGACATTTGCCGGATTCAGACTGTTTTGAAGCTCTTCCGCAAAGGCCATTTCTTCCTTGGTATAAGCAGGCGGCGCAACAGCTCGGAGATTTTCGTAGGTAAGGTCGGCAAAGGCGTGATTCGGTTTCATTTCACAGCAGCCATGCTGAATCTCCATCCGAACCTGTGTTTCCGTCATCAGGGCCGCACCCTGCGCAATCTTTTCAATGCGATCCATGATGGATTGCACATCACACATTCTGGGGGCGCGAACCGCATACCACGCAACAGCTTTGCTCGGGACAATGTTCGGAGGGAATCCACAGTTGTCAGAGCTGTAATGAATTCTGGCAGAGGAGATGACGTGCTCACGCAGATAGTTTGCGCCAACATTCATCAGCTCTACGGCATCCATTGCGCTTCGACCCATTTCCGGGGCAAATGCGGCATGGGAACTGATGCCGGTAAAATAGAATTTTGCATAGGCACAGGCGAGATACCCCTGATCGTATACCATTGCACCGGTACCGGGATGCCAAGCCAGTGCAATGTCACAGCCTTCAAACATGCCGTAGTAGGACATTTTGACCTTGCCGCTGAGGAGCTCTTCCTCGGGACAGCCATAGAACCGGATGGTGCCGGGCATTTTTTCCGTTTCGAGCAGTCGTTTCAGTGCGATAGCCGCAACCAGAGATGCACTTCCCAGAAGATTGTGACCGCAGCCATGGCCGGGCCCATCCGTTACAACGGGATCTTTCTCGCACTGCACCTTTTGGGAAAGCCCGGGCAGGGCATCGTATTCGCCGAGGATGGCAATGACCGGGTGACCGGAACCATATTCTGCGTAGAAGCCATGCTCCACCTTTTCGTGATTTACAATGATGAACCCCTCTCGGCACAGAACATTGCGAAGATATTCCGCAGATTCTTTTTCTGTGCCGCCCACTTCCGGATGGTTCCATAAAAACTGGCAGGACTCCTCACAGAGTGCCTCCAATTCCTTGACGTTTTCAAGAACGAGTTGTTTGGACATCGTGTTACCTCCTTATCGGCTGAAGCAATTTATTCGGCGGATTGTTTCGTGGGTGTCTTATGCAAGGCAGTTCCGATTGCAATGGCACTGAAAATAGAAACCAGAGTTCCGAGATAATTTCTTGCGCCGGGCAGGAAGTCAAAGACGCCTCCGTTAATGCCGATATACAGCAAAATGCAGATCGCCAGCATGATAACCGCCAGCTTTTTCTGCTTGACGGCAAACTGGATGAACAGCGCGCCGAACAAAGCGGGGAGGACGTAATTCAGTGCGCTGATGACCGTCTCAGGCAGCATGGCAAGTATGGAACTGCCGGCGATGACACCGAGGGTCAGAACGGTGATGTTGATAATGACGGAGACGCCCATGCCGATGGCGGCAATGATGCTTCCTTTGTGGGAGCCGGGCTCCACCTCCGCGGAGATCTGGGCCATGCTGGCACAGGGAATCCGCATATTGGAGATGTTTCCGGACAGAAAGGCCATGTAGGTACCCACGGGACCAACCAGAGGATAATAGGAAATCGGCTCTACAATCTGGATAATCAGGAAAGAGCTGAGGGCGGCGACGGAGGCAGTAACCAATGCCGTGGGATTGGGCCACAGGTGATAGAGAAAGCCCAGAACCAGAGCCGGCGCGAAACAGATCAGAAGTCCGGTCCATCCGGTTAGTTTGCCGATTTTATGCTGTTTCGGCAGATATTCGTTGTCATAAAACTGATTGTTCTCATTCATGGAAATTCCTCCTTATATCAGCGCGGTAATCATCAGCGCCGCAAAAATTGAAATGGTCAGATTCCAGTCCTTCAGCCATGCAATGTTCTTTTTTTCCGAGAGATACATCAAAAAGGCCATGATGCCGCCGCCAAGAACACAGGCCAGCGCATTTTTGTTCAGGGTTACAAGCTTCTGAGCCGTCATGCCTGCAAACAGGCCGACAATTGCGGCACTGGAGATCATTGCAAGCTTGGCAGGATCACCCCCGGAGATTTTGGACTGAACCTTGTCCATTTTATCAGCGGAGAAGGTTCCGATGATGATCCAGCCGATCGAGCCGATAATCATGGTCCAAACGGCCATGGTCAGAGCGGAGCCGGTCATGGGATCGACACCCAGCTCGACACCGACGGTGCTTGTACCGATGCCGGCGGCGATGGATTCAAACATCACGGAGCCGATGAAGCTCAGGCGCATCCATGCCATAGGGCCGCCAACGGTAATCAGCAGAGACAACATTCCGCTGAGTACCACAAGAGAAGGGCCGATTGCAGTCAGCGCAGAGCTTTTAACGGCTTTTTTCAGCTGTGTATTGGTCAGACCCACCTTGGGACCTGCTTTGTAAGCCTGTCTTGTAAAAATGACCGCCTGAATGATAACCAGCAGTACCGCTAGGCCACAGGCAATCCACATTGCGGGACTGTTTGCAATTTCCATTGCGTTCATAGTTGATTCCTCCTTGTGATCCGGTAATCGATATTGACAGACTGAATTATATCGAAGGAATCAGCTGATTGCTATGGCATAATCTGACAACATTTTCTATATTTCTTACAGATGTAAAAAATGTTACATCTGCGACAGAAGAAAGGAAAAGTTATTACAAAAAAGATGGCGGAGAAAAAAGAAAAGTTGTAATGGTTGCACAATTGGAAGAAAGGGATCTCCCCAATAGGGAAGACTGCATACATATACCACCCAGGTTCTCTTTCCTTTTTCAAGGAAGCGCCGAAGGCGTTTTCGGGTGGTTCCGGAGGAAATAGACGGGAGATTAAAAAATTCGCCATCCCATTGGAATGGCGAATTTCTTTGCGGAGGAAATAGAAGACGGAATCATCAGGGAATTCCGGATTCTGATAACCCTTACAGACGGGAATAGCCGTAGCTGTTGACGAGTGCATCCAATTTGCGGCCCTGCTTGCACATGGGGCAGTCCTTAAAATCGTAGCTTTCATAGTCAGGAAGATCACTCAGAGAATAGACGGAGCAGACCTTCATATTTTCGTCCTCTACCTCGTCAACGGCGCGGTAAAGCCCTGCAACCCCCATCACATGGCCGCCATAATAGCGAGCGGCATGAATTCCGCGCTTGGCGGTGTAGCCGGTTGTGATGCTGGCCATCAGAATCAGCACGTTTTTGTTGCGGATATTGTGCTGAATATTGTCTCGGAAGATCATCTGGTTGTAGGAATTGAACTCAGGCTCGAGAACACAGATTTCCTCGCTGTCAGACAGAGAACGGGCGCTTTCGGTCAGTGCGTCCGCCAGACATCCTCCGATGAGGGTCATGCCGTCGAGGCAGAGAATGGTATCGATTTTGGTGTGCTCATAATTTTTTGCCAGCTCCTTGGCAACAGCCTTTGCTTCTGCCAGACGGGTTTTCTGGGTGGTAATGTCGATATAATAATTGATATGGCTGTGGTTCGTCGCAAAGTGACCTCTGGCAACACGGAGAGGGACGTTTCCTCTGCGGACAGGGAGCTCGATCGTTTCAAACATTGCTGATACCTCCAGTTATCGAATAAAAAATGCGCCATCCACCTCGCAAACAGCTCATTAGGGACAAGAGTATGGAGACCGCTCTTGTTTATTGTATACGGAATAGTTGGTTTTTGCAAGGAAAAACGAGAAATTTATAAGACAAAGTTTAAGCCTGATTTTTGTGCAGAATAGTTATGATCTTGCAATAAATAAGAGGTTATTTGTGCAAAGCGGAGATTGCGGCGGTGAGTGCCTGTATGATTTGTTCCAGTTCCATAGACGGTTGATTGTTTTTTGCCTGCTGAGGAAGAAACGGAACATGGACAAAGCCGACCTGTGTATCACTTCCGCGGAAGTGGTAAAGCAGACGGTACAGGGTATCATTGCAGACAAAGCTGCCTGCACTCAGGGAAACCTGACCGGGAAGTCCTGCGTCACAGATGGCCTGTGCCATAGCTTTTACGGGGACGGTGGAAAAAATTCCGTCAGGCCCGTCTGGAATGCAGCACTGTTCTTTTGGGGAGACGCCGGCGTTGTCAGAAATGGAAGCGTCCATTAAATTGACGGCGATCCGCTCCGGAGTTACGGCGCTGCGTCCGCCGGCCTGTCCGATGCAGAGAATCACGTCGGCAGGATCTTTTTCGGCGGCATCTAGGATATGCCGGCTGGCAAGCTCAAATTGGGTGGGGATCTGGAGCTTTGTCAGCCGGAAGTCCGAGCAAGTATCCGGAAGGCGGCGGACGGCTTCCCATGCGGGATTGATGGATTCCCCGCCGAAGGGATCAAAGCCTGTAATCAATAAATGTTTCAAATCAATCACTCCTTTTGCCAAGTTTAGCACACTCTAACAATTTTCGCAAGAAATCCTGATTTTCTCTATTCCAATTTCACAAATGCGGATGTATAATACTATGGTAACTGCGCGGCACGAAGCGGTGCCGCAAAACTTATCAATCATTCAGGAGGAAACAAGATGTCTGCACCTGTTTTGTATCTCAGCCCGGAGCGGAAGAAGGCTCTGGATGCCGGATTCCATGCTGTTTTTGCATCTGTCCCCGAAACGTATTTCTCAGCCCCCGGACGTACCGAGGTGTCCGGCAACCATACGGACCACCAGCGTGGACGTGTACTCGCCGGAGCGGTGAATCTCGACACACAGGCGGCGGTTCGTCGCAGCGGCACCAATGTCATCCGGATTCAGTCTCAGGGGTATCCCATGTGTGAGGTCTGTCTGGATCAGTTGGAGCCTGTGGAGTGTGAAAAAAATACCACTGTGGCACTGGTGCGCGGCGTGGCGGCCCGTTTTGCCCAGCTTGGATGTAAGCTTCAGGGATTTGATGCCTATGTGGAGTCCACGGTCCTGCCCGGTTCGGGTCTCAGCTCTTCTGCCGCATATGAGGTTCTGATCGGAACAATCATCAATCATCTGTTTTTCGATCAGAAGGTGTCTCAGCCTGAGATTGCACAGATCGGACAGTATGCGGAGAATGTATTTTTCGGCAAGCCCTGCGGTTTGATGGATCAGACTGCGTCTGCTGTGGGCGGTCTTGTGACCATTGATTTTGCAGACCGGGTCCATCCGGAGATTCGACCGGTTTCCTTTGACTTTGCGTCTACGGGATATGCGCTGTGCATCATTGACAGCCGTGCCGATCATGCAGACCTTACCGATGAATATGCGGCAGTTCCTCAGGAGCTGAAGGATGTCTGCACCTATTTCGGCAAGGAAGTGATGACCGAGATTCCGGAGGAGGAATTTTACGCAGCGATCCCTGCGCTGCGTGAGCGCTGCGGCGACCGTGCGGTCATGCGCGCAATCCATGAATATAACGAAAACCGCCGGGTTCCTCAGCAGGTTGCCTGTCTGGAGAAGGGGGATTTTGACGGATTTCTGAAGCTGACCAAGGAATCCGGCTTCTCCAGCTGGATGTATCTTCAGAATGTGATCCCTGCCGGTTATATCAGGCAGCAGGCCATGGCCGTTGCGCTGGGGCTGTGCGAGCATTATTTGCAGGGCAGAGGCGCCTACCGTGTCCATGGCGGCGGCTTTGCGGGAACGGTTCAGGCGTTTGTCCCCAATGATCTTCTGGAATCCTTCCATGCAGGAATTGAAGCAGCACTGGGTGAGGGGGCCTGCCACATTCTTTCGATTCGACCGCAGGGCGGCGTGCGGATGATTCCAGAAGAACGATAATTGCGTTCCGGAGCTACATCAGGAGGATGATTACAATGCAGATTGAAACATATATTGATTCGCTGATTTCCTATGCGATGAACCATGGACTTGCCGAGCCGGAGGATCATATGGTTTTGCAGAACCGGCTGCTGGAGGTTCTGGGCAAGGATGATTATGTGCAGAGTCATGAGGAGCAGACGGAGGATCTTGAGCAGATTCTGAAAGGGATTCTCGACTATGCCTGTGAAAAAGGGCTGTGTGAGGACAATGTTGTGTCCCGGGATCTGTTTGATACGAAGGTGATGGGGCTGCTGACACCGATGCCGAGAGAGGTGATCCGAAGCTTCCGGGAGAATTTTGCGGTTTCCCCCGAGAAGGCTACGGATGCTTATTATAAGCTCAGCTGTGATACCGACTATATCCGCCGATACCGCATTGCAAAGGATATGCGCTGGAAGTATGATTCTCCCTATGGGGAACTGGATATCACCATCAACCTCAGCAAGCCAGAAAAGGACCCCAAGGCCATTGCGGCAGCAAAAAATGCGCCCCAGTCCAGTTATCCCAAGTGCCAGTTGTGCGCGGAAAATGAGGGGTATGCCGGCCGGATGAATCATCCTGCCCGCCAGAACCACCGCATCATTCCCATCAAGGTTGCCGGGGAAGATTGGTGCTTGCAGTATTCGCCCTATGTTTACTATAATGAGCACTGCATTGTCTTCAATCAGAACCATACGCCGATGAAGATTGACCGCTCCGCATTTGAGAAGCTGCTGGACTTTGTGGGGACCTTCCCCCATTATTTTGTCGGTTCCAATGCGGATCTTCCCATCGTCGGCGGATCGATTCTGAGCCATGAGCATTTCCAGGGCGGCCACTACACCTTTGCCATGGAGCGGGCAGAAGTCGTTCAGCGTCTGAGCTTTTCCGGATACGAAGACATTGAGGCAGGTATCGTCAATTGGCCCATGAGTGTCATTCGTCTGGACGGTAAAGATCCCGTGCGGATTGCGGATCTTGCGGAAAAAATTCTGAACTGCTGGAGAGGCTATTCCGATCCGGCCCTCTCGATTCTGGCTGAAACGGAGGGGGAGCCGCATAATACCATTACGCCGATTGCCCGCCGCCGTGGAGAGCTGTTTGAGCTGGATCTGGTGCTTCGCTGCAATCTTACCACCGAGGAGCATCCTCTGGGGGTGTTCCATCCCCATGCGGATAAGCACCATATCAAAAAAGAGAATATCGGGCTGATTGAAGTCATGGGTCTGGCAGTTCTTCCCAGCCGGCTCAAAGGCGAGCTGACCGCTCTGGCACAGGCAGTTGCCGAAGGCAGGGAACTCCGTGCGGATGAGGTTCTGGGGAAGCATGCCGATTGGATCGAGACGCTGAAACAGCAGTATACATTCACCGCGGAAAACGCTCTGGAGATTATTCTGAAGGAAACCGGCAAGGTGTTTTCTGAGGTTCTGGAGGATGCGGGTGTCTATAAAAACACTCCCGAAGGACGGGAAGGATTCCTTCGGTTTGCTCATGCGGTGAATGCCTGAGCAGGAGCATTGCGGAGAAAACTGTGATACAAAGACGGCTGCTGTCCGATTGGACGGCAGCCGTTTTTTAGGGGAGAATGACCGCAGAAAAAAGATACGGACAAGGCAGCTTGCTCCACGGTGGTTTTTATATTACAATGAAAAAAGAATACCGAGAGGAGGGCTTCTATGAAACGATTGACAGCGGTGATTCTGATTTTGCTCCTGCTGACAGGCTGCGCATCCGAATTTTCCACGGTCGAAACCTCCGCTCCCAAAGAGAAGGGGGAACACACTGCGCCGACAGATGCGGTATTGCAGGAGGAAACGGGCGCAATGCTGGTTTCTCCGGAGCTTTCTCAACGAGCAAGAGAGATCGGCCGCCGCTTCGGGGTATCCATTCGGATTGCAGATCAGTGCGACGCAAGCTTTCCGGGGTTTGAGGCGGAGCAGCTGTTGGATGAAATGGCAATCGCCAAAGGGCTTGACGTGCTGGATCAGACGATGTCCCGTTATCCGGAGGGATTTTTCCGCCAGCTCAACTGGACAGAAGCGGAGCAATTTGAGATTCAGCTGGTTGGGACGCTCCATGCGGATTCGAGCTATGGCTGCGGAAGCTACAGTGCCTTTATCGATCAGACGGAGCATACCTGCACATTGGTTGCGGATGGCTCCAAAGCCGGAGCGCATACATATATCCATGAGTTTTCTCATGTGATTGACCGAAAGCTTGCATGGGATGCCTCCCGCCGTGAGGATGCCAAGTATTCCGAAGAAATCTGGAGTTCCTTCAATCCGGAAGGCTTTCAGTATACGGAAGATTATGCTTCCAATCCGCCGGATTTCCCAAACAGCAGCTATTATGAGAGTTTTGTGTCCCCCTATGCCATGGTGAATTCTACGGAAGATCGAGCACTGGTGATGGAGGCAGCCATGACAATGCCGTGGGCCTTTGACGGGGCACCGAGAATGCGGCAGAAGCTGGCTTATTACTGCGAATGTATCCGTGACGGTTTTGATACCACGCTGTGGCCGGAGGTAACGCCTTGGGAGCAGCCCTTGCATCAAAAGTAAGAAAAAGCGCATCCCTCTGGGGATGCGCTTTTGGTTATATCCGATCTTCAAGCGAAAAATCCGGAGATTGACGGAAGATGCTGCGAAGCATCCACAGGGCAATGGCGGCCAGCACCACTTCCGCGCAGAACTGAGCATATGCCAGTCCATAGAGTGGGAACATCCAATTCAGAAGAATCAGCAGGGGAATTTCCAGAACGATTTTGCGAAGCACCGCAAACAGCAGCGCCTTTCGTCCCATTCCAAGGGCGTTAAAGACGCCAACAACCATAAAATCGACACACAAAAACACGCCTGCAAGACACATTCCCCGAATAAAAGGAACACCATAGGAGAGAATCCCCTCGTTATTCATAAAGCATCGGATGAGTCCGTGGGCTCCCAGCCAATAGCAGATTGTAACAAATGTCATGGAAGGAACCACAACACGCATGGCAAATCGAATGGACTGTTTCATTCTCGTTCGATTGCCAGAGGTGTAGTTATAGCTCACAAGAGGCATGATTCCCTGAGAAAAGCCCATGGAGATTTGGATGGGGACACTGTTGACCTTCTGGGCAATGCCCATGGCGGCAACGGCGGTTGCACCATAGGAGGCCGTGAAGTTTGTGAGGATGGTTGTGCCGGTGACGTTCAGCAGATTCTGAATCGAAGCAGGAATTCCGACTGCCAGAATTCCCTTGACAAGCTCCCAGTTGGCATTTTTGAGCTGACGGATATTCAGACAGACCAATGTGCGGCCTTTTTTTACCCGGGTCAGAACAAGAAAATACCCAACCGCAGCGCAGTTGGAGAGGAAGGTAGCAGCACCTGCACCGGCGGCCCCCATATTAAGGCCCCATGGCAAAATGAAGATGGGGTCAAGCAGGATGTTCAGAAGACATCCGCTCATGGTGCCGATGCTGGCGTGAAGGGCAGAACCCTCGCTGCGAGTCATCTGTGCCTGAACAACATTGAGAATCGAGGGCGTTGCCCCGAGGCTGACGGTCCAGAAGAGATACTGAGCGGTGGCGGTTGTAGTAGTTTCATCCGCTCCCAGCAGTGTCAGAAGCGGCCCCTGAAAAATAATGCACATCAGAGAGAACAGCAGCCCGCTGAATAGGGCACCATAAAATCCCACGCAGGACGCGGTGCGGACCCGCTCGTGTTTTCCGGCACCGAGACTTCGACTCATAACGCTGGAGGTTCCGATGCCGAAAAGATTATTGACGGCATTGAATGCCAGCATGATGGGAAAGGCCAGCGTAACGGCGGCGTTCTGAATGGGATCGTTGATCCGGCCGACAAAATAGGTATCTGCCATATTGTAAATGACCATAACCAGTGAGGAAACGATCATAGGAATACAGAGATTTGCCACAGCTTTCGGAATCGGCATGGTTTCAAACAGTTCGGTTTTTGATTTGTCCTGAATTGACATGGATTCACACTCCTTTTGTCGTATTATAGGGAAAAGCGATTCACAGGTCAATAGAAAATTGTGGCAAAGCACCATGCAATTCTTGACATCAAATAGAATATATGATAAATTTTAGAAATTATACGAATATTTTACAAGGTTTGGAGTGAAAAGAATGAAAAAGGGAAATCCAATTGCCTTGCTTCCGATCGGTGCGTTTTTGCTGATGTATCTGGGACTGGGACTGCTATTCGAGTATGGTTATAAAATTCCTATGGGATTTTATAATATCCCCATTGTGATTGCGTTTTTGTGGGCAATATTGGTTGCCTGCATCCAAAATCGCAGCATCAGCTTCCAGGAAAAGCTGGAGCTGATGGCAAAAGGCGTGGGTGATAAGAATATCATTACCATGCTGCTGATTTTTCTGGTGGCGGGGGCCTTTGTCGGGGTTGTGGGCCGCTCCTCCGCTCAGAGCGTGGCATACTTTATGCTGGGAATTATTCCGGCACAGTATGCGGTGCTGGTGCTGTTTGTGGTGGCATGCTTTGTCTCAACAGCCATGGGAACCTCTGTGGGTACCATCACCCTGTTGACTCCCATTGCGGTGGAAGTTGCGACAGCCTCCAATTTTGAGGTGGCGCTCTGCGTGGGAACCGTGATCGGCGGAGCGATGTTCGGGGATAATCTGTCCTTTATTTCCGATACAACCATTGCGGCCTGCAACGGTCAGGGCTGTGCGATGAAGGATAAGTTTAAGGGGAATTTCTGGATTGCCCTGCCTGCGGCGCTGGCAACATTGGTGATTATCTGGGCATTGACTGCCAACCATGAGGTTTCCGTGATTCTCAAGGAGTACAGCCTGATCCAGATTGTACCCTATCTTCTGGTGCTGTTGGGCGGCGTTTTGGGGGTCAATGTATTTCTGGTGCTGCTGATTGGAATTGTGTCCGGGTCGATTATCATGCTGGCTTCCGGCCAGATTGTACCGACAGAGCTGCTCGCCAACATGGGAACCGGTGCAGCGGGCATGTATGAGACAAGCATGGTGGCTGTTTTGGTGGCGGCTATGTGCGCACTGGTCAGCAGCTATGGCGGCTTTGATGCGCTGCTTTACTGGATTCGCAGAGTCTTCCGCGGCGGAAGGTGGGGACAGCTTGGCATGGGCCTTTTGGTCGGGACAATGGATATTGCGACAGCCAATAATACGGTGGCTATTGTCATGGCAAATCCCATCGCCAGAGAAATGAGTAAGGATTACGGAATCAGCCCCAAGCGTTCGGCCTGCCTGCTGGATACCTTCAGCTGCATCTCGCAGGGAATCATCCCTTATGGTGCGCAGATGCTGGTCGCCATTACCGCAGCATCGGAGATGGGGATTGCGCTCTCTGCGTTTGACATTATGCGGTATCTGTTTTATCCTTATTTGCTGCTGGTCAGCAGCCTGATTGCGATTTTTGCCATCAAAGAAAAACATCAATAGTCCCAAAGACCTTCGGAATTTCCGAAGGTCTTTTTCTTTTGTGATTGATTTTTCGGGAAAGAGATGGTAATATGTATTCAAACATTTGTGCGAGAGGTGCGAGCCGTGGAGAAGCAGAGAACCTATATAGCCATCGATCTCAAATCATTTTATGCCTCTCAGGAGTGCATTGAACGGGGGCTTGATCCGCTGAAGACCAATCTCGTGGTGGCGGACAACAGCCGGACGGAAAAGACAATCTGTCTGGCAGTATCGCCTGCGCTGAAGGCCTTTGGAATTCCGGGCAGACCCCGTCTGTTTGAGGTGGTCCAGAAGGCTGCGGAGATCAACGCCATCCGGCGAAGCAAGGCTCCCGGAAGAGTGTTTCGGGGCAGCTCCTATCTGGCTCCCGAATTGGAGAAAGATCCTTCTTTGGAGCTGAGCTATATTGTAGCACCCCCAAGAATGGCCCATTATATTGAGTGCAGCACGAAAATCTATGAGATTTACTTGCAGTATGTGGCGCCGGAGGATATCCATGTCTACTCCATCGACGAGGTATTTATGGATGTAACAGCCTACCTCAAATCCAGCGGCCTGAGCAGCTATGCGTTTGCACGTAAGATGATTCAGAATGTGCTGGAGGTGACCGGAATTACTGCTACCGCCGGAATCGGCAGCAATCTGTATCTTTGCAAAGTGGCGATGGACATTGTGGCAAAGCACATTCCCGCAGACAAAGACGGGGTACGCATTGCGCACCTGACAGAGCAGACCTATCGGGAGCTTCTGTGGGATCACCGTCCGCTGACCGATTTCTGGCGAGTGGGCAGAGGATATGCCCGGAAATTGGAGCAGCACGGAATTTTCACCATGGGGGATGTGGCGAGATGCTCGCTTGTGAACGAGGAGCTGCTTTATAAGCTGTTTGGCGTCAATGCAGAGCTTTTGATTGACCATGCCTGGGGATACGAGAGCTGCATGATTTCGGATATCAAGGCTTATAAGCCACAGACAAATTCTGTCGGGTCCGGGCAGGTGCTTCACAGTCCCTATGATTGGCAGAAGGCGAAACTGGTGCTTCGGGAAATGACAGATCTTCTGGTGCTGGATCTTGTGGAGAAGGGGCTTGTGACCGATCAGATGGTGGTGACGGTGGGATACGATATCGAGAATCTGCTGGATCCGGTCCGCAGAAAAAATTATCAGGGAGAGATTGTTACTGACGGTTACGGCAGGCAGATTCCAAAGCATTCCCACGGCTCGGTCAATCTGACGCAGCCAACCTCCTCCACGCGGCAGATTATCGATGCGGTAATGGGGCTTTATGACCGTATCACAGATCCGGAGCTTCTGGTTCGGAGGCTCAATATTGTTGCATGTCATGTGGTTCCGGAGCAAAGCGTCATTGCGAGTTCGGGGCCGCAGCAGCTGGATCTATTTACGGATTATGCGCAGGAGGAGCAGCGGCAGCAGACGGAAGCCCAGCTGCTTGAGCGGGAAAAACGCCGCCAGCAGGCGGTGATCTCTATTCGCAGGAAATTCGGAAAAAATGCCATCCTGAAGGGGATGAATCTGCAAGAGGGCGCCACAGCCCGGGACCGAAACAGACAGATCGGAGGACACAAGGCATGAGCGGAAAGTATGATGATATCATTCATCTGTCCCGTCCGATTTCCAAGAGACATCGTCCCATGTCGGCGTATGATCGGGCGGCGCAGTTTTCGCCTTTTGCAGCGCTGACGGGCCACGATGCGGCAATTCAGGAGACGGCACGGCTGACAGAACGGGAGACTGAGCTGGGGATTGATGCCCAGATTATGCTCGATCAAAAAATTCAGCTCTTGGCCAAGCGGCTGAAGGAGCGACCCTTGGTGACGCTGCGATATTTTAAGCCCGATGAGCGAAAGCAGGGGGGAGCGTATCTGGAGCGAACCGGAAGAGTTTTAAAAGTCGATGCTGAGAATCAGTATATTCTTTTTTGCGATGGAGAAGCTGTACCGTTTGTGTATCTGAGAGATATTCTGCCGCCGCAGGAGGAAAAAGAATTATAAAAAGCGCCCCTTATGGGCGCATAAACATCCGTATAAAAGAAATAACCCTTGGCTGCTGTCTCTTACGAAACGAATCAGTCAAGGGTTATCTCTGTTCGATCTTGGTATCTAACATCATTGGTTACCTCGCGTTTCTGCGGGATCGACTCCGTTATCTCTCGCTTGTCATCGGTGATCGCACAACACATTATCTAAAAATTGATCCCATCATCTATCAATTACTCATAAGCCGAGTCTGCTGATGTGTCGTATCATCGGAAAGGAAAGCCGGTGGTCGTGATCAGAAGTTCTTCCTTCGATCGCTCAAGGAGTTTTACCTGTTCATTGGTATCATCCTTTCTGACTATAAAATAGCACAAATAAATATGATTTACAAGGCATAAAACTATACAAATTAACGATAAAGAAACCGTGTATCCTGCCGAATTCCGAGCTGAGGGGGTGGGAGTCTGTTGACAAGCATACGGCCCTTTCGTATAATTATCCTATTGGGTAGTCAAGGGTCGCAGTACCTGCGGCGGAAAAGAGAAGAAAGCAGGATTGAAACGTGGAAATCAGAAAAGCTGAGGAACAGGAACTGGAAGAAATTCTTCGGGTCTATGAGGATGCCAGAGCTTATATGGCAGCCAACGGCAACAAAACCCAGTGGAAGGACGGCTATCCCCAGGCAGATCTGGTTTTAACGGATATCCGGCAGGGATATTGCCATGTCTGTGTAGAAAACGGGGAAATTCTCGGGGTGTTCAGCTGGATTCCCGGGCCGGATCCGACTTATCGTGTGATTGAGAATGGGGCGTGGCTGGATGAGCAGCCTTATACTGTCATTCACCGGGTCGCGGTCAGATGCCGTCACAGGGGAATTGCGTCTGCCTGCATGGACTATGCTGCGGCTCGCTGCAAGAGTCTTCGCATCGATACCCATGCCGATAATCTTCCCATGCAGCGCTCCTTGGAGAAAAACGGTTTTCTCCGCTGCGGAATCATCCATGTGGAGGATGGCTCACCCCGCATCGCCTATCAGAGGGTAATGTCCTGAGTGATTTAGTCACAGACCGGCAGCGCCCTTGGGTGTATGCTGATAGCACTTAATACTTCAAAAACTTATTTAGGAGGTTTTCGTTATGAGACTTGAGAACAAGGTAGCAATCATCACCGGCGGCAGCCGCGGCATCGGTTTTGCAACGGCAGAGGCTTTCCTGAGAGAGGGCGCGGCAGTCGTTCTGTGCGCCAGCAGACCCGCAACTGCGGAAAAGGCAGTGGCAGACCTGAAAGCAAAGTATCCCGAAGCCAAGGTAGAGGGAATCTGGCCTGATCTTTCCAAAATGGACTCCCTGCGGGAGGCATTTGAGGGCGTTGTTCAGAAGTACGGCAAGATTGACATTCTGGTCAACAATGCCGGTATGTCCGAGATGACCCCCTTTACAAGCTATACCGAGGAAGTTTTTGACAAGGTGATGGATCTGAATGTGAAGGGCACCTTCAATGCCTCCCGGATTGCTGCAGAGCAGATGGTCAATCAGGGCAGCGGTGTGATTCTGAACACTTCCTCTATGGTCAGCATTTACGGCCAGCCCAGCGGCATGGCTTATCCCACTTCAAAATTTGCAGTCAACGGTATGACCCTTTCTCTGGCCCGCGAGCTTGGCCCCAAGGGAATTCGTGTCAATGCGGTTGCTCCCGGCATCACGGAAACGGATATGATGAAAGCAGTTCCCAAGTCTGTGATTGATCCTTTGATTGCACAGGTTCCCCTGCGCCGTCTGGGACAGCCTGAGGATATTGCCAACGCCTTTGTGTTCCTGGCATCCGACGAGGCATCCTATATTACCGGTGTGGTTCTGCAGGTGGACGGTCTGGCAAGAAGCTGATTGTGATTCAAAAAGCAAGGGCGGCTGCGCAAAGGCAGCCGCCCTTTTACTGTCCTTTTTGAGAAATCATTTTTGAGGAGGGAAGGGATCCCCTAATGCTCCTCCGGAGGGGTGATGGCAATTTTTATAACACCATCCAGGTGATTTTCAAAGATTTGGTAGGCTTCTTCAATTTCATTGAGGGGGAAGGAGTGGGTAATCAGCGGCGTTGTATCGATTTTGCCCTGCTCGATCAGGGACAGAATTTCTTTGCAGTCGCAGCCGTCCACGCCGCCGGTTTTAAAGGTCAGATTTTTTCCGTACATTTCGGGCAGAGGTAGATTCTGCGCTTCATCATAGAGCGCTACAACGGTAACAATCGCATTGGGGCGGGCACATTCCCAAGCAAGACGAAAAGTGGATTTTGCTCCTGCAACTTCCATCACCACATCTGCACCGCCATGGTCGGAGTGATTCTGTACGAACGAAACACACGTTTCCGGTTCTGTGACAAGTACATCTGGATAGTGTTCCTTTATAAAAGCGATTCTGGCAGGATCTTTTTCGCAGACGATCACCCGCTTTGGCTTTTTTAGCATGACACAAAGCAGTGCGCAGATACCCGTAGGGCCTGCGCCGATGATCAAAACGGTGTCATCAGAAGTAATTTCAGAAATTCGGGCAGCCCAAAAGCCGGTGGCGAGAATATCACCGACAAAAAGTGCCTGACGGTCTGATACGGTCTGCGGAATTTTGGTAAGACCCTGATCGGCGAAGGGGACACGGACGAATTCTGCCTGTCCGCCGTCGATCCGGCACCCGAGGGCCCATCCGCCATTGGGATCTGTGCAGTTGTTTACAAAACCGTGCTTACAGAAAAAACAATCTCCGCAGAATGTCTCAACATTAACGGCCACCCTGTCCCCTACGCCGACAGTGGTGACTTGAGAACCAACCTGTTCAACAACACCAACCATTTCGTGGCCCACGGTGATGCCTGGGACGGCCCGAGGGACGCTTCCGTGCTTAATGTGCAGATCACTGGTACAGATGCTGCTCATTGTAACCCGAACAATGGCATCGCGGGGAGATTGCAGAGTTGGCTTTTCTTTCTCCAGAAGCTGAAAATTTCCTTGATTGACATAGGTAAGACTAAGCATTTCAATGCCCTCCTTTATGTGAGGATCATTATATCACAGAGCAGGAAGCTTTGCACAAAAAAGTTACCGGGCTGTGGAGAAACACAGCCCGGCGGAAGGATTATGAAAGCTTGCTGAAGAATCCGGCGGCAGCGGCAGATTTTTTTCCGGGAGCTCGCAGGAGACCCAAAAACAGGCTCAGACCCAGCATTGCAGCTGCGATCAGCACCCATCCAAAGCCGCTTTGATACAGCGGAAGCTTATGGAACAATTCTCCGATCACACCAAGAGGAACTTTTGCAGTGGTAAGACAATGGGCAACACTGACAATTCCGGTGCCGGCCACCACGAGGGGATAAACAAATGGATTGTTTTTCCACAGTCTGTCGGTGAGACCCAGAAGGATCAGCACAATGGAAATGGGATAGATTGCGTTCAGCACAGGAATGGATACGCTTAAAATAGCAGTCAGTCCGAGATTGCAGACCAGGAAAGAGAAGGCCACGATGATCAGCACCCACTGCCGATAGGAGACGCGGTGGAAGAGGGTGGAGAAGTATCTGGAAATGGAGTTGATCAGCCCCACGCAGGTGGTCAGACAGGCAAGGGTGAACAGCGTCGCAAGGAAGATGGCTCCGTAATTTCCGAAGACCTGCGAGACGATACACCGCAGCGTCCATGCGCCGTTTTCCTGAATGGAGTATACGCCGGAGGAGCATGCGCCCATATAGGTCAGCATCAGATAGACGATGGAGAGAATACTTCCTGCCGCAATGCCGGAAAGAACGGTATAGCGAATTACGCCTTTCTTATCCTGAATTCCGAAGGAATGGAGGGTTGTTGCGATGACAAGTCCGAAGTTAAGGGCTGCGATGGTGTCCATGGTCTGGTAGCCGTCGGTAAAGCCCTGCATCAGCGACCCGGTTTGGTAGGCAGCCTGAGGGGCGGAAACCTGAACGGTGCCGCGCATCAGAAAAGCAAAAAACAGCGCAAACAGAAAGGCCAGAGTCAAAGGAGTCAGAACGTGACCGATTCGATTGACCAGCTTTCCGGGATTCAGACACAGCCACAGGGCGGTCAGGAAAAAGACAAGGGAGTAGATCACACGGAACAGCATCAGGTTTGACTCCGCAGGAAGATAAGGTGCGACAGCCATTTCAAATGGAACAGATGCGGCTCTTGGAATTCCGAGTCCGGGGCCGATGGACAGATAGATGAGAATGGTGAAAACCAGTGCAAATTTGCTGCCGACTTTCTGGCCGAGCTGCTCCAGTCCGTCAAATTTTGCCACGACGATTACACCCAGAACCGGAAGCAAAACGCCAGTCATCAGAAAACCGATTACGGCAGGCAGTGTATTTTGACCGGCATTCTGCCCCAGAAAGGGCGGAAAGATCAGATTGCCTGCTCCGAAGAACAGGGCGAACAGCATGAAGCTGACAGCTACGAGATTCTTTTTCCCTAGTTTCATAGTTTGTTTCTCCTTTTTACCGTATCAATAAAAAAAGACTCGTCTCAAATTACTTTGAGACGAGTCTGAATAAACCAATACCCGCGGTACCACTCAAATTGCACAAAATGTGCCGCTTTTCGAGCTCTAACAAGCTCTATGCACTGACGTAGCATACACGAAACACCTTACTGCTGCACAGGCAGGTTCAGGCATTCAGCTCGGAAGGGATGGGATTGCTCCGTGTCTCATTATCAGGCTTTCACCGATGCCTGACTCTCTGTGAAATCCACAACGGAATCCGTCTTCGTCATCGCTTTTTATGAAGTTTGTATCGGCATTGTATCATCGAATCTATGGGATGTCAAGATGAGAAATAAAAAAATAGAGAACTTTTTGCAGGAGCATGAATGATATCTTGCAAAATGGAACGGATGGAATTATAAATATCCACAAAGATTCGGATTATTTACGGTTTAATGGTAATTTTGCGAGAAAAACAGGAGGAAGAAATGAAAGATAATTTAAGGCATAATGCAACATGGGAAAACGATCCTGTTTGCGTGTCAAATTCTGCTTTCTGCGAAAAGGACGATATACTTTGATGATCGGAACAATGCGCCGCTAAACCATCGACACGAGGCTGCGAGACATCGGCAGGTGCTTATGGGACTGTGGAAAAGAAAAAGTATGATTGAACGATCTGATTAAACGATCCAATTTATGCCGACTCGTGCCGCCCTTTTCGGGAAATCCTGACGATGAAAATACAAAGTATCCAAAAGCTTTGTGAATTCATCGGTTTATGGACGAAAATCAGTGACAATACTTTCTTTTAATACAAAAATCACCCATTGTAAAAATCGTCAAACAACAGCCCTGTTTGATGCCTAAAATTTGGCATTGATAAAATCGATTATTGTGCAGCCTCTCGTTATTTTGGGGTTGATTTCGGCCCTTTGATTCTTTATAATATCCAACAGTTCATAATACCTATTTACCTACTGCATTGATATGGGAAAGAGACAAATGCAGCAGGATATTTTCAACTTGCTTGCGGCGAAGGAGGAAAATCATTGCGCGCTCACAAAACATCCATTGATAATCCAAGGCGGATCAGCCTGAAAAAACGAATCCGAAACGACTGGATGCTGTATCTGATGCTGCTTCCGGCGATTGTATGGTATATTCTGTTCAGCTATATTCCGATGGGCGGCATCGTGCTGGCCTTTAAGAATTTTCGATATGACCTGGGCGTCCTGATGAGCCCGTGGGCCGGGTTGGATCATTTCCGGAGAATGTTCTCGGATCCGGATTTTATGATTGCCCTGAAAAATACGCTGATTATCAGCTTTGGAAAGCTCATCTTTCTGTTTCCGATCCCGATTTTGGTGGCGATTACGCTCAATGAGCTTCAGTCTGTCCGGATGCGGCGGTTTTTCCAGACGGTATTTACGTTTCCGCATTTCATTTCGTGGGTTGTTCTCGCAATTATTTTTACCAATCTGTTTTCCAATTACGGTCTTGTCAATCAGCTGCTCCAGCATTTTGGGCTGCCGACCATTTCACCGTTGAGCAATTCCAATCTGTTTCGACCGTTTTTGTGGATTTCCGCCGGATGGAAGGAATTCGGATGGGATGCGGTCATCTATCTGGCAGCCCTTGCGGGCATCGATCAGGATCTCTATGAGGCGGCGGATCTCGATGGTGCTTCCCGTTTGCAGAAGATCCGTCATATCACATGGCCGGGAATCCGCAGCGTTGTGTGTATCATGCTGATCCTTCAGGTGGGAAATCTGCTGGGCAGCGTCAGCTTCGATCAGGTGTTTAACCTCTATTCCGCACCGGTTTACGGCGTAGGCGATATTCTCGATACGTTTGTGCAGCGGCAGACCTTCCAGCTCGGTGCAAACTTTGGCTATACAACAGCCGTGGGCCTGTTTAAATCCGTTGTAAATGTGATTATGATTACCTTGGCAAATAAGATTGTGACCCGTGCCGGTGAGCCGGGACTGTTTTAAGGAGTAAGATTTGGATAACGAAGAAATCATCGTAAGAAGAAAGAAAAAGCCGGATGTATTTACGGTGCTTGCATATATGGTGCTGGTGATCCTGGCACTTCTGACACTGTTTCCGTTTTATTCGGTGGTGATTCTCTCGGTGACCAATACCGGGACATATGCCGCCCATTCTCCCTATATGCTGCCGTATGTCTTTGATTTTTCGGCATTTCGGGAGGTTGTCAACGACCCCTATTTCCGTCAGTCGCTGAAGGTGACACTGTTTAATACGTTTGTGGGCACCTTCCTCAATATGGCGGTTTCTGTAATGGCAGCCTATGCACTGTCGAGAAAACGTCTGGCAGGACGCAAAGGATTTACCATTATGATCCTTGTGACGATGCTGTTTTCCGGCGGACTGGTTCCCACCTATCTGACGGTCAAGTCCTACGGCTTGCAGAATTCCGCATGGGCCATGATTTTCCCCTGCATGATTAACTCTTATTATGTGCTGATTATGAAAAACTATTTTATGACCCTTCCGGACTCGCTGGAAGAGGCCGCAAAGATTGACGGCGCCAACGATTTTCAGGTACTGATCCGCATTATCATTCCGGTGTCAAAGCCCTTTATGGCAACTTTTACACTGTTTTATGCGGTGGAGCGTTGGAATGAGTGGTGGAACGCCTATCTTTATATTATCGACAAGAATCTCAAGCCGCTCCAGATTTATCTGCGGGATCTGTTGGCTGCCTACAATACAGAGCTTGCACCACAGCTGCAAGCGATGATGGAAAATCAGCACAGCTCCTTCCCGATGGCGGTGCATATGGCGGCGATTCTTGTGACGATGCTGCCCATCATCTGCGTATACCCCTTTGTGCAGAAATATTTTGTCAAGGGAATCATGCTCGGCTCTGTGAAGCAGTAAGATACCTGTGTGATTTGAGGTCACAGCCTTTAATCAATAGCTCATTTGAAGAAAACGAAAGGAGATTTACACATGAAAAAAATCATCAGCCTTGCGCTTTGTGTGGTGATGGTCGCTGCGGTGTTTGCCGGATGCGGAGCAACTGCTTCTGATTCCGGGGATGGACCCATTGAGATCAGCGTCGGTATTTGGGATGCTGAGAAGGGCTTGTCTGGCGGCGAAAATGACAAAATGCTCAAGACCATAGAAGACAAAATCGGTATTAAGCTGATTCCTCAGGATATGAGCGAAGCGGATTACCATGATAAGGTTACACTCTGGGCAACCAGCGGACAGCTTCCCGATATTTTTGTCGGTGACTTTGTGGGTCTTGGTCAGAGCAGCTTCTATGACTGGGTCAGTCAGGGCATTATCCGTGCGCTTCCCGATGATCTCTCGGCTTATCCCAATCTCGAGCAATATATGCAGATGGGCCGCGCGAAGGATGCACAGCAGGATGGAAAGAACTATATCATTCCCCGCCAGTCTTACGGCGATCTGAGCTACAGCGTCCTCGACCGCACGATTGCCTACCGCTGGGATCTGGCACAGGCCGTGGGTGTAACCAAGGAGCCTGAGAACTGGGACGAGTTCCGTGATATGCTCCGAAAGATCATTGCGGCGGATCCCGAGGGGAAGAATATTGCCGGTATCAGTCAGACCGGAATCAAGATTCTGGCAGGTTGCATGTACCCCTACGGCGGTATTCTTGAGAAGAAGTGGATTATCAATGACGAAGGCGAAGTCCTTCCCAGCTATTTCGACGGGGATGTAAAGGCTGTGATGCAGCTGGCCCGGGATATGTATCAGGAGGGAACCATCGAGCCTGATATTGCGCAGGTCAGTGTCAGCGCCAAGGACCGGTTCCTTCAGGGTATGAATGCGGCAATGGCCTTCAACGACGGCCCTGCAAGTCTTGCAAAGCTTGGCCGGCAGTGGGAGGATCTCTACGGCCGCAAGTTCCTGGACGATGTGAAGTTCGCAAAGATTTTCCCTGCCGCAGACGGAGAGAAATGGTATTTTGTCGATACCGAGGCATGGTCCGAGACGTATATCAGCAGCAAAGTGGATGATACCAAGATGGATGCAATCTGCCGGCTGTTTGACTTCCTCATCTCCGACGAAGGAAAGCGTCTGGTATTCTGTGGATTTGAGGGAGAGGATTACGATCTGGTGGACGGCAAGCCCGTCCTGCGGGAGGGGATTGACCTTGCCCAGAAGTATCCTTTCTATATGATCAGCAATCTGGCTGTGCACAACCCCAATAAGTGGGATAAGGATTTCCCCAGCGATATTCCCATGGAATATTATGACGCGGTGGAAGCACGTCATATGGACGCGGTGGAGAACGGCAAGCTGCCCAGAATCTGCGATCCCGCTATGATGATTTCTACCCCCCTAAAGGATCAGTTTGCCTTTGATCCGCACAGTGACTTTTTGACTGTGATGATGGGCACAGAGCCTGTGGATAAGATGGTGGATGACCTGATGGCAAAGTATGAGGCCAAGGGCCTTCAGGCAATGCTGGACGAGGTCAACGCAGCAGCCCGGGAAAAGGGAATTCTGAAATAAAGGAAACCGCAAAGAGGCATCCGGTCGGGTGCCTCTTTTTCATGCCGAAGGTCTAAGGGCGAGGCGTTCAAAAAAGCCATTGCGCGGAAAGGGTTTTTGCGTTATGATATTTATCGTAGTTTCAAAAGAAGGAATGAAATAGAATGGCAGTTTTAAGAACAATTGTATGGTTTTTCTACTTTTTTGGCTCTCTGATTGTGTTGATGCCGAGAATGTACAAGGCAAAACGGCTGAAGGAAATCGGAGATATCGATGGATGCCGCCGGATTCTGGATTATAATGTCCACAAGTGGATGGAAACCCTGATGAAGCTTGCGGGATGCAAAGTTCAGGTTAAAGGACTGGAGAATATTCCGAAGGATCGTGCGGTGGTCTTTGTTGCAAACCACCAGAGCGATTACGATGTCCCCATCACAATGGTCTATCTGGGAGCGCCTCCTGCTATGGTGGCAAAGATTGAGACACGCAAGATTCCGCTGGTCCGTACCTGGATGGAGCTGCTGGACTGCATTTTTATCGACCGTGAAAATCCGCGTCAGGCAATTTCCGCCATGAAAGATGCCGGTGCGATTTTGGAATCCGGACGAAATATTGTGGTATTTCCTGAGGGGACCCGGAGCCGTGGGGATCATATGAATCCCTTTAAAACCGGTGTCTTTAAGATTCCGTTTCATGCCGGAGTGCCGATTGTGCCGGTGGTCATTGATGGAAGCTACAAGATTATGGAGGCAAATCACAATCTGATGTGTCCCGGAACGGTCAAGCTGACAGTTCTGCCGATGATCGAGACAGCGAACCTGGATCGTGCGGCGCAGAAGGCTCTGCCCAATCAGATTGCGCAGATGATTGCCAAGGAGAAAGGCAACTGCTGAAAAAACGCTGCAAGCAATTTTGCTTGCGGCGTTTTAGTATATACGGATTGGATAAGGGACAGACTCGGTCCGTCAGAAGTTCCCTCACATCATCGCACTTGCAGATATCGGGGAATGCAGCATAACATGATTATGCTTGCAAGAAAGAATGGAGTGTGCTATTATTCAGTTAGATAGTACTAACTGAAGGAGGCAGTCATATGAAGAAGCATCTTTCCGTTTATGGCATTGGTCCGGTCTACGGCGGATCGGTGGCTGTAATAACGGGGTTGGCTCTGGCCGCAGATCATTTTCAGAAGCTCCCATGGTATCGCAGTCCCATGTGGGAGACATGGGGAAAGATTCTGGGAATCATATTGATTGCGGCAGGGATTGGATTGTGGGTTCATGCAGTGATTGTCATGAAGCTTCAAAAAAATATTCGGGAAAATCATCTGATTACCACAGGAGTCTATGGCTTTGTGCGAAATCCTGTTTATACGGCGATTATGTTTGCTCTGTGGGGGATTTTGTGCTGCAATGGAAATTTGTACCTGCTTGTGCTATGCCCGGTTTATTATGGACTTATGACAATCCTTGTGAAGAAAACAGAGGAAAAATGGCTGACAGAGCTTTACGGGGATGCTTATGTGGAATATTGCAGAAAAGTAAATCGGTGCATTCCATGGTTTCCGAAGAAACGAGAACCCTGAAAGGTTCCTACAAGGCACACATTGCTGCCGCAGTGATGCGTTCCATGCATGAAAGTCTATACAAGGAGCATATATGAAAAGTAATCTTACCATCAAAATCTGTGGCATTGCCTTTTCACGGTGGACAAAGGATCCCCGCATTTCAGTTCGGCAGAGAAAGGCAATCCATCAGGAATACCGAAAAATTATGCACCATGCAAAGGATATTGGATCAACCAATCAGCTGCTGACGGCCTATGCGATGGCAGCATGGTTCATTGCCATGAATCGGATGGACGATCTTTCCCCCGATGAAAACAGCGAAATTATGAAAGCAGGGATGAGCCGCAGCAATCTGCTCCGTGTGGTGTTGGGAGATGCAGAGCATAATCTCAATGCCAAACATGTGGAGAAACAGAAGAAGTGGTCGGAGAAAACCCATTTACGGAAGTATGAAAACGACTGGGTCGTGGATGTGGTGTGTGGAAATGGAGCCTTTGATCTGGGATATGACTATTGGGAGTGCGGCATCTGCAAGCTGTGTCAGGACGAAGGATGCAGAGACCTGGCAAAATATCTGTGTCAGATCGACTACCTCTTTGCGCAGATCATGGGCCTTACTCTGGAGCGGACGACAACCTTGGCAGAAGGCGGAGAAAAATGCGATTTCCGATTCCGTAGAAAGGATTTTCCGGAGGGCTGATTTGAACAAGAACTGCATGCAGAATTTTCAGGTGCTTCAGATCAGACAAATTTCGGGGGTAGGTATTATTAGCCTTGCCAAACCATGATTCGTTGTGGTATAATATGAAAATAAAACTGGGAATTAAAGTAAATTGCCGTAAGGTTTGATACAAAGGAGGGATTGTCATGAAGCAGCATCGTTTTTGGGCTTGGGGCGCTGTCATTTGTATGATTATGGTGATGATTACTGGATATAAGCACAAATAAACGCATAGAAGAAAGGAAAGATTGTTATGCATAAATATACGAAAACAGCCTGCTTTGTAGGAGGCGCTTTGTTTGGCTCCGTGGGCATCAAGCTGCTGACCAGCAAGGATGCGAAGAAGGTTTACACCCACATTACCGCAGCCGGCCTGCGGATGAAGGATTCCGTCATGGAGACGGTTACCACTGTTCAGGAAAATGCGGACGATATCCTGGCTGCTGCAAAGGATCTCAACGAGGAGCGTGCAGCGAAAGAGGCAGCGGAGCAGGAGGCTGCTCAGGTTTGCGACTGCACCTGCGAGGAAGAATAAATAGTATGCAGGAAAGGAGTCGCAGTTGCGGCTCCTTTTTTATGGAGGATTTAGATGAAGGCAACAATTGAACATGAAAGCAGAGGAAGAATTCGCTTTCGGTTTTCACAAAAGCAGATGAGTCTGAAGCAGGCGGATCTGCTGGAGGCTTGGTTTCAGGGAGTCAACGGCGTCCTACAGGTCACAGTCCATGAGCGGACAAGATGTCTTGTTGTACAGTACCGAGGTGACCGCAATGGAATTTTGGATGCGGTCCGGAGATTTTCGTGGGAACAGGCAGAGCAGAGTATTACCGTTCCTGCCCAAAGCACCCGCGCATTAAACCGGGAATTTCAGGAAAAGCTCGTGGGAAAAATCGCAGTCAAATGTGTGGGCACATTGTTCCTGCCGACTCCGCTGCGGATCGCCCGGGTTTTATGGCATGCAATTCCCTTCGCGGGACGGGGACTGCACTGTATTCTCCACCGGAAAATGAAGGTGGAGCTTCTCGATGCAATCTCTATTGGCGTTTCGGTTTTCCGCAGAGATTTTGCAACAGCCGGATCTGTGATGTTCCTGCTGGAGATCGGTGAGCTGCTGGAGGAGTGGACACGGAAGAAATCTATTCAGGATCTGGCACAGTGCATGTCGCTCAATGTAGACCGGGTGTGGCTACGGGCCGACGGAAACGAGATTCTGACCCCCATTTCCCAGATTCAGGTGGGCGATCAGGTGGTTGTACGGGTAGGCGGTGTCATTCCCGTGGACGGCGTGGTTGTCGAAGGGGAGGTTATGGTGAATCAGGCTTCCTTAACGGGGGAATCGGTGCCGGTGGCGAAGCGGCTGGACAGCCCGGTGTATGCCGGCACAATTGTCGAAGAGGGAGAATGTGTGATGGAAGTCAGACAGGCTTCCGGACAAAGCCGCTACGATCAGATTATTACGATGATTGAACAGTCGGAGCAGATGAAATCCGCCTCGGAGAGTAAGGCCTCGAATCTGGCAGATAAGCTGGTGCCTTATACCTTTGCCGGAAGTATCCTCAGCTATGTGCTGACACGAAACGTCACCCGTGCGCTGTCGGTTTTGATGGTGGACTTTTCCTGCGCACTGAAGCTTGCGATGCCTCTGACGGTGCTGTCTGCCATGAGGGAAGCAGGAAAAGAACATATCACGGTAAAAGGCGGCAAGTTCCTGGAGGCAATTGCACAGGCGGATACCATTGTTTTTGATAAGACGGGAACATTGACGCACGCCTGCCCCAAGGTTGCGAAGGTCATTGCGTTCGGCGGAAATGAGGAAGCGGAAATGCTTCGCCTGGCGGCTTGCCTGGAGGAGCACTTCCCCCATTCCATGGCCAATGCCGTTGTGGAGGAGGCAAAGCTTCGGGGACTGAAGCATGAGGAATATCATTCCAAGGTCGAATACATTGTGGCCCACGGGATCGCAAGCAAGGTTGGGGAAGACCGTGTCCTCATCGGAAGTGCCCACTTTGTTTTTGAGGATGAGCATTGTGTGGTTCCCGAGGGAGAGCAGGAGAAATTTGATGCGCTTCCCACCGCATATTCCCATCTCTATCTTGCAATAGGAGATCAGCTCAGTGCGGTCATCTGCATTGAGGACCCACTGCGGCAAGAGGCGGCCGCTGTTTTGAATGCCCTGCGTGTGATGGGCATTGAAAAGACGGTGATGCTGACCGGAGACAGTACGCGGACAGCCTGTACCATCGCCAAGCAGGTAGGTGTGGACGAATTCTGCGCAGAGGTTCTGCCGGAGGATAAGGCCAATTATGTGGCAGATCTTCGCAGAGCAGGACATACCGTGATTATGGTGGGAGATGGAATCAATGACTCTCCGGCACTGTCAGAAGCGGACGTGGGCATTGCGATCAGCGATGGTGCGGCCATTGCGCAGGAGATTGCGGATATTACGATTTCGGGTGAAAATCTGTGGGAACTTGTCCGTCTGCGTCAGATTTCCACGGGTCTTATGAAGCGGATTCGCTCTAACTACCGTTTTGTGCTGGGCTTTAACGGAATGCTGATTGCACTGGGGGTTGTGGGCGTTTTGCAGCCGGCAGCGTCGGCAACGCTGCATAATCTGTCAACGCTGGGCATCAGTCTGCATAGCATGACTGCGCTGCCCAACCCTGAGCAGAAGCAGCTTGCGCAAGCATGTAAGGATTAAATTTTCCTGAGGCTCTTTCCAGGGCTGAGCACACGGGCGGAAGCATCTCGGGAATACAGATTGAAACAGAAAAGAAACAGACCTCTGCATAGATTGCAGAGGTCTGTTTTTTATGGTCATTTTGGATAAGTCGTTCTGCGAAAGACTGTGCGAAGGGATTCCACGGTCATTCATCAGAAAATGCACTGATCGGACAGGAAGAATGTCGCCGGAGAGAAATTATGGTTCTACAGGATGGCGGCCATACCATTGCAGAAAATTATTCTGCGTATCCAAAGAAGAAAATTTGAATTTGCATGTTTTCCCTTGGATGTTTCTGCATACCACATAGTAAGTTGTGCTTCGGCCATTGGAGGTGGTCTGTTCTACTTCCCGAAAGCCGAGAATTTCTTGGATATAGCTGCGGTGGCAGAGAAGGAATCCACCGAGATCAAAGGACAAAAACCAGTCTCTGTCGCAAACGGGACGGTGGGAATCCGTGCGATCCTTCCAGAATATTCCGAGAATCCGTTCCTGCTTCCGGGCTTTCAGCAGGCTGACCAGCGGCATGAAATAAGAAAGCGGAAGGGTCAGGACAAAACACCAGATTATCAGATTCTGAATGTCTTTGGTCATCCGATGGGAGAAATGTGCAATCAGTGCAATGAGTCCGCACGCAGACAGCAAGCAGATGAGTACATCAAAACCGGACCAGAGGAAAATACGAAAAAGGGAATCGTCATAGGCGGTTCGCCGTCTTTTTGACTGTGTCATAGGATATTTCTCCATTTTTTATAATTATTTTTACGGAAGTCCGGCTATGGCACAGAATGATCTGCGGTCAGCAGGGAAGAGAGATCGGTTCCCTCAGGCAGATGGAGCCGCACCATTCGAATCCCCATAAAATTGTCTTTTTGGCAGACAACAAAATCCACGCCGTATTCCTGCAGGTGATAGACCTGCTCAGAAACATCGATCGATACAGTACTTCCGTCATCAAGCAGAACGGTCAAAGAAAAATCGTCGTCCTTTTTTCCCTCTATCGGCTCATGCCGCTCCACAATTTCCGCAGGGTAGTGTTTCGGTGGGCCGGAGACAGCCAGTGTAAAGCCATACGAAAGGGAATAGCTGATGAGTGCAAGTCCCAATAGAAGCAAAATGAATTCATCGTGTTTGCGCATCCGTTTTGGGGTGCGCTTCCAGAATGCAATGATCAATACGGCAGACAAGCCTGCCCATAAGAGCAGATAGGGCCAGATATCTGCAATGATCAGAGTATACTTTGACCAAAAGTACTCAAATTGCCCGGTAATCAGCAGTCCACATAAAAGCATAAGCATTGAGGGGAATTTGATGTGCATGGCTTTCCATTCCTCAGATGCGCCGGCAGGTGTCTTGCCGGTCAGGAATACCGGAGCAAACGCAATGTAGTAGAGGATGATGGGCAAAGTGGAAAATGCGGTGAGGTAGATAGCAGGTTTGGTTTTCAAAACCGAAACCAGATAGAGTGCAAAGGGAACGACACTTCCAAGAATCAGCAGGATCGTGACAAGAATCAGCCCTATGCGAATGGCAGGGAGATGATCGTGCAGGGCCGTGCGGTATTCCGAACTCCAGGAAACAGGCTGTCGGGAGTTTTCTTCCATCTGGGCTTCTACGGATTTAGGAACATTGATGTCAAGCTGCTGATCGACGATCCAGTCGATCACCTCGCTGACGCCGGACATATTGCGCTCAATGGAAAAAAGCTTTTTCTTTTCCGAACTGAAGAAGGAAATGGTGCCATTTCCTCGGATGCGCACCGAAGAGATCTGTGCAAGTGCGTAATTTTTTGAATTTCCAAAGGTTGTGGTGTATACGATCTGTGTCCGATCAATCAGCAGTGACCGATTTTTACGAGCCAGCAGCATCGCACAGCCAAGCCAGATATTTGCCAGGCCAATCACGGAAAATAAAATCACATATCCCAAAGAGAACGGGGGAGAGGAAAAAAGAAAGGAACAAAACAGCATCAGCATTCCGAAGACGCCGATAAAAATTCCAAGCCAGGAAATCCATCGGCGTTCTCGGACGGTGATGATGGGAAGCACAGTGCGCTCCAAAGCTGGCGAGTCTTTCGACAGCAGTACAGCAGCTGCGGCGGCGGTCAGCAGCAATGCCGTGACGTTGATAGCGGTTATGGGGATGGGGACAAGATCAATATCCACAAACATGAGCGCCCCGAAAATCAAAACAAACAGGAGCAGCGAGATTCCAAAGCCCTTACAGGCAAGGACGCCGACTTTTTTGGAAGGCGGCTGCTTTCCTGCGGTGGATCGTGTATCGGTGAATGGTTTTGCGGAAGGGGAAGATTCCGCATCAGAGGGGGATTCCTCGCCGGAGGGCTGAGGCGTGGATAGTTCCTTTCGCAGATTTTCGATCTGCTCCTGACTCAGAAGGTTTTTACCGCAGGCAGGACAGCGGGCTGTGCAGGTCATCTTCGGAATCCACTCTTTTGAATCCAAGGGAAGCGGCGTTCCGCAGTGGGGGCAAACCCAATCCTGCCGGAAGCTGTGTTTTCGGACAAATCGCAGAGAGGCTGTGGAGAGAATCGGAAATACAATTGCGATCAGCAGCAGGGCAGGAAGTTCACACAGATAATAGCCAAAGATGGACAGCATCATGATGCCGCATCCGGCAATCAGAGCCCTTCGGCTGCGCTTTTCTGCATTTTTCAGAGATTTGATAAAAGTTGGATTGCATTTTTCCTGTTCGTGATTCAGCGTCAGGAGAAAGGATTCAATTCCTTTGTATTGTTCATCTTCGGTTTCAAAATCCAAATCTCCGAGGGATTCTCCCAGCGCAAAAAAGGAAACATGGGAGCCGCGGACTTGTATGTGTCCCATTGGGTGCCGGATGACAAGCTCATTTGGCAGCTGTGTCAGTTCACATTCTGGATAATAGGTTTTGAGCCGCTGGATGATTTCCTGATGAGAAATCGCAGAGGCATTCATAAAACCACCTTCATTTCTATATAGATTCGCTCATAACAGCCGATGTTCAGAAAGCAGGTGCTGACGACCGTGATAGAAAGCAGGGTTATTATACCGAATGGAAGGGAAGAAATATAGTGTGAATGTGATCGAAAATACAGGGATTTTGTTGGCTAGGTATCCAAATTTCGGTGTGGCTGCGGCGCCGTATTCCGAAGCTGGGATTCTTGGGCTTTTTCGGTTTTTTGGGATTCGGCGGCTTTTGGACATATTCTATGGATGGAAGCGTTTTCCCGTTTGCATTTTTCCTGTTCTTCGGCTTCTTTGGATTTTACTATGAAGGGAAAATGTCAGGAACCTTTATGGATGAGAGGTTCCGTGAAAATGCGGCGAGAGCAAATTTGAAAGCGTCCAACATTGCGCTATCGGTTATTTTTCTGGTATTGCTCATTCTCTGTCAGGGAAAATTGTTCGGCAGCCTTGACTACACATTGATTGGGGTCATCATAGCCTTATCACTTGCCCTTGCATTAAGAATGTTTCTCTCTGAATATCTGCTTTATCGCTATGACCATGATGACCATGTGGTTGAAAGCGAGGATTGAGGTATGGCAGAGTTTGAATGCAGATTGAAAAAGTATCGGCAATTAAAGGATTTGACACAGGAGCAGCTGGCAGAAATGGTTGGAGTCCGCAGAGAAACCATTATGCGTCTGGAAAAAGCACAGTATAATCCATCCCTAAAACTGGCGATTGATATTTCACGAGCGGTGGAAGCCCCCATTGAAGAAATCTTCATTTTTGAGTGAA
>JARIAT010000006.1 GCA_029257715.1 Faecousia sp. | reverse complement strand
TGACCGTCAGCGGCTGCTGTCCAATTCACAACGATATTTCTGCCGATGAAATCCGTGAGTTGAAAACCGCACATCCTCATGCGCAGATTCTTGTCCATCCCGAATGCAATGCAAAGGTGCGGGAAATGGCCGATTATCTTGGCTCTACCTCCGGAATTATCCAGTACGCCACGCAAAGCGGCAATTCCGAATTTATTATCGCCACAGAGATCGGTGTACGCTACAAACTCGAAATGCAAAATCCCCACAAACATTTCTATTTTCCAAACACTACCCCCATCTGCGCGGATATGAAAACAATTACCCTCGAAAAAATCATCGATGTCCTAAACACCGATTACAATGCCGTATGGATTCCTGACGATCTGGCACAGCAGTCAAAGCTTCCGCTGGAACGTATGTTGGAGCTTTCAAAATAAAAAGAAGGTGACTATGATGAGAAAGAGATTGGACTATGACACTGTCATCGCCGGATGTGGGGTTTCCGGATTGTTTACCGCACTTCACCTGCCCCGAACGCAGAAGGTTCTGATGATCTGCAAAGAGGATCTTGAGAGCTGCAATTCCATGTTGGCGCAGGGCGGAATCTGCGTTCTGCTAAACGATGCGGATTATGACGATTATTTTGAAGATACTATGCGGGCCGGGCACTATGAAAATCGGAAAGAGAGTGTAGATATTATGCTCCGCTCCAGTCGAAGTGTCATCAACCAGCTGATCGAATACGGCGTGGATTTTGCCCGCACTGCCGACGGCAGTTTGGCTTATACCCGAGAGGGTGCCCATTCCCATCCTCGGATCTGCTACCACGAAGACACCACCGGAAAAGAAATCACCACCAAGCTGCGTCAGGCCGTGCAGAATCTCCCCAATGTCGATATTCTGCAATATACGACGATGACTGACATTCTTGTGGAAAACGGCCGCTGTACCGGCATCATTGCCGAGGATCGGAGCGGAACCCAGCTTCTCATTCATGCGCAGGATACCGTCATGGCCACCGGTGGAATTGGCGGCAGATACGAACACTCCACAAATTTCCGCTGTCTCACAGGCGATGCACTGGAAATCTCGCAAAAGCATGGCATTGCCTTGGAACATCTTGACTATGTGCAGATTCATCCCACCGTCCTATACAGCAAGCTTCCCGGACGCCGTTTTCTGATCTCGGAGTCCTGCCGCGGTGAAGGCGCAATTCTCCTCAATGCCAAGGGCGAGCGATTTGTCAATGAGCTGCTCCCACGGGACGTCGTTACAAAGGCCATACGTGCCGAGATGGAGAAGGAAGGCTCCTGCCACGTCTGGCTCTCCTTTGCCCCGATTCCTGAAGAAGAAATCCGGACACATTTTCCGAATATTCTTGCAACCTGCCTGGATGCAGGGTATGATATTACCAAACAGCCCATTCCTGTGGTTCCTGCCCAGCATTACTTTATGGGCGGCGTCCACGTAGACAGCCATTCGCAAACAACCATGCCGCATCTCTATGCGGTTGGAGAGACCAGCTGCAACGGTGTACACGGGAAAAACCGTCTTGCAAGCAACAGCCTGCTGGAAAGCATGGTTTTTGCGCAGCGAGCCGCCAAACATATTGTTGACACAAGAAAGGACGATGACTAAAATGAATCCTATAACCATGCAGCTTGTCGCTGACAAATACATTCGTCTGGCTCTGGAAGAGGACATCAGCAGCGAGGATGTCACAACCAACGCCGTGATGCCAAACGCAAAGTCCGGTGAAGTGGATCTCATCTGCAAGCAGGACGGGATTATTGCAGGTCTTGCGATTTTCGAGCGTGTTTTTCACCTGCTTGATTCCAAGACCATCGTAGAATTTCAGGTAAAAGACGGGGATTCTGTAAAATCCGGTCAGCATTTGGCAACCGTCAGGGGCGACATTCGGGTTTTACTCTCCGGCGAACGAACTGCGCTGAACTATTTGCAGCGCCTCAGCGGCATTGCAACCTATACCCGCAGCGTGGCAGATCTGCTTGAAGGCACAAAAACCACGCTCCTTGACACTCGAAAAACCACTCCCTGTATGCGTATATTCGAGAAATATGCTGTGCGTATTGGCGGCGGCTGCAACCATCGCTACAATCTTTCCGACGGTGTCCTCCTTAAGGATAATCATATTGATGCCGCAGGCGGTGTCCGTCAGGCGATTGCGGCAGCAAAGGCTTACGCCCCCTTTGTCCGCAAAATTGAAGTTGAAACCGAGACCCTTGACATGGTTCGGGAGGCTGTGGAGGCCGGTGCAGACATCATTATGCTGGACAATATGACCACAGATCAGATGGCTCAGGCCATTGGTATCATTGACGGACGCGCGCAAACAGAATGCTCCGGCAATATTACCCGGGAAAACATTCAGAAAATTACCGACCTTGGCATCGACTATGTTTCCAGCGGTGCCTTGACCCATTCGGCTCCGATTCTGGATATCAGCCTGAAACACCTTCGGGTTGTGGAGGAACAAACAGCCGAATAATTTTAAAGGAGGGACTCACATGGAAGAACTTACAGGCGGCCAGCGCCGAAAAAAAATTCTGGAAATGATGTCGCAGACCCGAACCCCTCTATCCGGCACCGCACTCGGAAAAGCAACCGGTGTGAGTCGTCAGGTTGTGGTGCAGGACATTGCGCTGCTCCGGACGGAAGGGCATCCCATTTTTGCGACTGCCAGAGGCTATCTTCTCGACCGTCCCTCTAAAATCACCCGTCTGGTGAAAACCTGCCACACCAACGAACAGACCGAGCAGGAGCTTTATGCAATTGTCGATCTGGGTGGCTGTGTGGAGGATGTGGTGGTCAATCATAGGGCCTATGGCAAAATCTCCGCCACAATCTCAATCAAAAGCCGTCGGGATGTTCAGGCTTTTATCCAGCAGATCCAAAGTGGAAAATCCACCCTGCTGATGAATATTACCTCCGGATACCATTTTCATCATATTTCCGCCGATCGGGAGGAAATTCTGGATGAAATAGAAGAAAAACTCCGCAGCATGGGATTCTTGGCGGAAATTCTTCCCTACGAGCACGGAATGATCTGATTGTTTTCCCCCAGCATCAGTGCGACGAGGTCGTACAGGGGGAGAATTCCTGTATCAAAATAAAAATGGAGTTGATCTTATGAAGGAAGAAACCATAGATAAGGTTCTCAAATTTCGGGATGACCGAAACTGGAAGCAGTTTCACAATCCCAAGGACCTTGCCATTTCCCTAAGTCTTGAAGCGTCTGAATTACTGGAGATTTTCCAGTGGAGCGGTGTCGATCTGGAGTGTGGTGAGAAACGAGACAAAGTTGCGGAAGAGCTGGCCGATGTTCTCTGCTACAGCATTTTAATGGCCGATGCCTGCGGTCTGGATCTGGACGAAATTGTTCAGAAGAAAATCCTGCGCAACGAGCAGAAATATCCCGTTTCCAAGGCTTACGGCCGAAAGGATAAATATACAGCCTACTGGGAGGATAAGGATGCCTTCCGAAATTCCGACAGCGAGCATTATCCCAAACTATAACAAAAAGAAAAGAGACTTGCTTCGGCAAGTCTCTTTTCTTTTTAAGGCAGATATTCAATGGTAACATATTTGAGCTCATCCTTTGTAAACTCAAAGGTATAGCCGCTGTCCCCATAATATTTCGTGGATTTGGTTGTATACTCCAATGTATCAGTGTAATATCCTTCCTCGCCGTCAAAATGCTTTACCTCAGTAGGCTCACCGGCATTGGCTTTCAGATCGTCCATTGTTACATTCAAAGGGAACGCAAAGGACAGAATATTCTGGGTCTTATCCTGATGGACAGGCAGATACACCTCATTGATGTAGCACTCGGCTGCGCTCTTATTTCCATCGGTGTCATTCAGAGCAAAAACCTGTGCGGTCCAGTATTCTGCCAACTCAATGCGGAAGCCCTGAGACTGGGAATTCTTATTCAGATTATTGTTCGCATTGGCCAAATCATCTTCTCTGAAGGGTACACCATCGTCAATCAATTCCTGCAGCGTGGTCTTACCCAGCGTATAGGTTTTATCATTGATGGTAAACTGCATATTATTCAGGTCTACATAATTTCCGGAAGAACTTGGGGCCTGTGCCTGTGTCTCTTCGCTGGATTCGGTTGTTTCAGGAACAGTCGTTTCCGGAACGGTTGTTTCAGGAGTCGTAGGAGCAGTTGTTTCCGTAGGTACTGTGGTTTCTGCGACAGTTGGTTCAGTCGTGGGAGGGGTTGTTTCTTTGGCATCTCCAGAACCGCATCCCGCAAAGATGCTGCCTGCACACAAAATCGCAACAAAGGCGCTAATGGTTTGCTTCTTCATAAATTACCTCCAGTTATGGATTAGAAATATGGCACATAATCTGTGTCTACCTCTTATTGTTACAATATATATCACAATTATTACAAAGTGTCAACATTTAATAAAAAGCATTTTGATATTCTTCCGAACTATGGTAATATTGATCGATTCTGTAGCTAGCACCTCCTCTTTTCATCTCTGCGCAGCGAATTTACCCACAAAAAATACCGGAGAGCCTTCGCCGAGCCCTCCGGTATGTTCCGATGCCGCAAAATCTTCACAGCATATTTTCAGCTGCAATAATGCTAGTACTGTTTCGACATATTGTTCGTCTCTGCCAAATTCTCGAAATGAACATCTTCCAAAACTTCATATGCTGCGGTCTTACGAATAATGGCTTTTACGAGATCGTCCAGCATTGACCCATCTGTATAATCCGCAGGTGCGTAATATTTTATGCGCTGATCGTGCAGCATTTTCTGCACCTTGCCTTTATTCCCTGTCTCCGGGTCGTATACACCGATGGAATGTCCTCCATAGGTATTGACAAGTTTCATGCAGGGAACGTCCGTATCACTGTCTCCGATGTAGACCATGTTTCGGAACGGAACCCGAAGTTTCTCCGGTGGAAAAAATTCGTTCACGCCATTGTCATTGATATCCAATACGCCCTTCTCGATCCGGAATAAAAACTGGGTCTTACTTGTGTAATTGATGACTTGTGCCGGCCATAATGCCTCGCCATTTTCGTCAAAATAAAATGAGCTTGCATAGATCTTCTCAAAGGCATTTTCCTTTGCCATCTTTGTGCCTTCGATCATCTCCTTAAGCCCAGAAGAAACAATATAATGCTCTACGATGACACCCTGTTCTTTTCCATAGGCGCGAATCCGCTCAAACCAACTCTCCACACCATTAAAAAGCTTCACACAGGCACCGCATTCTTCCAAACTTCTGCGGCTGAACTCCAAATGCTGTTCCTTCGCCTTCTGCACCATTTTCAGCATATAGGCCAGATTGCTATCCATTTCATTTTCCATGGCAAGGCGGTTCGACGCATCCCAAAATTCCTGAATCCTGCACCCCAAAGACTGGATAAATCCTTGGGCCTGCATATCATCCGGTGAAAGCGTCTTGTCAAAATCATAGCAAATTGCCAGAACCGGCTGTTTTTCCTTTTGTTTTCTCGGAAAGTTCACGGTCTATGCCTCCTTTTGGGGAATTTGTTATATTATATCACAAACCAAATCCCATATGCTACTGATTTTTACAAAATAATACATTTTTATTGTAAATAACTGTATTTCTTGCAATTTTTCAGAGAGTTCTCTTGAAATACCGCCCAATCTCCGATATAATCAGACCTATTCCGTTCCACTTTACGAAGCCAAGAAAAGGAGTACATTCGATATGCATTATCTTCTCGGACAGTTTTTCGGCATTGTTACCCTGATTGCAAGTGTCGTTATGCCGCTGTATCAGAAAAAATGGCAAATGCTTGCCAATACGATTGTGATTAACCTTTCCATGGCACTGAACTTTGTCCTGATTGGAGAAATCGGTTCTGCAGCTGCCCTTTGTACGATTGCAGTCATCCAGTGCATTGTATCACTGTTCCATACTGCACGCGACTCCAAGCCCTCCAACGCTGAAACTGTCGTCTTCTTTATCCTTTACCTTGGTTTTGGTTTCTTCGGCCTGATCAACTCCCCAGGCTTTGTGTGGGGGGTCAATCGCCACAATCTTCTCGAGCTTATGCCCATTGCCGGCTCCATATGCAACATGATTTTTGTATTTATTCGCAATGAACAGCATGCCCGCTGGTGTCTGCTGACCACCTGCGTCATCTGGGCTGTTTATACAGGACTCATCGGCGCAGCCTCGTTCTTTGCCCAGTGCTTTACCATTGCCACCACTGTCTATGCCATCTATCGATACCGGATGCCAAAAGTCTCAGACGCAGCGTAATGCCCTTGCTTTGGGCAGCAATAAGCCCCCGGAATTCCGGGGGCTTAATTTACATTTTTAACCCTTGATGGCACCACCGGTGACGCCGGCGATGATCTTATCCGACAGGAACAGGTACAGCAGGAAGGTTGGCGCAAACACAATAACAACAGCAGCAAACATTCCGCCGTAGTCATTGGTATACTGCATCCCCTTAACCATGTTGTACAGACCGACAGCGATAGGACGCACACTCGTCTTATTCGCAAACAGCATGGACATAAAGAACTCATTCCAGATCGTGATGAAATTAAAAATCGTCACAGTAATGAGTCCGGGCTGCGCCAGAGGGAACATAATTTTCCAGAAAGTCTGCATGGGAGTGCAGCCGTCAATCGCAGCAGCTTCCTCAAATGTTGCCGACAAATTTTGGAAGAATGACAACATGAAAAAAATCGTAAACGGGACGTTCATCGATACATACAGGAAAATAATCAAAGCTCTGGAATTCGCCAGCTCCAGTCTTGTAATGACCGAGAACAGGGGCATGACAATCAGAATCACAGGAATACCCAGTGCCGTAGCAAACATATTCTGCATCGGCATATTCAGTCTGAACTTAAACCGGGACAGAGCATATGCTGCGGGCGATGCAACCAGAACAATGATAGCGCAGGAAATGCTGGTATAAATCAGAGAGTTCAGGAAGAACACACTGACCTTCTGGGATTTCCATGCATTGGAGTAATTCTCCCAATGCAGTCCGGACTCAAAGGCAAAAAGCTTGCCGCCCATGATTTCACGGCTCGTAGACAGGGACGCAAGGATAACCCAGCCAACCAGCAGAACTGTAAATACAAACCAGAAGACACAAAGTATGTAACCAGGAAGATATTTCGATTCTCTCTTAAGCAAAGAGGGCTTATGGTAACCATCAGATTTTTTCATAATAAATCCCCCTTTCTTATAGTTCGACATCGTCATTTTTAACGATGAAGTTTGTCAGCCAGAACATCAGCACCACAATTGCAGCCATCATAACGCCAACAGACGCACCAATACCGGAGTTTCTCACAGACTGTGCTGCATTAGACGAGCCGAAGACCAACTCATACATATAGTTCAGCGGCATAACCGTTTGTGCCGACAGGTTGACCGGATCGAAAACCTGACCCCAAATAAAGAAGCCAACGCTCGAAACTGTCCACATAACCAGATTGGTACGGATTGCACCCTTCAAAAGCGGGAAGGTAATGTACCGAAACTGCTGAAATACACTGGCTCCTGCAATCGTTGCCGCTTCGTAATAATCGTTTCCAATCCGTTCGATACCACTCATAAAAATCAGCATATGATAGCCTACCATACCGAAGCCATAGGCAATCAGCATACTCCAGAATTTATGGCTCGGATCTGTCCACATGACGGGATCTGCACCAAACCATCCCAGAATGGTATTCATCAGACCGAAACTTTCCTTGTTGAATGCGTAATACAGCCACATAATACCCATCGCAACCGCAGAAACCAGATTCGGCAGATAGATAACACTGCGGAAAAAGTTCTTACCCTTCATACCAGTTGTGAGGACAACGGCATAGAGAAGCGACAATGTCATTACACAGATGCCGCCGATAAGCCACAGTTTCCCCAGGTTCATCATGGAGGAACGGAACAGCGTATCATTAAACGCGTCAAGATAGTTTGCTATCCCGTTAAACTGCCAGGTACTCACTGGATCGCTGACACCCTCAACTTTGAAAAAGCTCATTATAATAGTTCTCACAGATGGATAGAGAAAAACCATTAAATAGAGCAATACAGCCGGAGTCAGAAACAAAATCAGCATATTTCTGGTTTTGCTGCGCATGGGGCTCGAGTGCTTTTGTTTTTCTTTTGCCATGGACTAGACCTCCATTCGCTTTGTAAGATAAAAGGACAGCCGCCGGATCAGCGGCTGTCCTTCCGTTTTCTTATGGATCTCTACAAATTCACTTAGCTTTTCTGAATCTGTGCAAAAGCATCGGCGAAGCCCTGTGCATCCAGCTTGCCGGAGATCATCAGAGCGAGATTGGTCTTGATTGCAGTGTTCACATTTGCATCATTTTCCATGCCAACTGCCCAGGGCAGACGAACAGTGGTATTGTCGATGATGGTCTTTGCGTCAGAAATTGCCTCGGGCCAAACAGCATCATTTGCCATGGGGACACCGAGCGTAGCATCTGCCAGCTTCTGGTCATATTCACCACTGGTCAGCCACTGCACCAGAGCAAACGCTGCCTTAGGATACTTGGTATTCTTGTTGATTGCAAAGCACTGTGCGCCAAAGTTATTGGACTCAGCACCGTCGCCGCCCTCTGCGAGCTTGGGCAGTGCGAAGGAGCCCCACTTGAATCCTTCAGGAGTCTGGTTGCGGATTTCGTTGGGCAGCCAAGTGCCATTGAGGTACATAGCGACGGATTCGTCAGCAATGTTACCCTGACCTGCGGGATAAATGTTAGCAGCAGCTCTGGGATCGATATAACCCTTCTGAATCATTTCTTCGATCACCTGAGCAGCCTGAAGAACTGCGGGGTTGGAGAAGTCGCCGTCAGCAATTGCAGCTGCTGCATCTGCGCCTGCAACTCTGTCAACAACATAACCAAAGAATGCAGCCATATAAGCCTCATCGATAGTCATGGGAATGTAGCCTGCACCCTTCAGAGCTTCACAGACTGCGAAGAACTCATCCTTGTTGGTGGGGACATTGGTGATATTAGCCTTTTCAAAGGCACCCTTGTTATACATCATAACGAAGGTAGAGGGCTGGTAGGGGATGGTCTTCAGGTGGCCGCCGCCCAGCTCTTTACAAACATTCATCAGAGTTGCATTCAGAGCACCGTTAAGCTCGGATGCGTCATAGAGCTCCTGAATGTCCAGAATGTAGTTAGACCAAGTCACATTGACACGCTCGATATCCTCATCGAAAACGTCAATCACGGTACCGGCATCCAGTGCGGGCTGCAGAGTCTTACGAGTCTCACGGCTGCCGCCCCAGTTGACTTCAACCTCAATACCGGTCTCATCGGTGAACGCCTCAATTGCTTCAGCGATTGCCTTGCCCTGAGGCTCTGTCTCAGCCCACATGGGCCAGTAGACGAGCTTTGCGCCGTCTTCGTATTTGCCGGTGACGGCCTCACCGCCATTATCCGTGTTACCCTTTGATTCGCTGGGGGTCTCATTGCCGCCGCATGCGCACAGGGCCATAACCATGGTCAGGGCAAGGACGAGTGCCAGAATCTTTTTCATAACTTCATTTTCCTCCATTCAATTTTGCTATACGAAGGTTTTCCTTCTTTGCATCTATAAGTATACATCAATCTCACAATAATGCAAATATTATTTTCATATTTTTTGGCTAAAACGCTGTTTCAATGGTTTTTTCATGCAATATGACAGTTTCTATCCCATCATTTTGTGCTTTTTGTGCATAGTATTTCAATCAATTCTAGAATCCGCTGCACGTTTTGTGTATAATAACGAAACACTTCATTTCTTTTGACATTTAACCGAACATGTTGAACAGGTGAAAATCGAAATTTGGACGCTTTTACATGAATCTTTCGGCCCTCCAACTGTAAAATCTCCCGCCTTATATCATCGAAATATATAAGATTTTAATAAAATTATATATATTATCACAATCCTCATTTTATGAAAATTTCTTTCTTATGCGGTGATATTTCACGCTTAAAAATCTGAAATCAAACAGATTTTACCACATTTTATTCTTGCGAATTTAGGAAAGCTTCTGCTGTGAAGAAGAAAATTGATTTTCCCCTTCTGGAAATGGATTGATCTTTCTCTTGATGCAACCGGAAAATGCAAATCCGGCCTCCGCACAGGCGGAAGCCGGATTCATCCATATTTAAAGCGTCAGACAGGTTTCGATTCCCATAAACTCCAATTCTGTCGGATCATGGGTCACAAACAGCACCGTCTGCCCCCTGCATCGACGGCATGTATCTTCCATCACCATACGCTTGGTATTCTGATCCAGTCCCTGAAAAGGCTCATCTAGAAGCAGCAGATCGTACTGTGCCATCAATGCCCGAAGAATTGCCACACGGCGGCACATTCCTCCGGAGAGCTCAGAGGTGCGCTTTGAAAGGCTGTCCCCCAGTCCGACATTTCTCAGCGCCGCTGCAACTTCCTCCCTCGATCTGCTCGGATTTACAAGTCGGATGTTCGCAACCGGATTCAGCGCCATACACAGGCGATTCTCTTGAAATACCGCACTGATCCTGAGGTCATCCAGTCCTTCAATTCGTCCGCTGTCCGGCTGATCGAGTCCCATGAGAATTCGCAGCAGTGTTGTTTTTCCGGCGCCGGATGGTGCCATCAAAGCCGTCATCTCGCCGCAACGGAGTGCTGCGGTGAAGTTCCGAAGAACCGGCTTCCCCTGATAGGATTTTTCCAAATGAAGCAATCGAATTTCGTTCATCCGTTACATCCTTTCCGTCCACCGTTCACACCAAAGCAAAATTCTTCCAAACAACCGCTCAAACGCAAGACTTGCCAGCACAATCACCAGCGTCCACGCAAACACATCCGGCGTATCCAGATACACCTTGGCCTGCTGAAGCTCTGCGCCGATGGATCCGGCCGGAATGCCAATCACTTCCGCCGCAATGCCGGCCTTCCAGCTTAATCCCAGGGCGGATGCACAGGCACTGCGAAAATACGGGAACACCTGCGGCATATAAATATAGCGGATTCTTCGTCCCGAAGAAATTCCGAATACCTGTGCCATTTCTAGCATTTTCCGGTCTGCCGCACGGATTCCGACCAATATATTGGAATAGACAATGGGAACCACCATCAAAAAGGAGATCAGCACCGCCAGATTTTTAGAGGAAAACCAGATCAGTGCCAATATGATAAATGATGCCACCGGCACGGATTTGATGGTAAGCATCACCGGACTGAGCAGATCCTCCACCAAGCGAAACCGTGCCGAAAGGACTGCAAAGCCCACGCCTGTTATCATTCCCGCAGAAAATCCCCATACAATTCGCGCCATTGAATATCCAACCGCGCTCCAGAACGTACCTGTCACGGAAAGCTCCGCCAACCGGGCAATCACACGCAGCGGGGAAACCAGCAGAAGCTGCTGATCCAATCTCATGCTGGCAATCTGCCATACCGCCAGCCAGAATACCACGGCCCAAGGCCGGATTTTCTGATTCATGTGGATCAGCGGCTGAAGTAGAAGTCCTCAGCAGGCAGTTCACCGCCGACAGACTTGGGATTCTGCTCAAACAACACCTTCAGATAACCGGAAAGCTTGCTCTGCATTTCTTCCCCTTCCAGAAATACGATGTTGCAGGCAGGCAGTGCCTTCTGTGCAACGGGAGCCTTTACAATATCGTACTGTTCGATGAGCTGTGCCGCCAGCTCTACATTCTCATTTACAAAGGCGACCGACTCACGATAATGGTCCATAAAGGCAGATACCGCATCAGGATGCTGTTCGACAAATTCCTTCCGGGCCACAACAACGCCGGTGACAATCGAAGATGGACTTTCTTTTTCCCCCTCAATTGCGTCCCACTCTTGGGTCAGATCCAGTGCAACACGAATCTTCTCGCTCTTCATCTGTGCGCTGGCTACAAACGGCTGCGGCAGCATAGCAATGGCATTTTCCTCAGCCATCAGCGCAGACAGGCACTCTGTCGCCTCACTCTTCCACTCGATCGTCAGATCCTTCTCAGGGTCAAGGCCGTTTTGCGACAGAATATAATTCAAAATCGACTCCGGGGTATTGCCTTTGCCGGTGGCATAGATCGTCTTGCCTTGCAGATCTGAAACACTGTGGACAGTATCGCCGCTCTCTACAATATAAACAACACCCAGTGTATTGATGCCGAGCACCTCAATGGCGCCCTTGGTATTTTGATACAATACCGAAGCCAGATTGGCGGGAATCGCCGCAATATCAATTTCTCCCTGTGCCAGCTTGGGAACCACCTCATCCGCAGTCGCCGCAATGGAGAACTGGTAGTTATGATCCGTCAGTTCCTTGGAATCAGCACGGTTCATAAATTCTACAAGCCCCATGGCAGTCGGTCCCTTCAGTGCCATCACACGGACATCCGCAGATTGCTCATTCGATTCTGCTTTTGAATCGGTTGTCTGCTGGGTTTCCAGTGTGGTTTCCTCTTCGGATACCATTGGAGCACCGGTTGTCTCCGTGACAGTCTGTACCGAGCCGCAGCCGGCCATTACCGAAACGGTCAGTGCCAATACGCAAAAAAGTGATATCAGTTTTTTCATAGTTTATTTCCTTTCTTAATATATATCGTTGCGCAGCCAGGGAATCCTTCCTGAATATTTTATACTCCATTTTCTTGGAGGTCAATCCTGTCAGCGCATCCTTTTCCCGATCACTATTCTTTTTGGTTAGAAATCGCTAACAGGCTCTTATTATAAAAACGGGGTGCCTGCAAGTCAAGCTTTGTCTGAAAATTCCGCTGCTTGTGAATACACACCCACCGAATTTTATTTATCCTGTTACAGCAGCTGCGCCTGACGGATCCGTTGGCAGTAAAGCTGCTGAATCTCAACAAGATGCCCCATTCCCTCCATCCTGCACGTAACAGAAAAGCCCGCTGCTTTCAATTGGGAACACAAGCTGTCCGAAGATTCGCCCATCATGTCGTTTTTTGCATGGTTTCCTGCTACAAGCATCAAAGGCACTGCCGTAATATTCCGCAGTGTTCCGCATTGCAATTCCCGTACAATTTCTTGAAAGCTTGGTGTTGCGTCAACGGTGCAAAGCCGCATACGACTTTGATGACTGTTTTTCATTTTCTCCGCCAAAGCCACATAATACCAATTAGCAGGATGCTCGGTCCCATGTCCCACCATAAGAAGAATCGAATCTTTGGGGATCACATAATTCTTCTTCACAATCTCCAGCAGCACATCAAGATCCTGCTCAGCCCACAGAAGCGGAAGTCCCAAACGAATTTCAATCCGTCCTTCATACTCCCTCAGCGCCGCCACAAGACGGTCATATTCTCCGCCCGGAATCAGAAGTGCGGGCTGTACCGTAATTTCTTCATAACCGGACTGCAAGATCTGCTCCACAGCCTCTTCCACCCCGGGAACCCTGATCTCGAACCGCTGATCCAGAATCCTGCGGATCACGGGGCTGGTGAATGCCCGGAACACGGTTTGATTCGGAAACGCCTCCGCGATTGTCTGCTCCAATGATGTAATATTTTTCTGCAAAGTTTCCAGATGAGTGGTCCCGAAACTAACCACTAATATGGCCTGTTTCCTCATTGTTCCCCCTTCCTGTGTTGAGGGAAACTCGTTTCTCTCAACACCTCTTCGATTGTATGTTTATTTTATCGACTGACCGATTGTCTGTCAATGGGATCCTGTCCGGTTCGATTTCCGGCTGCAAAGCCAAACACTCCCATATCATATAAAACAGACGCTCTTTCCTCCACTAAATTATGAATAAATTGTAACTTTTCTATGACGTGAAATAGAACAAATTGACAACCTCCACATAGGGTGGTACAATAATTTGCGGTTTTAATCAATACTATTATTAAGTGAGGTGAGAATATGGACGGCAGTAGTTGTAGTGCCAGTACAGACCCGGTATTCATATGCACGCAAAATGGTATGCCCCGGAGCCGTCTGTGTTCTGTCGGCTGATTGAATCCTCATATGCCCATATGACTGCCATTGTCTGTTTTGAAACTGCGCTGCCCACCTGACCCGAGGGCTGAAGCTGTGCGGATCGGAGACAATGGATTTTTTATGCCCTTTTCGATCCGAGTAAGTCTTCTCCCTCTTACCCTGCAAATGCAGGATTTTACCATGCGCAAAGGAGGACAAGACAATGAACAACAAAATGACAAACCAAGCCGAAACCGCCCCTGCACAGCATCCTGACTATCGTGGAGAGATTGCGGATCTTATTCGCAGCAATCTGGCTCCCAGGCTGATGCGAGATCAGATTCTCGGTTACCACGAAAATGATATTGCCGCGGCATTGGAGCTGCTAAAAAAAGAGGAACGAAACAGAATCTATCACGTTCTCGATTCCGAAACACTTGCCGGTATTCTCTCCTATGCGGAGCAAATGGACGAGTATATGTTGGAGCTTGGAATGCGCAAGCGCGCCAAAATCCTTTCGTTTCTGGAGCCTGCGGAGGCATCTGATTATCTGCGCCGCATCGACAAAGTCAGCCGCGATACCCTCATCGACCTGATGGACGATGATACCCGAAAAGAAATTGTGCTGCTGAGTTCCTTTGATGAGGATGAAATCGGCAGCCAGATGACTACAAATTATATTGCCATTCCAGACGGTCTTTCCATTCGTCAGGCCATGCATCAGCTGGTCACGCAGGCTGCAGAAAACGACAATATTTCAACCATTTATGTCACCGATCACGATGGTACATTTCTTGGTGCCATTGACCTCAAAGATCTGATTATTGCCCGAGATACCACCCCCTTGGACGAAATCACCCGCACCTCTTATCCCTATGTTTATGCCGGCGAGCAGATTGAAGACTGCATCGAACAGCTTAAAGATTATTCCGAAGACTCTATCCCCGTCCTTGACAGCAATAACTGTCTGCGCGGTATCCTGACTGCTCAGATTCTGACCGAACTGGTCGATGATGAGATGGGTGATGACTACGCAAAGCTGGCAGGTCTTGCCGCAGAGGAAGATCTCAATGAACCTCTGCGCAAAAGTATCGGAAAGCGTCTGCCTTGGTTGATCGTCCTGTTAGGACTGGGTCTGATTGTTTCCAGTGTTGTGGGTCTGTTCGAAAAGGTAGTTGCCAGTCTGACGCTGATTGTCGCCTTCCAGTCGCTGATTCTCGATATGGCAGGTAATGTCGGTACACAGTCTCTGGCTGTTACCATCCGTGTTCTGATGGATGAAGACCTTTCTGCCCGGCAGAAGCTGAACCTTGTGTGGAAAGAATCCCGGGTTGGTCTTTGTAACGGATTGATTCTCGGTTCGCTGTCCTTTGTCATCATCGGCAGCTATCTCGCCCTGCTCAAAGGTCAACCGATCACAACCGCCTTTTCTGTGTCCTTCTGCACTGGTGTTGCCTTGCTGGTTTCTATGTTTTTGTCCAGTATCTGCGGAACGGTGGTTCCCATCACCTTCAAAAAGCTGAATATCGACCCTGCGGTGGCCTCTGGCCCTCTGATTACCACAATCAATGACCTTGTGGCAGTCGTAACCTATTATGGCCTTGCATGGCTGCTGCTGATCCATGTTCTTCATTTATGATTGAAAAGCCCGGTTTTTGCCCGGGCTTTCTTTTTTGTGCCTTTAGACTCCCGAAATGCTGCTCTTCCCAAAACAGGATGTTTGATTCTCCCCTTAATGCAGGAAAGGTACAAAAATCAGCATGAGTTTTTCCGCTCGTTCTTCTTCCACAGAATATCGTTGAAAAACTGTATTTTACAAAAGCAGCGTCTATGCTGATTGAGGGATATTGTCAAAGTTCTGAGAAAAACCGCTGATCTGTTTTCAGGCAGCTGTTTCTCATGTTCCGCTCGCTTTAATAATTGTTTCTTATTTAATAATAATTTATAATAATTTGATTTTATTAAAATTCTTCTATATAATTGATATGATATATAATTGACAAAATACTGGATTGAAGGAGAAAGAGATGAAAGTTGTAATCATTGGTGCTGTGGCAGCAGGAACAAAAGCTGCCGCAAAACTCAAGCGGGAAAATCCGGATGCTCTTGTAGAAATTTATTCCAAGGGTGCGGATATTTCCTTTGCCGGCTGTGGTCTTCCTTATTATGTCGGCGGCGAAATTGAAACAAGAGAAGAGCTTGTTGTCAACACTCCGGAGAAATTTGCAGGTTTGACCGGTGCTGCTGTCTTTCCCGGTCAGGAAGCTATCCGCGTCGATCCTGCTGCAAAGACAGTCCAACTTCGCAGCGTTTCCGATGCCGGTGAACAGACAGTTTCTTATGACAAGCTCGTGATTGCCACCGGCGCTTCTCCTATCGTTCCTCCCATTGAGGGTGTGGAGCTGCCCGGTGTATTTACTGTCCGTACCCCTGATGATGCTGTCGCAATCCGTGATTACATCAAAACGAACGGCTGTAAGAAAGCTGCCGTGGTTGGAGCAGGCTTTATCGGAATGGAAATGGCCGAAAATCTTATGCTTCAGGGCCTTGACGTGACCGTTGTTGATATGATGGGGCAGATTCTCCCTAATATTCTTGACCCTGAGATGGCATCCTACGCTGCCAAGCAGCTTCGTAAGGATGGTCTGAAGCTTCAGCTGGGAACCGCCGTCTGCGGCATCCACGGCGACGGAAAAGCCCAAGTCCTCGACACGAATGCAGGCTCTATTCCTGCTGAGGTTGTTATTCTCTCCATCGGAATCCGCCCTTCCACCGCATTTCTCGAACACACCGGCATTGAGATGGAAAAAGGCGCCATTATAGTTGATGAGTTCCAGCAGACCTCTGTTTCTGACATCTATGCCGCCGGAGACTGCGCTCTGGTAAAGAATTATATTACTGGAGCTTCGCAGTGGTCTGCAATGGGCTCCACTGCTAATATTACCGGCCGTGCCCTTGCCAAGACTCTGACCGGTCATCCCTCTGCCTATGCAGGATGCCTCGGCACAGGTGTCGTAAAGCTAGGCAGACGCCTGAATGCAGGTCGTACCGGTTTGAGTGAGCAGCAGGCTGTCTCCGCCGGATTCGATCCCGTCAGCGTGATCTGTATCACGGACGACAAGGCTCACTACTATCCTGATTCTGATTTTTTTGTCACCAAACTCATTGCGGAACGATCCACCGGAAAGCTTCTGGGCGTTCAGGTGATTGGTGCAGGTGCCGTGGATAAGATGACGGACATTGCAGTTGTCGGTATTTCTGCCGGACTTAGAATTTCTGACTTCGATACCATGGATCTGAGCTATGCGCCTCCCTTCTCCACCGCCATTCACCCCTTTGTTCAAGCATGCTATATCCTTGAAAACAAGCGGCAGGGCAATCTGGAGACTGTTACCCCCGCAGAGTATGCCGCAGGTGCCGCAAAGGGATACAAGATAATTGATGTACAGCCCGAAGCCGGTATCCCAGGTGCTCCTTGGGTTGATCTCGGAAAAGTGAACGGTCCGATTCCGGGCATCCCACAGGATGAAAAGCTTCTTCTGGTCTGCAATCGGGGAAAACGAGGATACTTCCTCCAGAATCGCCTGAAGCACTTCGGCTATACCAACACCCGTGTGCTCGAAGGCGGAACCACCTTTAATACGGTCCGAGTTGAATTTTCCGGAACGCTCAGTGCTGCTGAAATCAAACGGGTCAAGGGTCTTGGCTGTCTTCAGGATAAGCGTTATCCCGATGTATTCAACGTCCGCATCATCACCCGCAACGGAAAAATTACACTTGATGAGCAGCGCACCATCGCAGAGGCAGCTGAACGGTTCGGAAACGGAGAAATCACAATGACCACACGCCTGACCATCGAGATTCAGGGTGTCCGTTATCAGAATTTAGAGCCGCTGATGGAATTCGTGAATGCCCATAATCTGATTACCGGCGGTACCGGCTCTCTGGTTCGTCCTGTTGTCTCCTGTAAGGGAACCACCTGCCAGTACGGTCTCATCGACACCTTTGGCTTGAGTGACAAGATCCACGAGCGATTCTATCTGGGGTATCATAATGTTACGCTTCCTCATAAGTTCAAAATCGCTGTCGGCGGATGCCCCAATAACTGTGTCAAGCCGGATCTGAACGATTTGGGCATTGTCGGTCAGCGTGTCCCCATCCTTAATCCGGATAAGTGCCGCGGCTGTAAAGTCTGTCAGGTTGAAAAGACCTGCCCTGTGAAGTCTGCGCATCTGGAAAACGGCAAACTGACGCTCGGGGAGGACTGCAACAACTGCGGTCGCTGCGACGGAAAGTGTCCTTTCGGAGCTATTCCCGAATATACGAACGGCTACCGCGTGTTCCTCGGCGGCAGATGGGGAAAGAAAATCGCCCACGGCCGTCCGCTGAGCCGGATTTTCACCTCTGAGGAGGAGGTACTGGATCTGGTAGAACGTGCAATTCTGCTGTTCCGGGACGAGGGTATTACCGGTGAGCGTTTTGCCGACACCGTCACCCGCCTTGGCTTTGACTACGTCGAAGATAAGCTTCTGAATCAGCAAATTGACCGCAATGCCATTCTCAGCAAAACCGTCAAGGGTGGTGCAACCTGCTAATCTCGCGCAAATCCCCCTCTGATTCCGGAGGGGGATTTTTAGGCAAAATTTTTCTTTTGTCTATTGTAAGAAGGGGTTAATTCAGGTATGCTAGATTTGGATATATTTTGTATGAAGAAGCAGCTTGCAGAGAGGAGTCTCAAATACATGAAAATCGGAATTGTAGATGTCGGCGGAGGCTATCGCGGAATTTACGCCGCTGGTGTGCTGGATTACTGTATGGACAGAGGAATCCATTTTGATCTCGGGATCGGCGTTTCTGCCGGGAGCATGAATCTGATTTCCTACGCCGCCAATCAACCCCGACGAAATTATCGGTTTTATACGGAATACGGGCTTCGCAAAGAGTATGCCGGTGCCTCCAATTTCCTCCGGAAAAAGACGTTTATTGATCTCGATTATGCTTGCAGCACACTGAGTAACTCTGATGGAGAATACCCGCTGGATTATCAGGCTGTCAAAGAAAATCCAATGGAATTTTATGCAGTCGCAACCGATGCCCAAACCGGAGAAACCCGCTATTTCAGCAAACAGGATATTTTTCAGGATAACTATAATGTAATGAAAGCTTCCAGCGCAATTCCCCTTGTCTGTCACCCCTATGCGGTTGGTGAAAAGCTGTATTTTGATGGGGCCTTGGGCGACCCTGTCCCGGTTCAAAAAGCCTTTGAGCTTGGATGTGACAAGGTCATCGTTCTGCTGACCAAGCCTGAATCTACAATCCGCGTATCGGATCAAGACGAAAAGCTGGCTCGGATCATCCACCATCGCTATCCGAATGCCGCCGAGCAGCTCTGTCTGCGGGCAGAAAAATACAATCGTGGAGTTGCGCTTGCGCAGGAATATGTACGCCAGGGCAAGGCTCTGATTATTGCCCCTGATGATACCTGCGGTGTAACCACCCTGACTCGGGATCCGGATGCTTTGCGCACCTTTTATCGCAAAGGCTATGACGACGGAATCAAAATCGCCATGTTTCTTGCAAAAGCACCGGAGCAAGCATAAACGCGGAGAAAAGCAGCTGCTTTTCTCCGCGTTTTTGGTTTAGTAGTGATACTTTTTTCGTTTTGCCAGCAAAAAGCCAAACACCGCTATGCAGGCAAGACCCTCCGCCGCAATCGTTGCTGCCCAGATTCCGTCCAAGCCCCAGAGCATCGGCATACAAATAACCGCAATGGACTGGAAGAAAAATGCCCGAAGAACCGAGAGAATTCCAGATACAACCCCGTCGTTCAGCGCCGTAAAGAACGAGGAGCCTAGTGTTGCATATCCCGCAAAAAGATAGGAAAATGCGTAGATTTTAAAGCCCCGGACCGTCATTGCCAGCAGAACCGGGTCGTAACCCACAAAAATCCTTGAAAACGGCTCCGCCAGCACACTGGAGCAAAGGAACATCGCCAGGGAAAAGCCTCCGAGAATCACCAGTGTCTTTTTCAGCAGGCTGTGCAGCTCCTGATGATTTTGCGCCCCGTACTGATATCCAACAATCGGGGAAATCCCCACGGTGTAGCCGACAAAAACACCGAAAAAGATCATGCACACATACATGACGACGCCATATGCTGCCACACCATCCTCTCCGGCATAGCGCAGAAGCTGTACATTATAAAGCATTCCTATCAATGCCCACGAGATATTGTTCAGAAGCTCGGAAATGCCATTGGTGCAGGTTTTTACCAAAACCTTGCCGTCAAAGCTTGCTTTTTTCAGCTGTAACAGGCTGTTGTTTTTTCGGAAAAAATACAGTACCGGAAGGAAACCGCCGACGCACTGGCTCAGTACCGTAGCTGCGGCTGCTCCTACCAAGCCTCCGGAGAGCATCCCCACAAATACTCCATCCAGAACCATGTTGCAGATCCCCGCCGCCAATGTAACGTAAAGTCCCAGCTTTGGTTTTCCTGCCGTGGAGAACAGATACTGGAACTCATACTGGAGCAAGCTCGCCGGAACTCCCAGCAGATAAACTCTCCCATAGAGCAGGCAGTCCTCCAGCAGCCGACCTTCTGCGCCAAGTGCCACCGCCACAGGCCGAAGCAGAAGATTTCCAACCGCAAACAGCAGAAAACTGATTCCAAAGGAAGAATAAATTACCAGCGAAAATATCTCGTTGGCTTTCTCATGCCTGCCTTCTCCCATGGTTTTTGAGATCAGAGCGCCTGCACCGCTGCCAAACATGAATCCCGTACACCCGAGAATCATCACATACGGTAAAATAAAATTTACCGCCGCAAAAGCAGTTTTCCCCACAAAATTCGACACAAACAATCCATCTACCATGCCGTAAATCGATGTAATAATAATCATCACAATTGATGGGAAGGTGTATCGCATCAGCTTCCCATAAGTAAAATGATCCGATAACTGAATCATAATGATCCCCTTTCTGTGATTTCCCGGCTTTTTTCCAGCAAATCCCTCAAAAATTTTTCCGTTAGATCCATATAGCCCTGCCGCTCTTCCTGTGTCCAGGAACGATATATCCGCTTCTCCATTTCAATCACCGGAAGCACCGTTTCCTCTGCCAGATGTATTCCATGCGGTGTCAGACAGACCATTTTAGATTTTCCATCGATGGACTCCAGATAAACGCTGCCCTCTGCCTCCAATTTGCGTATAGCAGAGTTTGCCGTCTGTTTACTCAGTCCCATTGTCCGACAGATCTCATTAAGCGGCTGACGGCCTCCATTACAACAGATGGTGTAGAGAATTTTTCCTACCGAATCCGATATTCCCTGCCGCAGATAGATTTCGTGGTAAACTGCATCAATCTCTCCAATGAGATAGCTGAATTGACGCAGCTGTTCCATTTGATTTTGACTCATAGAACCGCTCCTGTCCTCATAGGGTTTGGTAATTATAGTCCGATATCGTACAATTGTCAATCACTTTCAACAAAACAGCGCTCTGTTTTTTGACAGAGCGCTGTTTGCTATTCTTCCCGATTTAAAATCCGATAGACAAAATCCATATCAAGTCCTGCCCTCACTGCATCCGCCAGACGATCATACTGCTGCTCTTTGTATTCGTGGATATCAAAGGTATTGATCGAAGAAAAATTGATTCCCTTTCGGTTGCAAAGTGCCTGTACAACCGCATCTGCCACACCGGGTGCATCAAATATCCCATGAATATAGCTCCCATAGATATTTTCCCGACAGCAGACACTGGGCAGATTCTCTCCACTTCGTCCCATATGAATCTCGTATCCCTCAAAGGATTTTCCATTTAAAACGGAGAGAACCCCAGAGACATTTTCAAACTGCCCGCGAATCTGCCGCTGCACCTTCTCTCCACCAAACACGGTTTCCATATCCAGAAAATCAAGACCTGCAATTTCCTGACTTGCGGCTGCTTCCACCTGATTGGGGTCAGAAATTCTCCTGCCCAGCATCTGATATCCGCCACAGATCCCGAAAATCAGAGATCCTGCGGCAGAAGCTTTCTCGATAGATGCCTCCATACCGCTCTCTCGAAGCCATTTAAGGTCTGAAATCGTGCTTTTTGTGCCGGGAATCAGGATCAAATCCGGTTCATGCAGATCTGATACACGGTCTACATATCGAAGTGACACATTTTCATAGCGCTCAAAAGGCGCAAAATCCGTAAAATTGGAAATACGTGGCAGTCGAATTACCGCAATATCAATGCTCTTTCTGGCTTGCCTGTGATCAAATCGCTCGCTCAGGCTGTCCTCATCATCAATATCCACATCTACATACGGGATAACCCCCGCCACCGGAACTCCGCAAAGTTCCTCGAGTGTTTTCAGTCCCGGCTCCAAAATTGCTCGATCCCCTCGGAATTTATTGACGATGGTTCCCTTGATTCGGGCTTTTTCATCCGCTTCCAAAAGTGCCACCGTACCATATAGCTGCGCAAATACACCGCCCCGATCAATGTCTCCCACCAATAAAACCGGCGCATCCACAAGCTTCGCAAGGCCCATATTCACAATGTCTGTCTGCTTGAGGTTGATCTCCGCCGGAGAGCCTGCGCCTTCAATCACAATGATGTCATTTTCCTGTGCAAGTGCGTGATAGGCTTCCAAAATCTTCGGGATATACTCAGGCTTGCGGTGAAAATACTCTGATGCCTTCATATTCCCCTGCACGACACCGTTGACAATAACCTGACTGCCCACATCTGTGGTGGGCTTCAATAAAATCGGATTCATCCGGACATCCGGCTTCAAGCCTGCCGCTTCCGCTTGAACCACCTGCGCTCGCCCCATTTCTCCTCCCGACTCCGTAATAAATGAGTTGAGCGCCATATTCTGACTCTTGAACGGAGCCACCCGGTAACCATCCTGTTTAAAAATCCGGCAAAGGCCGGCACACAATATGCTTTTTCCGGCATTGGACATGGTTCCCTGAATCATTATGTTCTTTGCCATATGGTTTTCCTCTCCATTGCTTCTGAGATCGCACACATTAAAATTTGATTTTCCTCCGGTAAGCGCACCGCAATCCGATACCAGCCTTCCCCAAGACCATGATAGTTGCCGCAGTTCCTTATTGCAATCTGCTTTCGTTTCAGTTCCTCCGCCAAACCTGCCGGTCCCTGAAAAAGCAGATAATTTCCTTCTGAAGGACAGACATAAAATCCCAGCGTCTCCAAATACGTTTTGAGCTGCGGGCGCTGTATCCGAATCAGGTCTTTGGTTTTCTCTAAAAATTCCTTCTCTTGCAGCGCTGCGATGCCTGCCGCCTGAGCCAAAGCCGAAACATTCCACGGCTGAACCGTCTGCGCCATGGCTCTGAGCAGATTTTGATCACTGCTCATGCAGTAGCCCAGCCGAACACCTGCCATTCCGTAGCTCTTTGTGAATGCCTTTAAGATGCAAAGATGCGGATACCGCTCCAGTTTCTGCACCAAGCTGATTCCCCGATCTGTCAAATCCAGAAAACATTCGTCGAGAAAAACCCTGCTGCCGAGGTTTCCTGTCAGCTCCAAAATCTCCATAAGCAGCTCCTGCGGAATCATCCGTCCCGTGGGATTATTGGGATTGCAGAGAAAAACAACATCCGGTTTCTCCCGGTGAACTGCCTCCAGAATATCCTCATTCGGAAGAAATTCCGTTTCCTTCCGAAGCGGCCATCGAATCATCTCTCCACCCAATCGTTCGATTCCTCTGGAATATTCCGAAAAGGTAGGTGCCAACTCCAATCCTCTTTTGGCTGAGCTCCCTTCACAGAACGAAAATATCAATTCCGCCGCACCATTTCCACAGAGAATCATCTCTTGGGCAATGGATTCTTTCTCAGCAATGTCCCTGACAAGGCGGCGGCAGTAAGGGTCTGGATACCGATGAATCTGCGGCAGCGACTCCCGAATCGCATTCAAAACACCGTCAGGGGTTCCAAAAGGATTGGTATTGGCCGAAAAATCCAGTGTGATCGGTTCCGAATAAATATCTCCTCCGTGGGGATTTTTTGTCTGATATAACATCACTCATACTCCTATGATTAAGCCTTTGATTCCTGTCAGAAGGATCAGGGAAAGAATTGCCGCACCATAAAGCAGTCTGCACGCTCTGGGGATATCCTCCGGCGTAATCTCCCGAAGTGCATCCCCGATAAACTTCTTTTTGTGAAGCACCCCATGATATCGGGCATCTCCTGCCAGACGAAGACCCATCAGTCCCGCACACACGGATTCCGTCTGGGCAGAATTCGGGCTTGCATGGTTGAATCGATCCCGGCGGAAAATACGCCATCCGTTTTTAACATCCATCCGCAGCCCCCATCCGGCAAACAGCATAAGCAGTGCCGACAGGCGGGACGGAATATAATTAGCCGCATCATCCATTTTCGCCGGAACCAATCCGATATTTTGATAGGGCTGTTCTACATAGCCAAGCATAGAATCCATCGTATTCACAGCTTTATAGAAAAACCCAAGGGGCGCTCCCCCCACAGCGATAAAGCACATCGGCGCTACAATTCCATCTGAGGTATTTTCTGCCACAGTCTCCACTGCCGCACGGGTCACAGCTGCCGCATCCAGTGCTTCCGTATCCCGTCCGACAATCATAGAAACTGCACGGCGGGATTTCTCAAGATCTCCGGATTTCAGGGCATCATAAACCTTCATGCTCTCATCCCGCAGAGATTTTGTCGCCAGAATCTGCCAGCACATAATACTTTCCACCGCCAGACGAAGCCAAGGACTGACACGATGGCACACCAAGAGGATTCCCATAGGTAATGCCGTTGAAATTCCGGCAGTCAAAACCCACAGCACACCTCCCGCAATTCTTTCTCCAGGCACCGTTTTCGGAAATATTCTGCGAAGAATTCTTTCCAGCCATGTAATGAGCTTCCCCATAAATACCACCGGATGTGGAATCGAGTGAGGATCTCCTACCACCAGATCGATACAAAATCCTAAAATGAGCGCCGCCAATGACCATTTCATTCGGTTCTCTCCTCCGATAACACAAAAAATGCCGCAGCCTTCCGCCGCCGCAGCTGAATCCCTGATTTCATATATATCCGCTAAATCCTGTATATTTTAAGGCAAAAAACACATATTTGTCAACCCTGACCCCAAAACTACCCTCTGTCGCAGACCCATCTGATACAACGAAAAAGACCGACAGATGTCGGTCTTTTTAATGCTCAGGTCGTCTGCCGTGCGGAACAGACATTATAAATCAGCACCGTGGAAACCACGATCACCGCACCAAAAAGTGCCAGTGTTCCAATGGTTTCGTGGAATACAATTGCTACAAGCGTCGGATTCAGGATCGGCTCAATTCCGGTAATCAGACTTGCCGTCACCGCAGGTGTATTTTTGAGACCCTTACACATGAAAACGTAGGCAAGTCCCACCTGAAACACACCCAGCAGAATCACACTTGCCCAAGCCGCCATGCCGAAATCTGTCTCCCGGAACACGAACGGCAGTCCCACCACCGCACTTAAAATATTGGCAAAAAATACGGAAGAAATCGGGTCCGCATCCGGAAGGTCATCCAGCAGAAATACCCCCGCATACGTCAGACCTGCGCACAGCGCCAACAGGTTTCCCAGCATATTTCCGGCACTGAGACTGTCCAGAAAGAAAAACACCACGCCGACAATCACCACCGCACAGCTAACCATCTGTAACTTGGTCGGTCTGCGTTTCCAGAAAATCGCAGAAAGAACCATGACAAAAACCGGCGCAGTAAACTGAAGCACCACCGCGTTGGCTGCTGTTGTCAGCGTATTGGCCACCGAATAAAGCAGACAGGTTCCGCTGACACAGATACTCCCCAGAAGAATCCATCGATTAAACTTCAGCGGATGTTTTGTCACGATCAGGTAGATTCCCACAACCAGTACCGCAAAAAAACATCTTGCTCCATTGATGCTGAATCCATTCCATGGACTCATCTTGATAAACAGACCGCCGGTGGACATCAAAAGTGCTGCCAGCACGACCCACATACTTCCTCCGATTTTTCTCTCTTTCACATCTCTCACTCCGTTTTTGTTATTTTATGCAGCCGTATTGCAAAACTGTTTCATTCTATCATAGAAGTTTCTATTTGTCATGCTGTTTTCTGCTGCTTTTCTCAATTTTTTATTTCTAACACGAAACTTCATGCTGTTTTCTCTTCGTTGTGATTGTGTCCATTTTTCCACAGGAAAAAATGTCTTTCTTAGAAATTATGTCTAATCCATGTCCAAAGTTTAAAAATCCCCCCGGTCTTTGTTGACTTATGTTAAAATTTGTGGTAGTATTCGGTCGTAAATTAAATGTTATGCCGATATAGTTTTGGATGAATGGCCCAAATGTCTCTACCGTACTGCCACATGTACGACTATTGGCAGAGTCCTCCCAGATTGGGATGGATTCTATTTGTGTGGCAGGTTTCAGTATACGAAACCTGTTTTTATTTTTTTGAAAGATGGTGAACCTGATGAAAGCTCTGGAAGAAAAAATTTTGAAAGAAGGAACTGTTCTTCCCGGAAATATCCTGAAAGTAGGCTCTTTTCTCAATCACCAAATTGACGCACCGTTTATGATGGAGATGGGAAAGGAAATTGCAGATCTTTTTGCGGATGACGGTGTCACCCGAATCCTAACCATTGAAACATCTGGAATTCCTCTGGCATTCGCAGCCGCTGTTGCGCTGAATGTTCCTGTGGTTTTTGCAAAAAAGAATCGTTCCAGCAATCTTTCCGGCGACATCTGCACTGCCGTTGTTCACTCTTATACGCATAATACCGACTACACCGTGGTGGTTGAAAAGCAATACCTCCATACCGGTGACCGTGTCCTCATCGTTGACGATTTCCTGGCAAATGGCAAAGCCCTTGAGGGATTGGCCAAAATCATCACTGCTTCCGGTGCTGAGGTAGTCGGTGCCGCCGTAGCCATCGAAAAAGGATTTCAGAAAGGCGGGGATCTGCTCCGCAGTCAGGGAATGCGGGTAGAATCTCTGGCCATCATCGAACGCATGGACGATCATTCCGTCACCTTCCGCACCTAACTCAGTAAATCATTTTATTCTATAAAATGTAAATATTTTTTGGAGGCTATCAAATGAAAAAGTACATTGCACTTCTTCTGGCAGCTGTCATGGTGCTGGGTCTGTTCGCAGGCTGCGGCAGTAATGATGCCGCTGGCAACGACGAGGGCGGTAAGAACACCGCTGTAAAGATCGGCTTCATCTTCCTGCACGATGAGAATTCTACCTACGACAAGAACTTTATTGACGCTGCCAACGCAGCTAAGGAAGCTCTTGGTCTGAGCGATGACCAGGTCATTTTCAAGACCAACATCGGCGAAAGCAATGACTGCTATGAGGCAGCCGCTGATCTGGCTGACCGTGGATGCAACATTGTCTTTGCGGACAGCTTCGGTCATGAGCCCTTTATTGCCAAAGCTGCAAAGGAATACCCCGAGGTTCAGTTCTGCCATGCAACCGGCACGACTGCTCATACTGCAGGTCTTCCCAACCTGCATAACGCTTTCGCAAATATTTACGAGGGCCGCTATCTTGCCGGTATTGCCGCGGGCATGAAGCTCAACGAGATGATCGAAGCCGGTGAATTCACCGCGGAAGAGGCAAAGATCGGCTATGTCGGCGCATTCACCTACGCAGAAGTTATTTCCGGCTACACCTCCTTCTTCCTGGGTGCCCGTTCCGTCTGTCCTTCCGCTACGATGGAGGTTCAGTTCACCGGATCTTGGTACGACGAAACCGCTGAGAAAGAAGCTGCCAACACGCTGATTCAGCGTGGCTGCAAGCTCATCAGCCAGCACGCCGACTCCATGGGCGCCCCCACCGCATGTGAAACTGCCGGTGTTCCCAACGTCTCTTACAACGGCAGCACCGTCGCTGCCTGCCCCAACACCTTTATCGTCTCTTCCCGCATCAACTGGGCTCCTTACTTCGAGTATATTGTAAATTGTGTCGCTTCCGGCGAGGAAATTGCTGCTGACTGGTGCGGCGGTACTGCAGAAGGCTCTGTTGTGCTGTCCGATATCAACGAGCAGGCTGCCGCTGCTGGGACTGCGGAAGCAGTTGAAGCTGCCGCTGCCAAGCTTGCTTCCGGTGAGCTCAAGGTCTTCGATACCGCTACCTTCACCGTTAACGGAGAAACTCCCACTTCCTTTATGGCCGATGTTGATACCGACGATGCCTACACCCCCGATACTGAGGCCATCTTCGATGGTTACTTCCACGAGTCCGAGATGCGTGCTGCCCCCTACTTCACTCTGATGATCGACGGCATCACCACTCTGAACGAGAAATAACTCTACACTTGTATTTCAGCAGGGCGGGGTCTTTGGCCCCGCCCTATCTTTTCTCTATACGACAGGCTTTCAACCACTTTGGAACTAATACAGGAGCGTGCAACATGGGATCTGCTGCAATTGAATTAAAAAACATTACAAAAACCTTTGGTACGATCGTTGCCAATAAGGATGTAAACCTGACGGTGAACCGCGGTGAAATCCTGTCCATTCTGGGCGAAAACGGCAGCGGAAAGACAACTCTGATGAATATGATCTCCGGAATTTACTTCCCGGATCATGGCTCCATCTACATTGACGGTCAGGAAGTTGTCATTCGTTCTCCGAAAGATGCCTTCCAGTACAAAATCGGCATGATTCACCAGCATTTTAAACTGGTCGATGTATTTTCCGCCGCAGAAAATATCGTTCTGGGACTTCAGGAAAAAGAAGGATTTAACCTGAAGCACTCTGCCGAGCGCATCCGTAAAATCAGCCTCCAGTACGGATTTGACATTGATCCAATGAAAAAAATCTATGAGATGTCCATTTCCGAAAAGCAAACCGTAGAGATCATCAAGGTGCTCTACCGCGGTGCCGACATTCTGATTCTGGATGAGCCTACTGCCGTTCTGACGCCGCAGGAAACGCAAAAGCTCTTTACCGTTCTGCGCAGAATGCGCGACGACGGCAAGGCAATCATTATCATCACACACAAGCTGCACGAGGTTCTGGCACTGTCCGACCGGGTTACCGTCCTGCGAAAGGGCGAATACGTCGGCACGGTCAACACGAAAGAGACCAACGAATCGCAGCTTACCGAAATGATGGTCGGCAAGAAGGTCTCCCTCAATATCGAGCGCAGCGAATGCGAAAATCAGGTGCAGCGATTGGAAGTCAAGCACCTCGACTGCATCAACCGCGAAGGCGTCAAGGTACTCAACGACATCTGCTTCAATCTCTCCTCCGGCGAAATTCTCGGTGTTGCCGGTATCGCAGGCTCCGGTCAGCGGGAACTGCTTGAAGCAATCGCAGGTCTTCAGCATCTGAACGGCGGTGAAATTCTCTATAATAACCCCGCAACCAATCAAATCGATAATCTTCGCGGCAGAACGCCGCTGCAAATTCGAGAGATGGGTGTTCGGCTGTCATTTGTTCCGGAAGATCGCCTGGGCATGGGGCTTGTTGCCAACATGGATATCGTTGATAACATGATGCTTCGCAGCTACCGCAAAGGAAAATCCTTCTTCTTAGAGCGCAAAGCCCCCAAGAATCTGGCTGAGCAGATTATTGAGCAGCTGGAGGTTGTGACTCCTGACGCGCACACACCGGTTCGCCGCCTTTCCGGCGGCAATGTTCAGAAAGTTCTGGTGGGCCGGGAAATCGCCGCAGCTCCCACTGTTTTGATGGTTGCCTATCCTGTCCGCGGCCTTGATATCAATTCCTCCTACCTCATTTACAATCTGCTCAATGAACAAAAGAAAAAAGGGGTTGCCGTAATCTTCGTCGGTGAAGATCTGGATGTCCTGATGGAACTGTGCGACCGAATCATGGTCATCGGCTCCGGCAGAATCACCGGCACTGTGGATGCCCGCACTACAACCAAGGAAGAGATCGGCCTTCTTATGACCAAGTCCGACAGAGGTGAAGACAATGAGTAAAAAAGAAACAACTGTACGGGAACCGTACTTCCATATTGTCAAGCGTACTTCCATCCCCTGGTGGAAAGCCTGGACAATCCGAATTCTGGCGGTTGTCGCCGCTCTGGTGGTCAGCGGCCTGATTACGGTTCTGCTGACAGGCGAGGATCCCTTCAAGGTCTACGGCACCATGATCGGCGGCTCCTTCGGCACACCGCGGCGTATCTGGGGCATGGCACAGAATCTTGCCATGCTGCTGTGTGTCTCTCTGGCGGTCACGCCCGCCTTTAAAATGAAGTTCTGGAACATCGGTGCAGAGGGTCAGGTGCTCATCGGCGCACTTGCCACCACTGCCTGCATGATTAAGCTTGGTGATTCACTCCCTACACCGGTGCTGTTTGCCGTGATGATTGTTTCCAGCATCATCTGTGCCGGAATCTGGGCCATGATTCCGGCCTACTGCCGAGCCAAGTGGAATACCAACGAGACCCTGTTTACCCTGATGATGAACTACATCGCCATTCAGTTGGTATCCTATTTTTCCTATGAATGGTCCGTTCCCAAAGGCTCCGGACAGATCGGCGTCATCAACAGTGCCTCGCAGGCAGGCTGGATGCCCGCCATCCTCGGCAAGCCCTACCTCGCAAATATCCTGATCGTCGCAGTTCTGACGGTTCTGATGTATATTTACCTCAATTACAGCAAGCAGGGTTATGAAATCCAGATCGTCGGTGAAAGTGAAAACACCGCTCGGTATATCGGCCTGAATATCAAAAAGGTTATTATCAGAACCATGCTTCTCTCCGGTGCTCTTTGCGGCATTGCAGGACTCCTGCTTGTCAGTGGCACCGACCATACATTGACCCGCAATCTGGCCGGCGGACGGGGCTTCACCGCAATTATGGTCGCATGGCTCGCCAAGTTCAATCCGTTCTATATGATTCTTACCTCCTTCCTGATTGTCTTCCTTCAGAAAGGTGCCACCGAAATCTCTACCATCTTTGCGCTGAACAACTCCTTCTCCGATATCATTACCGGCATCATTATTTTCTTCATCATCGGAAGCGAGTTTTTCGTAAATTACAGCATCAAATTCCGTGAAAATGCAAAGGAGGATGCAAAGTAATGATTACTGCCTTTATTCAAAGAGCCGTTGTGCAGGGCATTCCTCTGCTGTTTGGCTCCACCGGTGAAATTCTCACCGAAAAGTCCGGCAATCTGAACCTTGGTATTCCCGGCATTATGTATGTCGGAGGAATCTCCGGAGTAATCGGTGCATTTCTCTATGAGCAGTCACTGACTTCTCCCGCTGAGATCAATACCCTTCTGGCTGTTCTGATCCCAACCTTAAGCTGCATCGCAGGTTCCCTTTTGGCAGGCCTTATTTATTCCTTCCTGACCATCACCCTGCGGGCAAATCAAAATGTCACCGGTCTGGCACTTACTACCTTCGGTGTTGGTTTCGGCAACTTCTTCGGTGGATCCCTCATCAAGCTCTCCGGCTCCGATATGCCCTCCATTGCCCTGACCGCAACCAGCAACTGCTTCCGGAAAACGCTTCCCTTTGCAGATAACCTTGGATGGTTCGGTGAAATCTTCCTGTCTTATAGTTTTCTGGCTTATACCGCAATCATCATTGCCCTTGTAAGCTCCTATGTACTGAACCACACCCGTGTGGGTCTTCAGCTGCGTGCCGTCGGCGAAAGTCCCACGACTGCTGATGCCGCTGGTATCAATGTCGGTGCGTATAAGTACATTGCAACCTGCATCGGCAGCGTAATTGCCGGCCTTGGCGGACTGTATTATGTCATGGACTACGCCTGCGGTGTGTGGTCCAACGACGGTTTCGGCGACCGTGGATGGCTCGCAATTGCCTTGGTCATTTTCGCTGTCTGGAAACCCAGTGTCAGTATCCTCGGCTCTATCCTTTTTGGCGGACTGTTTATTATTCATAACTACATCCCCAATCTGACCGTCGCCGCACAGGAGCTGTTTAAGATGCTGCCCTATGTCGTTACCATTGCTGTTCTTCTGATTGTCAGCATGCGCAAGCGCCGGGAAAGTCAGCCTCCTGAAAGTCTGGGGCAATCCTATTTCCGTGAGGATCGATAATCTTCCGTGTCACTGTCCCAAAACAGTTCAACAGGCCGTCCTATTGGACGGCCTGTTTTTTTATTTGATTTTCATGGGAACACCATCCCGCATTTCCGTTACCGAACAGGCCCGGACCGCAAGTGCCTCATTCAGCCGGTTCAGTGCTCGGATATATGCCGCAGTTTCTGCGTCATAACCATCCTCCTGAAGTCCCTGAATCGTCACAATCACCATCCGCCTGCATCTCTGCGCCAGAGCGAGGATCTGTTCCAATGCCTGATCTGCTGTCCCTCCGTGAGCAAACATCCCATTGGCCAGCAGATTGGACACATCCTCCAAAAGCACGGTATCTTCCGCTGTTACACGGATATTCTGAATCTCCCATCCCTGTTCCACAGTCCGAAATCCCTTGTTCTGCCGCTGAATCCGATGCTTTTTAATCCGCCGCAGATTTTCTTCATTCTGAGCAACCATGGTTGCGAGGTATACAAGGCTTTTGCCTGCGGCCGCTGCTTCCGTCTCTGCATAGAGGCTCTTACCACTGCCGTTTGGTCCGTAAATCAGTTGGATTTCCATGTTTTATACGCCTCCATGCCAAGACTTTCAAATGTCGCCGCATGATGATAAACGGCCGCTGAGAGGTCCAGAAGACTCATCAGTGCCACTGCTCCCGTCCCCTCTCCCAATCGCATCTCCCCATGGAGAATGGGGGAGAATCCCAGCTGCTCCATAACCAACTTTCCCGCAGGTTCTGCCGTCATATGTGACGGCAGAAGATATCCTTTCACATCCGGATGAAGCATCACGGCACAAAGTGCAGCTGTTGCGGAGATAAACCCATCCACGATGATCGGTATTCCATAGAACGCACCGCCCAGGAATGTACCGGTCATGGCGCAGAGATCAAAACCGCCCAGCTTTGACAGAACATCCAATACATCATCATGATCCGGTCGGTTCACCTCAATGGCCCGCGTGATGGCATTTTGTTTTCGTGCAAGGCCTTCATCCGAAAGACCCGATCCACGGCCCGTCACCGCCTCTGGCTGCTTATGCAGCAGCACCGCCACAACCGCACTGGATGTGGTTGTATTTCCGATTCCACCTTCCCCCGCCGCAATCAGTTGATACCCCTGCTCCTTGCGCAGCCGCACCATTTCAATTCCCGTAAGAATCGCCTGCTCGGCCTGCGCTCGGGACATCGCAGGCCCGCAGGTAATATCTCCCGTTCCTCTGGCAATAGATCGGTCAGGCATTCCCTCCACCAAATCGATCATCCCCATATTGACCGGGAACACATCCGCCCCTGCTGCCTTAGCCATTGCATCAACACTTGTGGTTCTTCGCATCAGTGATTGAGCGATGGTGGTGGTGACTTTATGGCTGCTTTGCGCCACACCCTGTGCAATCACACCATTATCTGCGCAATAAACCATGACGCATTTTTTCCGGATATCGATTTCCGCACTTCCGCTGGCTCCTGCAATCATTGCCAGAAGTGTTTCGAGCTTTCCCAGACTTCCCACAGGTTTTGCAATTTGGTGAAACCGCTCGATACAGGCATCATAAGCCTGCCTGTTGGCAGGCTGAATCGCAGAGAGTACCGTTTTCAGATTCATGGATGCTCCTTTCTCCCGAACAAACTGATTGTCGGGGCCTCGTTGATGAGTTCAAGCATAGCCATTGCACATACTTTTGTCAAGGTTGACATTTACCTGTGAGATGTTATAATGATACCGATTTTATGAATAAATCCTTGTGAGTGTCCTGTCCGGGTAGCCTCGGCAGGAAGAATAGGGAATCGGGTTGGAATCCCGAACGGTACCGCCGCTGTAAAGGCTGAGGTCATGGCTCGTGAATGAGAGTTCGTCACTGGGAAACCGGGAAGGCAGCGCCATGAACGCGGGAGCATTGCTCCTTAAGCCCTGAGTCAGAAGACCTGCTCACAGAGTATGCCTGCCTCCATGGGTTTTGGGGACGGGTTTTGTTGCGATAATCGGCGCAGCAGCGAATCTTCGCTGCTGCGTTTTTCTTTTGGATGTGGGTTCTATGAAACAATATTTTACAGCGTTTTCCATGACGCAGTCTATGTTCTGTGCGCTTCCCTTCCCGTGCAAATGCTGGGACGAAAAAGCCCGACCCTATATGCTGCTTTTTCTTCCCGTTGTAGGACTTGAAATCGGTGTTCTATGGGCCTTGCTGCACTGGTTGATGACATATTTGCAGCTTCCGATCCTTGTAACAGCGCTGTGTATGTGTGCTTTTCCGTATCTTGCGACGGGACTGATCCATCTTGATGGATATCTTGATGTCGTGGATGCCATCAGCTCCTGGCGGGATCTGGAGCAGCGCCGAGTCATTCTTAAGGATCCCCATGTGGGGTCTTTCGCTGTGGTCTGGTGTGTGTTCCTGATTCTAACGGGGTTTGCCCTGTTTTCTTCCATTCCTGAGAACCGGGATATGCGGGTATTGATTCTGATTCCCGTTGTCACCCGATGCTGCTCGGCCTTGGCTGTCATTCATCTGCCTGCCTTGCCCTCCAGTCAGTTTCGTCAGATGACCTATTACCCCAAATGGCACAGTTTTGTCTTTATAGGGCTGATCGTTCTTTCCCTGATCTGCGCTTTTCTCCTCTGGGATGGCAACGGCTTTGCGGTGCTCGGTGCGCTCATTGGCTACGTATTGGCTTTACAGCGAAGCTATTGTGCGCTTCAGGGAATGAATGGAGATATTTCCGGCTTCTGCCTGACCATCGCAGAGCTCTGCGGTGTCGGTGTATTGGCCCTGATCTGAGGCAGTTTTATGATTCTTGATCTGATTCGACACGGAAAAACAGACGCCAATGAACAGCACCTCTACTGCGGTTCCACGGATCTCCCCCTCAGTTCCAGAGGGATGGAAGAATTGCAGCATCTGCATTACCATCCGCCGGTAGCCTGCCGGTTTATAACCAGCGGCATGATTCGGACGGAGCAAACACTCCAAATCCTCTTCGGTACTGTTCCTCACCAATCGGATTCTCGCTTTCGTGAACTCAACTTTGGAGTTTTTGAAATGAAATCCTATGAACAGCTGAAAAATGATATAGCCTATCTCCGTTGGATTTCTGGCGACAACGACGCAAACCTCCCGCCGGATGGTGAAAGCGGCAGGCAAATGCGGCGCCGTGTCTGCGAGGCACTGCACGACATTCAATCCACCGATCAAAACACCGTTCTCATTGTCCATGGCGGCACAATCGCCGTCATTATGGACAGCCTCTTTCCCCACGAGGAAAGAAATCGTTATACATGGCAGCCAACTCCTGGGCACGGCTATCGGATCGAGGGTCATTCCTGGACTCCGATTCCGTAACCTTTTGGCTTCATGATAGATCAAACTACACGAAAGGAGGTATTTCCTATGAAATACCTGAAGAAAATTGCGCTGGTATTAACCTTTGCAATGATGCTGAGCATGTTTTCGGCCTGCGGAGCTGCGCCTGCGGAAACAACTGCGCCCTCTGAAGCTGCCGCAGCTACTGAAACCATCGCAACCGAAGCAAGCAACGGTGTTACCGTTGTGGATATGATCGGCAGAACCATAACATTGGACAAACCTGCTGAACGGATCGTTGCACTGACTCCCTCTGACTGCGAGATTCTCTATGCGCTCGATGCGGGTGATACCCTGGTTGGCCGCGGCAAATACTGCGACTATCCCATGGCTGTGATGGATGTTCCCGCAGTCGAGTCCGGTGCAAACACCAATCTTGAGCAGATTATCGAGCTCAAGCCCGACGTACTTCTGATGAGCACCATGGCTCAGACCGAAGAACAGATTGCCGCTCTGGAAGAGGCCGGTATCAAGGTCGTTGTTTCCGATGCACAGGATATTGACGGTGTTTATACCGCCATTCAGATGATCGGAACCCTGATGGGGAAAACCAACGAAGCTGTATCCATTATCGAAGGTATGAAAAATACCTTTGCAAAAATTCAGGAAACATCCACCGGTGATGGCTCCAAGACGATTTACTTTGAGGTTTCTCCTCTGGAGTATGGCCTCTGGGCTGCCGGCAGCCATACCTTCATGGATGAAATTGCCCAGATGCTGGGTCTGACCAACATCTTCTCCGACGTGGAAGGCTGGGGCGAAGTCTCTGAGGAACAGGTTCTGGAACGCAATCCCGATTACATCGTTACGATCTCCATGTACTTCGGTGAGGGCCCCACTCCTGAAGAAGAGATTCTGGGCCGAACCGGCTGGGAAAATGTTACCGCTGTGAAAAACGGTGCCATTTTGAACCTGCCCAACAACGAATTGTCTCGCCCTGCGCCCCGTCTGGCAGACGGCGCACTGGTGCTGTCCGATTTCGTCCATGGCCAAAAGTAATCGTTTTCTTACCGGAAAGGGGGACGCATCCGCGTCCTCCTTTGCCGCATTGCGGCAAAAAGAACACTTCGGGCCAATTGCATACCTCTGTTTTATCGCTGTCACCGTTCTGACGCTTCTCATCTGCGTCTGCGTCGGCAGTGTAACCATCCCCTTCACCGATACTGTCCATGTCATATGGAAGGCAATGATCGGACAGCCGATTCCCGATATTTCCGCAAAATCCATTATCCTTTCCGTCCGTCTTCCCCGTGTGCTCTGCGTTGCTCTCACGGGGGCGGCGCTCTCCCTTTGCGGCGGTGCTATGCAGGGACTGCTCAAAAATCCTCTGGCGGATGGTTCCACACTGGGGGTTTCCTCCGGTGCGTCTTTGGGTGCGGTCATTGCCATTGCGTTTGAAATTACACTTCCACAGTTTCCCTTCGCAGGCACCATGGTGATGGCGATGGTCTTTGCTTTTCTTTCCCTGCTGATTATTTTGTCACTGGCTTACAAGCTCGACTACTCCCTGTCTACAAATACGATCATTCTGATCGGTGTGATTTACTCGATGTTTGTCTCCAGTATTCTCTCCCTTGTCATTACCTTCGCAGCTGACAAAGTCAAGAACATCACCTTTTGGACCATGGGTTCCCTTGCAGGAAGCAGTTATCAGAACGCCCTGCTTCTCTTAGCCGCTCTGATCCTCTGCGGGGGAACCATTGTCTGCCATGCCCGAGAGCTGAATGCCTTTGCAATCGGAGAAAACAACGCACGACATATCGGTGTCAATGTCCGCAGGGTCAAGCTCGTGACTCTGGTAGCTGTATCAGCGCTCATCGGGGTCTGTGTCTCCATTGGCGGCACCATCGGCTTTGTGGGGCTTGTAACGCCTCACATGGTTAGAATGCTCTCAGGTCCGAATCACCGGCGCCTGCTGCCCTGCTGCATCTTTGGAGGTGCCGTTTTTCTGATGCTGTGCGATCTTTTAGCCCGAACCATTGTCAATCCACTGGAGCTTCCCATCGGTGTTGTCACAAGCTTTATCGGCTCCATATTATTCATCGTAATTTTCTATCAGTCCAGGAGGAACACCGTATGACAATGCTGGAAGTGCAAAACCTTTCTGTCCGATGCGGCAGTAAAACCATTGTGGATCATATCAGCTTCTCGCTGAAAAAGGGGCAGTGGCTAATGCTGATCGGTCCAAACGGAGCCGGAAAATCTACGGTTGTAAATGCCATTTCTCAGGGTATTGCCTATAACGGGTCCGTGTGCTGCTGCGAAACAGACCTGAAGTCCCTTCGTCCCGAACAGGTTGCGAAGCTTTTGGGGGTTCTGTCTCAGCATCACAGCATAAACTATTCCTTTACCGTGGGAGAGCTGGTCCGTCTTGGACGGTATTCCTATGCGCCCGGGATATTCTCTCGCAAAAGCGATGAAGACGAACAGATGGTAGCTCAGGCTCTGGAAATGACCGGTATGACTCCACTGATCAATCGTTCCTTGCTGACGCTTTCCGGCGGCGAACTTCAGCGAGCCTTCCTTGCGCAGCTATTTGCACAGAATCCCAAGATTCTGATTTTAGATGAGCCTACGAATCATCTCGATCTCATCTATCAAAAGCAGACCTTTGAGCTGATTACTGCCTGGTTGGAACGCCATGGAGGAGCCGTCATCTCTGTCGTTCACGATCTGAGTCTGGCTCGTTCCTACGGCTCCCATGCGCTTTTGATGAATCACGGATCAGCCATTGCCTGCGGAACCATCTCCGAAGTATTTCAGCCGGACTACCTCAATGCTGCCTATCAGATGGATGTGGGCGGCTGGATGCAGCAGATGCTCCGTTCCTGGAATTAAAATCGCCGTCCGGAGCACCGGACGGCGATTTTTGTTTATATCAAGCGAATTTGATTCTGATGGATCATCCATTGAACCCGAGTTAAATGGGGCTGTTTCATTCTTAATTTTTCTTAAAGATTCCCTCTGCCGCAACATTTTGTGAAAAAGAACTGTATAATAAAATTATATTCCGAACATAAAAAGGAGGGAAAGACAATGAATACAGCATCCCAGTCCTATCTTCTCTGGATCGACCAGTCCGCAGCAGTCGCATCTTTCCACCCTGTCTCCGGCTATGAGCAAATGTCCTTCCAAAGCCGGGAGCTTTATCAGGCCAAGCTGTGGATTCTTATGCAGTCAGGATTTCGATTTCAGTGAGGTGATTCTATGAAAAAGCTTTCACTTCTGCTCTGTATTTTCGCCATTGCTTCCAGTCTGAGCGCATGTCAGCTGTCGCAATCGCTTCGTTCGGCTTCAGAGCCGCAGCCGCCTGCCGGCACGCCGCTGCGGATGGTAGAGAATGTTACAGTTGCGTACCGTCCAAATCCCTCCTCTCATCGCGTCTATCATCTTCAGAATACATTAAATCCACTGATGCGGATTCTTCGAGATATCAAGTATAACAAGCCGATTCAGAAGCCTGAGGCGCTCGATCAATGTAAAAGCTATTTTTCTTTCTCGGTGCAGTATGCTTCCGGAGAGCATCAGGTCTACCGCCTTCTGGCCCATCAGTATCTGAAAGTCGGAAACGAACGATGGTATGAAATTTCAAGAGAGGATGCTCTTGCATTAACCCAGTTTCTTCTGGACCACGAAAGCGAGGTAGAGTTTTCCTCCGAATCTGAAAAACCTGCTCCGGTGATCCTATCGGATACCCCTACCGCAAAATAAAACAAGATCTTCGTGGCAATAACTCATAATATACAAGAAAAAGGCCATCCTAACGGATGGCCTTTGGTGCGCGAGGCGGGAGTCGAACCCGCACGTTCGGAATGAACACTAGAACCTGAATCTAGCGAGTCTACCAATTCCA